>CAYGGX010000042.1:6620-18798 GCA_964349585.1 uncultured Actinotalea sp.
TTCCTGGCGACGATCGAGGTGCGCGACGACCGCGTGACCGGCATCGAGGAGACCTACCTGCCGTAGCGCCTCAGAACCCGAGCAAGCGGCGCAGGTTCCGGACCGCAACCCGGCCCGCTCGGTTCGCGCCGATGATGCTCGCGCTCGGCCCGTAGCCGACCAGCTGGATCCGCGGGTCGGCCACCACCTCGGGCCCGTCCATCACGATGCCGCCGCCCCGGCCGCGCAGGTGCAGCGGGGCCAGATGGTCCAGGCTCGGGCGGAAGCCGGTCGCCCAGCAGATCGCGTCAACGGCAAGGCGCTCGGGCGCGGGCGGGACGTCGATCGGGTCCCACTCCACGCCCGCGGGCACGATGCGGGCGAACATCGGCAGCGCCCGGAGGACGCCGCCGGCGATCCCCCGCCGGTACTCGGCGGTCAGCGGCAGCCCGGTCGCGGAGACCACGCTCCGCGGCGGCAGCCCGGCCCTGGTGTCGGCGTCCACCGCCGCGACCGCGGACTGCCGGGCGGACTCGTCGAAGGACGCGTCGCTGAAGTCGGGGCCTCCCGGCCCGGATACACCGGCCAGAACGGCTTCTGTCAGGTCCCGGTCGCGTCGATCACCGCACCCGTGAGCCACTCGCCGCTGTCTGTCTCGACTCGGAACAGCCGCTCGCCGGCGGACTCCTCGGGCGATGCCTCGCGAATCGCCGTCACGCGATCCGGTCGATGCACGGGGAGCTCGAAGGCGCGCTCGTACTCGGCGAAGTACTCGCCCATCACGACCGACGCGCGCGCCGGGGTCGGCGGGCGGCGGCCCCATCCCGGGAAGGTCCTGGATGCTGTGCGTCTGCGCGACGGTGAGCGAGTCCCGGCGGTGCTGCCACGCCCCGCCCGGCCCCGGTGCGTCGTCGAGCACCACGGACTGGCCGGGCTCGAGCCCCGCCCGGCGCAGGTGATGGGCAGCCGAGAGCCCGGCCTGCCCGCCCCCCACGACGACGACCCGTGCCCGCACCTGACCCTCCTCGTCGGCGGTGTGCGTCGCCCCTGTCGACTGACCGTGCGGGTGACGCCGTGATGGGATGGTGACATGCCCGTCATCCACCCCGGCGGCCTTCCGGGGTCGACCGTGGCACAGGTCCGCGCCATCGCCCAGGCGGCGGCCGATCATGACGGGGTGGAGCCGCTCGGCGAACAGGCCCTGCTGGACCTGGCAGATCCCGCCGCCCCCGCCCGGCACATCACGGTCGGGGAGCCGCCGACGGGCTACGCGACGGTGGACCTGCGCGGCCACCCGGTGGCCGAGCTGGTCGTCTCCCCCGCGCACCGCGGCCACGGCCTCGGCCGGCAGCTGCTCGACGCCGTCCGGGACGTCGCAGGTGCGTCGGGCGCCCCACCGCTGGTCTGGGCACACGGCAACCTGCCCGCAGCCCGCGCGCTTGCGGCGAGCGCCGGGCTGTCGCCCCGTCGCGAGCTCTGGCAGATGACCACCGCCCTGGGGGAGCGGACCGCCCAGGCCCTGCCCGACGACGTCGTCGTGCGCGGCTTCGTGGTGGGCCGGGACGAGGAAGCGTGGCTCCAGGTGAACGCGCGGGCGTTCGCCGACCACCCCGAGCAGGGCCGGATGACCCTCGACGACCTCCGGGCGCGGCAGCGCGAGCCGTGGTTCCGGGCCGACGACCTGCTGCTCGCCGAGCGGGCCGGGCGGCTGGTCGCGTTCGCCTGGCTGAAGGTCGAGCGGGCGGAGGTCGGCGAGCTGTACGTGCTGGGCGTCGACCCGGCCGCGCAGGGCGGCGGGCTCGGCCGGCGACTGACCGCGCTGGCCCTCGATCACCTGTCCCGGCGCGGCGCGCGCACCGCGATCCTCTACACCGAGGCGAGCAACGCCGCTGCGGTTCGCGTCTACGAGGCGGCCGGCTTCCGGCGCAGCCGGGTGGACGTCCAGTACGGCTGACTGGCGCTACCCCCACCCGGGGATGCAACGATCTACCCCATGACCGCGCAGCCCGAGGCCCGGAGCGACGAAGCGGTCGCGGACGCCACGGCGCCCGCCGACGCCACCGACGCCCTGCCCGAGAGTCGCTTCGGCGACCGGGAGCTCGACTGGCTCGCCTTCAACGCGCGGGTCCTCGAGCTCGCCGAGGACGAGTCGATCCCGCTGCTCGAGCGGGTCCGGTTCCTGGCGATCTTCGCGTCGAACCTGGACGAGTTCGTGATGGTCCGGGTGGCCGGCCTGAAGCGGCGGATCGCGACCGGGATGGCGCGCACCGCGGCCTCCGGGCTGAGCCCGCACCAGGTGCTCGACGCGATCAGCGTGAAGTCGCACGAGCTGATGGCCCGGCACGCCGAGGTGTTCACCTCGTCCGTTCAGCCGGCCCTCGGCGCCGAGGGGATCACCCTGGTGCACTGGGACGACCTCGGCGCGGACGAGCAGGAGCGGCTGCGCAAGTTCTTCCGCCGGCAGATCTACCCGGTGCTCACCCCGCTCGCGGTCGACCCGGCCCACCCGTTCCCCTACATCTCCGGCCTGTCGCTGAACCTCGCGGTGGTCGTGGTCAACCCGACGACCGGCAAGGAGCACTTCGCGCGGGTGAAGGTCCCACCGCTGCTGCCCCGGTTCATCGCCGTGGACGACCGCGGCCGGCCCAGCGCGCCCAGCAGTCGGACCGCGGACCCCGGCCGGGGGCCCACCTCGTTCGTCCCGCTCGAGGACGTCATCGCCGTGCACCTGGACGCGCTCTTCCCCGGGATGGAGGTCCGCGAGCACCACACCTTCCGGGTGACCCGGAACGAGGACGTCGAGGTCGAGGAGGACGACGCCGAGAACATCCTCCAGGCGATGGAGAAGGAGCTGCTCCGGCGACGGTTCGGACCCGCGGTGCGGCTCGAGCTCGCCCGCGACATCGCGCCCCGGGTGCGGGACCTGCTGATCCGCGAGCTCGGGGTCGAGGAGTCCGAGGTGTTCGAGCTGCCGGCGCCGCTCGACCTGACCGGCCTGACCCTGATCGCCGATCTGGACCGCCCCGAGCTGGCCTACGAGCGCTTCATCGGCGGCACCCACCGGCACCTCGCCGAGGTGGAGAGCGCCACGGCGACGAACGTCTTCGCCGCGATCCGCAGGCGCGACATCCTGCTGCACCACCCCTACGACTCCTTCGCAACGTCGGTCCAGGCCTTCCTGGCGCAGGCCGCCGCCGACCCCAACGTGCTCGCGATCAAGCAGACGCTGTACCGGACCTCGGGCGACTCCCCCATCGTCGACTCCCTGGTGGAGGCAGCCGAGGCCGGCAAGCAGGTGCTCGCGCTGGTGGAGATCAAGGCCCGGTTCGACGAGCAGGCCAACATCTCCTGGGCGCGCAAGCTCGAGCAGGCCGGGGTGCACGTCGTGTACGGCATCGTCGGCCTGAAGACGCACTGCAAGCTCTCCCTGGTGGTGCGCCAGGAGGCAGACGGGCTGCGCCGGTACTGCCACGTCGGCACCGGCAACTACAACCCGAAGACCGCCCGGCTGTACGAGGACCTCGGGGTGCTCACGTGCGACCCCGAGGTCGGCCAGGACCTCACCCGGCTGTTCAACCAGCTCTCCGGGTACGCCCCGAAGGCAAGGTTCAACCGGCTGCTGGTCGCCCCGCGGACCCTGCGCCCCGGGCTGATCGAGCGGATCGAGGCGGAGACCGCCAACCACCTCGCCGGCCGGGAGGCCTGGATCCGGATCAAGGTCAACGCGGTGGTGGACGAGGCGACCATCGACGCCCTGTACCGGGCGTCCCGGGCCGGGGTCCCGGTCGACCTCGTCGTTCGCGGGATCTGCGCGGCGCGACCCGGTGTACCCGGCCTGAGCGAGACGATCCGGGTCCGATCCATCCTCGGCCGCTTCCTGGAGCACGCGCGGCTCTTCGCCTTCGCCGGCGGCGGCGACCCAGAGGTGTACATCGGGTCCGCCGACCTGATGCACCGGAACCTCGACCGTCGAGTTGAGACTCTGGTGCGGATCACCGAGCCCGAGCACGTCGCCGAGCTCCTCGAGCTGCTCGACCTGTCGATGGACGACGCGACGGCGTCCTGGCACCTGGCCGGGGACGGCACCTGGCAACGGCATCACCGCGGAGCGGACGGAACTCCGCTGCGCGACCTTCAGGAGTACCTGATCGCCCGGCAGCGGCGCCGCGCCGTCCGGGACCGCTGAGGGCGGACCGACCAGATGAGCCAGGCGACGACCCCGATGGTCCGCGCCGCCGGCGCAGTCCTGTGGCGGGAGCGCGAGGGACGGCTCGAGGTCACCCTGGTGCACCGGCCGCGGTACCGGGACTGGTCCTGGCCCAAGGGCAAGCTCGACCCCGGCGAGTCCGAGCCCGCGGCCGCGGTCCGGGAGGTGGCCGAGGAGGTCGGCACCCCGGTGGTGCTCGGGGTCCCGCTCGTGCGGGTCGGCTACCGCACGCCGGACGGGCTCGGGAAGCTGGTCAGGTACTGGGCGGCGCGGGTGGCGACCGACGACGCCCCCGCGCTCAAGGTCCGGCCGGCGGTGGCCCGCGCTGAGCCCGAGGAGATCGACGACGTCGTCTGGGTGAGCGCGCCGACTGCGATGGAGCTGCTGTCCCGGCCCGAGGACCGACCCGCCCTGGAGGCGGTCGTCGACCTCTGGGGGCGTGGTCGGCTCGAAACCCGGGTGCTCGCGATCGCCCGGCACGGGCAGGCCCGCAAGCGCTCCAGCTGGCGCGACGGGGAGGCCACCAGGCCCCTGACCGGGCTGGGCCGCCGACAGGCCGAGGCGCTGATTCCCCTGCTGTCCGCGTTCGGGGTCGCGTCAGTGGCGACGAGCCCGTGGGCGCGGTGCCTCCGGACCGTGATGCCGTACGCCGAGGGCTCGGGCCTGCCGGTGCAGCAGGTCGAGGCGCTCACCGAGGCGGCGTACCGCGACGATCCCGGCGCCGCGATCGCGTCGATCACGGGATACCTCACCGAACCGCGGGACGCCGTCGTGGTCACCCACCGCCCCGTCCTGCCCGCGGTGATGGCAACGATCGGCGAGGCGACGCGGGGTTGGACGGTCGGTTGTCTCCCCCGGAAGGACCCGTTCCTGCGCACGGGTGAGGTGCTGGTCGCGCACGTCAACGGGACCCGTCGCGGGGCGTGGGTCGTGGCCGTTGAGCGGCACCGGCCGCTGCGCCCCTGACTCAGCCGAGCAGCGCGGCGAGGCCGAAGTAGACGAGTGCCGCGGCGGTCGCGGCGGCCGGGATGGTCAGCACCCACGCGATCGCGATGTTCCCCGCCACCCCCCGGCGGACGGCCGAGGCTCGCTTGGTGGCGCCGACCCCCATGATCGCCGACGTGAGGTCTGGGTGGTCGAGATCGGTGCGTGGAACACGAAGGCCGTGTTGTAGAGGACCGAGGCGGCGACCGTCTCGGCGACGAACCCGCGCGCCGGGTCCAGCTCGATGACCTTGCGGCCGAGGGCCCGCATGACCCGCCAGCCGACGGCATACGTGCCCAGCGAGATCGCGGAGGCGGCCGAGAGCTTGACCCACAGCGGGATCGTGCTGCCGGTGTGCAGCCCGCCCGCGACGAGCGCCAGGACGATGACTCCATCGTCTTCTGGGCATCCTGCAAGCAGGCGGCCATGATCAGCGCCGCCCGGGGTGTGAGCGCCCGGGTCGAGGCCGACGTGGCGATCGCGTTGGCGGCGTCGTGAAACCCGTTGGTGTAGTCGAATCCGTGGGCGGCCGCCTCGAGGGTGTCGACGACGTCCTTGAGCCTCATCAGCTCGATCGGGTCCAGCCCGTCGCGGAACATGGTGGCGACCAGGCGACGGTAGGTCCGGTCGCCCTCGTTCTCGAGTCGGTTGATGTCCACCCAGTACTCGGCCAGGTTCATCATCGAGCGGATCGGTCGCGTCGGGCTAGGGCGGCCGGATACCGAAAGCACAACTCCGCGAGTGTCGCGACGTATGACGCCGGGCCGCGGAGCGCCTCTCGGCGCGGAGGCCGCTCGAGGCGGCGGCTAATGGAGCCCGGGGCTACCGCGACCCGACGTCATCAACCATGGTACGAGACGCCCCGCCCGACCCGCCCGGCCGGGCCGGGTGACAACAACCACCCTGGGGGCCGGCCTACTCCAGAGTGCCTTCCCGCCACCGGCCAGCGGCCAGCTCAAGCTCCTCGGCCGTGCGCACCAGGCTCGACGCCCCACGCGTTACCCGGCCCGCCAGCTCGGCGTCGACCTCGCCCACGTGGTCCGCGTCCAGGGCGGTGCCGATCGCGACCACCCGGCAGAACGCGGCGGCGCGCTCCAGTGCCACCGCGAGATCCCCGTCGAACACCCCCGACAGCACGGCGTCTGCGACGGCCTCCACCTCCTCGGGACCGGGCGGACTCGCGACACCCGCGACGACGTCGTGCACCTCCGCGCGAGCGATGCCGTCCCGGTAGCGCTCGGCGACGGTCCGCGGGTCGCGCCGAACGGTCTCCCGCAGGGCGTACATCCGCCACAGCGCGCCGGGCAGCGTGCCGGGCGGGCTGTCCGCCCACATCGCGGCGACCGTGTCCAGCCCCTCGGACTCGACCAGGTGCACCAGGCGTTCGACGACCTTCGGATCCCGGGTGGCCCGACCGTGGCGAACCACCGCGCCGGCGGTCATGTGTGCCACCTCCGCCCGCGCGGTCGGGTCGGCGTCCCCGGGGACCTGGTCAAGGCTCCGCGGGTCGACCATCGACGGACGTCGCGGTCGATCCCCGGACATCAGGAGTCGTCCGGGGCGAAGGTCAGCGAGACGGAGTTCATGCAGTACCGGTCGCCCGTCGGCGTCTGCGGGGCGTCGTCGAACAGGTGACCCAGGTGGCTGCCGCACCTTGCGCAGCGGACCTCGGTCCGCACCATGCCCAGGCTGCGGTCCTCGAGGAGCTCGACCGCGTCGTCGTCGGACGGGGCGTAGAAGCTGGGCCATCCGCAGTGCGAGTCGAACTTGGTCTCGGCCCGGAACAGGACCGCGCCGCAGGCCCGGCAGCTGTACGTGCCGACCCGCGACTCTTCGAGCAGGGCGCCGGTCCACGGCCGCTCCGTGCCCGCCCGGCGCAGCACCGCGTACTCCTCGGCGCTGAGCTCGGCCCGCCATTCCTCATCACTCTTTGTCACCTCGTGGGGCATGCTGCCTCCTCCCTCGCCCATCCTCCCCCGCACCGGCGCAAACGCGACCGGGAGGGGTGATCTTCCTCCGGAGGCTCATGCCCGGCGAGCCGCGAGCCGATTACCGTATCGGACCCCTCAGGGGGCAGAGAGCGGGAGTCGTCATGGTCCATGTCGGGGTGCTGTCGCCCGTCACCGGGGGTTACTTCTTCGGTGGCGTGATGGCCGGCGTCGTGCGCGAGATCGCATCCCTCGGCGGGCACGTGACGCTCGTCCAGACCCTCGACGCGGGCCAGTCGAGCGACGCCTTCACGCCCGCGATGGCGGGCACGCTCCCGGTCGCATTCGACAGCATCGACGGGTTCGTCACGATCGCCTGGGCAACCCCGACCTCCTACCTCGACGAGCTGCGGGCGTCCGGCAAGCCGGTTGTCGTGGTGAGCAACGACCTCGGGAACATCGACGCCTGCCGGGTGGTGATCGACAACAAGGAGGGTGTCCTGGCCGCTGTCGACCATCTGGTCGGGCACGGGCACACGCGAATCGGGTTCGTGGGGAACATCGAGCAGAGCGACATGCGCGAGCGCATCGCGGCCTACCAGGCCGGGATGGCCGCCCACGGCCTGGACACCACAGGGCTGCACTTCACGATTGCCGACCACGTCGAGACCGGCGGCCGCTCCGCGGCGCCGTTGGTCGCCGCGGCGATTCCCGGTTGCACCGCGGTGATCACCAGCACCGACCGCGTCGCGATCGGCCTCATCGAGGGACTCGACGAGTTCGGGCTCCGCGTGCCGCAGGACCTGGCGATCGTCGGCTTCGACGACGCGGAGGCAGGCTGGTTCGCCAGCCCACCGCTGGCGACCGTCCGGCAGCGCTTCGACGAGCTGGGTGCCCTGGCTGCGCGCCTACTCGTGCAGGAGGTCGAAGGACAGGACGTCGAGCACCGGGTGTACATCGCGCCGGCGAGCTTCATCCCGCGCGGGTCGTGCGGCTGCGGCCCCCGGTCGACTGGCGGATCGACGCCCGGCATCGCGGACGGCAAGGAGCTGGTGGCCGCCGTTCTCGCCGCGATCGGGCTGGGACCGGAGGGCGAACCACCGGCCGACGGACCGACGCCCGCGGCCGACCTGGACGCCCTGGACGCCGTGATTGCCGCCACGCTCGAGGGGCTGTACCGCCCGACCTCCGCCCCGGAGGGAGTGACCGGACTCAGCGAGACGTTCGTCACACTGCTCGGCGACATCTGGGCCCGGGCGCGGGAGGCCGGCCACCCGTGGGCGCCCGCCCTGCAGTACGCGGTGGTCCGGATCACCACGACGCTCACGCAGCTCCAGATGGTCAGCGGTCTGCGCCGGGTCAACCGGCTCTCGGTCTCGTTCGACGAGCAGTACGACGTCGGAATGAGCCTGCTCGGGCGCGTCGGCACCGACCCCGCCGACCTGAGCTGGCTCGAGCCGCTCTCGGTGAAGGCCGGCTGCCTCGGGCTGTGGGACGACTCCCCGCGCAGCGGCCGGCTACGGGTCGCGGGGGTCTTCGATCGCAGCGGCGCCCTGGACGCGGACCTCGATTCGGTCGTACCGGTCCCGCAGTTCCCGCCGTGGGCGCTCCTCGAGTCCGCGGACCCCGGGGCCTCGGAGGTCTGCTACGTCATCCCCGTGCGGGGGTCGAACGGGGACCACGGCTTCCTCGCCCTCATCGGGACCGTGGAGACCGAGTTCGGCGGCGACCGGGCGACCTACGACCACTGGGCCGCCCTGTTGGGCGCGGCGCTCCGGGAGAAGGGCCTGCTGGAGGACGTCCGCCGCAGCGAGGAGCGGTACGCGTTCGCCGCGCGCGCGGCGAACGACGGACTCTGGGAGTACGACGTCCGCACGCGCGAGATCTACCTCTCGCCCCGATGCCGGGACCTCCTGGACCTGGACGACGACCCGGATCACGCCACCTGGATCGAGTCGGCGCACCCCGAGGACCGGGAGCTCCTCGCCGCGGCCCTTGCCGAGGCGGGCGCACGGCCCGACACTCCCGTCGAGGTCGAGTACCGCGTGCTCCGGCGCGACGGCACCGCCACCTGGCTGCTCCTTCGGGCGTTCGGAGTGGCGGCCGAGGGATCCGTCGCGCGGCTGGTCGGCTCGCTCTCCGACATCTCCCACCGCAAGGAGCTCGAGGATCGGCTGCGCCAGGCGGCGCTGTTCGACGCCCTGACCGGGCTGCCGAACCGGCGGCTTTTCCTCGACCGGTTGGCCGTTGCACTCGAGCAGCCGCGACGCCGGCCTGGCGCCAGGTTCGCGGTGTTCTTCCTGGACCTCGACGGCTTCAAGCTGGTCAACGACTCGCTCGGGCACCTCGCCGGGGATCAGCTGCTGACGGTCGTCGCGACCCGGCTGCGGGACCAGATCCGGAGCGTCGACACCGCCGCACGCTTCGGGGGGGACGAGTTCGCCGTGCTGCTCACCGACCCGATAGCCGACGAGCTCCTGGTCGTCGCCAAGCGGATCCAGGACAGCATCTCCGTGCCGATCACCCTCGGCGAGCAGGAGTTCACGGTCACCGCGAGCATCGGCATCGCCGCCTCCGAGACGGGCTACACCGACCCTGAGGACGTGCTGCGCGACGCGGACATCGCGATGTACACCTCGAAGGAGGCCGAGCGCGGGACGGCGACGCAGTTCGACCCTCGGATGCACGAGCGCGCCGTCACCCGGCTCCGGGATCGGACGGAGCTGGTCGTCGCGCTCGATCAGAAGCAGTTCGTGGTGCACTACCAGCCGGTGGTCGCGCTCGACGGCTCCGCCCTGACCCGGTTCGAGGCCCTCGTCCGCTGGCAGCACCCGGTGCGGGGGCTGTGCGGCCCGGGGGAGTTCCTTCCCGCCATGATCGACAACCGCAGCATCGTCGATCTCGGACACTTGGTGCTGGACGAGGTCTGCCGCCAGATCGCCGCCTGGAGGGACAGCTACGACGGCCCCCTCGCGGTGTCCGTCAACGTCTCGCACCGCGAGTTCTGGACCGGTGAGTTCGTCCGGACCGTCCTCGAGACGCTCGAGCGGCACGGCGTCCCGGCCGAGTGCCTGATCCTGGAGATCACCGAGTCGGTGATCGTGAACGAGCCGGAGGCGGCGCGCGAGAAGCTCACGGAGCTGCAGCGAGCAGGGATCCGCGTGCACATCGACGACTTCGGCACCGGTCAGTCCTCGCTGCACGCGTTGCGCACGCTCCCGGTCGACGCCCTGAAGATCGACGGCTCCTTCATCGCCGAGCTGGTCCAGGTCGCGAGAACGGACGCACTGGTGCGGACCATCATCGCGATGGGCGAGTCGCTCGGCATCGACGTGATCGCGGAGTGCGTCGAGACCGAGCAACAGGCCGCCCGGCTCCGGGAGATGGGCTGCGGCAGCGCGCAGGGCTGGCTCTACGCCCGGGCGCTGCCCGCAGGGGAGGCGCGCGAGCTGCTCGGCACCCCGCTGTCCGTCGCGTCAGGCGACGCGGCTGCACGCCGTCCTGCCGCCGATCGCGCTACGGTCGGCCCATGACCCGAGGGGGGGCACGACCGTGCACATAGGCGTGCTCTCCCCGATCACCGGGGGGTCCTACTTCGGCGACGTCCTGGCGGGCGTCGTCCGGGAGGTCGCCGCCGCCGGCGGACGGGTCACGCTGATCCAGACGATGAATGCCGGGATGAGCGGGGACGAGATCATCCCGGCCCCCGATGTCACCGTCCCGATCGGATGGGACCACTTCGACGGGTTCATCGCCGTCGCCCTTGCCTCCAGCTCGGCCTACCTGAAGCGCCTGCGGGAGGCCGGCAAGCCCGTGGTGCTGTCAAGCAACACGCTCGACGACGTCGACGCGGCGTCGGTCGTGGCCGACAACCATCAGGGCGTCGCCGACACCGTTGAGCACCTGGTCGGGCACGGGCACACGCGCATCGCGTTCGTCGGGAACCTCGCCCAGACCGACATCGCGGAGCGCCACGCGGGCTACCTGGCCGCCATGCGGGAGCGCGGGCTGAGCACCGATGGGCTGTTCTTCCCGACCTCCGACCACGTCGAGACTGGCGGGGCGCGGGTGGTCGAGCCGATCCTCGCCGCCCCGGAGCCGATCACCGCCGTCATCGCCTCCACCGACCGGGTGGCCATCGGTCTCATCAAGGGTCTGGTGGAGCGCGGGGTCCGGGTCCCGCAGGACGTCGCCGTCGTGGGTTTCGACAACATGGAGATCGGCTGGCATGCCTCGCCGCCACTGGCCACCGTCGAGCACCAGGTGACCGAGCTCGGCGCCCGGGCGGCGCAGCTGCTCCTCGCGGAGTTGCGCGGCGAGCCCGTGGAGCACCGTCGGCACACCGTCCCGTCGACCCTCGTCCCGCGCGGGACCTGCGGCTGCCCGGTCGGCACCACCGACTCGTCCCGCCAGGGGGAGACGGACGGCAGGGCCGTGGCGTCCGCCATCGCCAGCCACCTCGGGGTTCCCCTGTACGACGACCCCGTCGCCGCCTTCGCGACGCTAGACCCGGCGACCGTCGACCGGGCCGCCCTGACCGCGGTAGTCGAGTCCGCGATCCGAAAGGTCTACCCCCGTGCTCCCGCCCCGGAGGCGCTCGCCCAGTTCGCGCAGACGCTCATCAGTCTGCACGCGGACGCCGCGGAGGCCCTCGCCAGCGCCGACGCAGCCGGCAGCGAGGTGCTGCGGCACTGCATGACCAGCATCACCCTCTCCCTGACCAGACTGCACGCGCTCAGCAGCTTCGAACGGGCGGACCAGCTCTCGGTCTCGCTCGCCGAGCAGTACGAGGTGGGCATCGAGCTGCTCGGCGAGGCCGGCGGCGACCCGCACGACCTGTCCTGGCTCAATCGCGTCTCGGTTCGGCTCGGGTGCCTGGGGATCTGGCGTGGTGACCCGGCGGACGGCCTGCTGGACATCACCGGGGTCTACGACCCGCACGGGGTGACCACCAACAGCCGCGACCCGCTCCGCCGGGTGCCGGAGACGTGTCGCGTGCAGACCTTCCCGCCGCGTGCGATCGTGGAGCAGACGGACCCCGCCCGGCACGAGGTGACCTTCGTGATCCCGGTGAAGGGCA
>CAYGGX010000043.1:0-4067 GCA_964349585.1 uncultured Actinotalea sp.
GGTCGAGTTCACCGCCGCGGACCTCGCGGGGCTCCGACCAGGGGAGGTCCGGCGCCGGGCGGGAGTGGACGCCTACGGAGAGCGGGCCTACGTCGTCGAGGGCGAGGACGAGTTCGCCGCGAACGCGTGCGCCGAATTGCGTAGCTGAGGTCAGGGTCGGCTCAGGGCGATAACCCATGGCGCCACCCCTGCGATAGGGGCACGATCACTGACATGCACCCCGCGGCCGTCGACAGTCGGGCCCCTGGTGCACCCTCCCCCGAGACCCCCTCCGTGGTCGCCGATGACCTGACCCGGAGGTTCGGCTCCGTCACGGCCCTGTCCCAGCTGACGGTCGAGATGCCCCAGGGCGTGGTCGGGCTCGTGGGTGCCAACGGCGCGGGAAAGACCACGCTGATCCGGGTGCTGCTCGGCCTGCTCCCGCCCACCTCCGGCAGTGCCCAGGTGCTCGGCATGGACAGCACGACCCGGGGCCTGGAGATCCGCCAGCTCGTGGGCTATATGCCGGAGCACGACTGCCTGCCCCCGGACGTCTCGGCCACCGAGTTCGTGGTGCACATGGCCCGGATGTCCGGGCTCCCGACGAACGTGGGCCGCGAGCGCACCGCCGACACCCTGCGGCACGTCGGCCTCTACGAGGAGCGGTACCGGCCGATCGGCGGGTACTCCACCGGGATGAAGCAGCGGGTCAAGCTCGCCCAGGCCCTGGTGCACGACCCGAGCCTGGTGCTCCTCGACGAGCCGACCAACGGGCTGGACCCCGCCGGCCGGGACGAGATGCTCGACCTGATCCGGCGGATCAGCACCGACTTCGGCATCTCGGTGGTCGTCACCTCGCACCTGCTCGGCGAGCTCGAGCGGATCGCCGACCACGTGGTGGTGATCGAGGCCGGCGTGCTCCAGCGCTCCACGTCCACCGCCGACGCCACCAAGCTGAGCGGCGTCCTGCTGGTGGAGGTCACCGACAAGGGCGCAGACCTGGCCGAGCGGCTGCGCGAGGCGGGGTTCGTGGTCGCCGACGCCGGCGCACACGCCTTCACCGTCGAGGTGGGCGGGGACGTGCACGACGCCGTGACTCAGGGCGCCGTCGATCTCGGCGTCGGCCTGGTGCGCCTGCAGCCGCGCCGGCACCACCTGACCGAGATCTTCCGACCGGAGGGGGCCGGACATGGCCGGCGCTGAACGACCCCCCTCGCCCGGTGCGGGCACGACGACGCCCCCCGACGACGTCATCCACGACATCGGCTTCCGGCACTACGACGGCGCCCGCCTCGGCCGCAGCTGGATCGTGCGGTCCCTGCTGATCGAGACGATCCGCGGCGTGTTCGGGCTCGGCCGCCCCGCCAGGGCCAAGGCGATGCCGTGGGTGCTCGTCTCGTTCCTCACCGTTCCGCCGCTGATCATGGCGCTGGTCGTCGTCCTGACCCGCCAGCCCGAGCTTCCCGTCAGCTACTCGCAGTACCCGGCCGGGTTCTGGCTGGTCATCGCGCTCTTCGTGGCCGGGGCCGCGCCGTACTGCGTCTCCCGGGACCTCCGGCACGGCGTCATGCCGCTGTACCTGTCCCGGCCGATGGCGCGCAGCGACTACGTCCTCGCGAGGTTCGCCGGCCTGTCGCTCGCCGTGTTCGGCGTGCTCGCGCTGGGCGAGACCACCCTGCTGGTGGGCGCCCTGCTCGCCGAGCTCCCCGTCGGCCCGCAGATCGTCGGCTGGCTCGGTGGCCTCCTGCTCTGCGCGCTGCTTGCGGTCGAGCTGAGCGCGCTCACCCTGCTCATCGCGGCCTTCACGCCACGCCGGGGGCTCGGCGTCGCGGCCATCATGACCGGCCTGGTGGTGGGCAGCGGGATGATCGGGATCATCGTCGGGATCTCCGACGAGCAGGGGTTGACCGCCGTCGCGCAGTTCCTGCCGGCGCTCGACCCGTTCACGCTCGTCGACGGCCTGGCCACCAACCTGCTCGGCAAGTCACCATTCCGTCCCTACCCGTTCGCCGAGGGGATCGGCGGCGCGGCCGCGTACCTGGCCGTTTGGGCCGTCGTCGTCGGCGGGTGCCTTGCCGCACTCTTCCGCCGCTACCGGAAGCGGGGTGGCGTGTGAGCACCATCGTCCTTGACCGGGTCTCCCGCTGGTACGGCAACGTGGTCGCCGCGAACGACGTGTCGATGACGATCGGCCCGGGCATCACCGGGCTCCTCGGCCCGAACGGCGCCGGGAAGTCCACCCTGATCGCGATGATGGGCGGGTTCCTGGCCCCCTCGGCCGGGACCGTGACGCTCGACGGCCAGCAGGTCTGGCGGCGCCCGGACATCTACCGCTCGATCGGCCTGGTGCCCGAGACCGAGGCGATGTACGAGATGGTCACCGGCTGGCAGTTCGTCCTGGCGAACGCCCGCCTGCACAAGGTGCCCGACCCCGAGGGCTGGGCGCGGGTCGCGATCGAGACCGTCGAGATGACCGACGCCAAGGACCGCGACCTCGCCGGGTACTCCAAGGGCATGAAGCAGCGGATCAAGATGGCCACCGCGCTGGTGCACGACCCGCCGGTGCTGCTGCTGGACGAGCCGTTCAACGGGATGGACCCCCGCCAGCGGCTGCACCTGATGGACCTGCTGCGTCGGATCGGCGACCAGGGCCGCACGGTCCTGTTCAGCAGCCACATCCTCGAGGAGGTCGAGGAGATCGCCGACACGATCGAGGTGCTCGTCGCCGGCCGGCACGCCGCCTCCGGAGACTTCCGGCGGATCCGGCGCCTGATGACCGAGCGACCGCACGAGTACACGATCACCTCCAGCGACAACCGGCGGCTCGCGGCCGCGCTGATCGCGGACGGGTGCGCCGACACCGTCGACCTGACCGGCCCGAGCCTGGAGGTCAAGGCCCTGGACTTCGGCCGCTTCACCCACGCCCTGCCGCGGCTCGCCCGGGACGCCGACGTGCGGCTCCTCGAGGTCACGCCGGCGGACGAGTCCCTGGAGAGCGTCTTCGCCTACCTGGTGGCCCGATGAACGCCGTCGTGATGAACCTGACCATGCGCGGCCTGTTCGGCCGGCGCCGGGCACTGCTGCTCGTGATCCTGCCGGTCCTGCTGCTGCTCCTCGCCGCGCTCGTCCGGTGGGGGACCGGGGGCGAGCTGAGCGGCACGGTCGGGCTGATCAACGAGTTCGCCCTGGGGATCCTGCTGCCGGTGATGTGCCTGTTGATCGGCACCTCGGTGATCGGCTCCGAGATCGACGACGGCTCGATCGTCTACCTGCTCGCCAAGCCGGTGCCCCGCCGGACCATCCTCTTCTCCAAGCTGACGATCGCCTGGGCGGCGATGCTGGTGCTCGCCGTGCTGCCGGTCGTCCTGGCGACCCAGATCGCGGGGGACGACGGCGGCCGGCTGGGCCTCGCGTACGGCGTCACCGCGCTGCTCGGGGGGGTTGCCTACACCGCCCTGTTCATCGCCCTGTCGGTCGCCACCCGCAACGCCGTCGTCATCGGGCTGCTGTACGCCCTGGTCTGGGAGACGGTGCTCGGCGGGTACGTGCCCGGGGTGCGCAACGTCAGCGTGCGGCAGTGGGCGCTCGCGGCGGGCGAGGACCTGCTCGGCGGGCAGGCGCGGTCGCTGGGCGTGCTGTCCGCGGTCGGGCTCACCCCGGCGCTGATCCTCCTGGCGGCGGTGACCGTCATCGCCGTCGTGACCTCGATCCGCCGCCTGCAGACCCTTCGGCTGACCACCGGGGACTGACCCGTTTCGACCCCGCGGACCTCACGCCGCTGGCACGATGACCGCGTGACGTCCGTCGACATCGGGCCGCTGGCCGCCGAGCACGCCGGCGAGGTGCTCACGCTCCAGCGCGCGGCCTACGTCGCCGAGGCCCGGCGGTACCGGGACCCCGAGCTGCCGCCGCTCACCCAGACGCTGGACGAGCTGCTCGACGAGCTGCGCTCGTCGTCGGTGATCGGCCTCGGGGCCTGGCTGGACGGTCGCCTCGTCGGCTCGGTGCGGGTGCGCCTGGACGGCGCCGTCGGGCACCTCGGTCGACTGGTGGTGGTGCCCGACCTGCAGGGCCAGGGCATCGGGACC
>CAYGGX010000043.1:4167-17968 GCA_964349585.1 uncultured Actinotalea sp.
GCACCTCGGTCGACTGGTGGTGGTGCCCGACCTGCAGGGCCAGGGCATCGGGACCACGCTGCTGCGCGCCGCCGAGGAGGCTCTCCCCGCGGAGGTCACCGAGATCCGGCTGTTCACCGGCAGCCGCAGCGACCCGACGATCCGGCTCTACGAGCGCTTCGGCTACGTCCGGCAGGGCGAGACGCCCGCCGGCACCCACGACCTGGTCCACCTGACCAAGTCCCTGCGCTAGCGGAGTACCTCCGTGACCGACGACCGGCCCAGAAGAACCGCCCCCAAAGTCCCTCTCTAGGCCTCGCTCCAGGCTCTACCCTCTCGATCGTGCCCACCGCGGTCGCCCTCCCCGCCAGCCACACCGACCTGCTGGACCGCCCGCTCACGGCGGCCCTCACCACCCACCTGGCCAACGGCCGCCTGCAGTCCACCGTCGTGTGGTTCTGGCGCGACGGCGGTGACGTGATGCTCAGCACGATGGCCGAGTTCTACAAGGCCCGGAACCTGTTCGCGCGACCGCTGGCGACCCTCATGGTGCTCGAACCGGACCCGGCCGGCCGGTGGATCGAGGTGCGCGGAACGGTGACGCGGGGGCACCCGGACACAGCCGACGGGCGCGCCGCCGCGCTCGCGGACCTCGACGCCGTGAGCGTCCGGTACTGCGGGGTCGCGCCGTACTTCGGCCGGGTGGTGCCGGCTGACCTGGCCGCGACCGAGACCCCGGTCACCTTCCGGCTGAAGCCCACCGCGGCGGTGGTGGGGCCCTTCCCGCCCCGCCGACCGACCGGGAACGCCGTCGCCGTGCCCGGCCACGCGAGCCTGCCCGACGACGCCGCCCCGCACGCTCCCGATGACGTCCCGCTGCCGGCCAGCCACCACGACCTGTTCGACCGCCCGCTGCTCGCGGCGCTCAGCACCCGGATGCCGGACGGCTCCGCGCAGACCCAGCCGGTCTGGTGCGGCCGGGACGGCGACGTCGTCGTGCTGTCCACGACCCTGGAGCGCCGGAAGGGCCGCAACCTGGTGGCCGATCCGCGGGCCACCGTGCTCGTCGTGGACCCGGCGGACGGCGGGCGGTGGATCGAGGTCCGAGGGGACGTCGAGCTGGTCACGGCGGGCGCCGTCGAGGTCCTCGACGCCCTCACGCGGGCCTACACCTCGAAGCCGGCGTACTACGGCCACATTGCCCCGGCCGAGTTCGCGGGGGCCGAGACGAGAGTCGTCGTCCGCCTCCATCCGCGTCGCGTGAACTGCGACGCGATCCACCGCTGACCAGCGCCGCTCAACCGAGTCGCCGCAGCGCCTCATCCAGGGCGGTGTGCGCGTCGTCGTCGGGCAGCCCCATCTGACGGACGACCACCGCGAGCGTGTCCGCGGCGGCCGCGAGGTCCGACAGCCTCGGGTTCGCCCTCGTGCCGTCCAGCACGATCGTGCCGTGCCGGCCCGCCGTCTCCACCAGCCCGTCGCGGGCGAGGGCGTCGTACACCTTGTTGACCGTTCCCCGCGCGACGCCGAGATCGGTCGCGAGGTCGCGGATCGGGGGCAGCTTGGTCCCGGCCCGGAGCTGGCCGGAGGCGATCAGGCGCTCGATCTGCGAGCGCAGTTGCTCGAAGATCGGGATCGGCGACGTGGCGTCGAGGTGGACGATCACGCCGGTGCCCACCGCCGGGGAGGTCGGGGGGCCGCTCCGTGCAGGAACACGAGGGCCGAGACGAGGGCCGCCAGCAGGGCGACGAGCCGGACCGCCATGAGGAGCCCGTTCTCGATCGGCGGCACCAGGGCAAGGGTCCACCCGACCGTCAGGATCGCCGCCGCGAGCTGGAGCCGACTGACCGAGCCCGTCGCGAACTCCCGGATCCGGTCGTCGACGCGGTGTGCTCGCTGGGAGAGCAGCGGCCGACGACGTGCGGTGACCGCCGAGCGAGTCGCCTCACCCATCAAGGCGACGACCAGGCCGACGACGGCTGCGGCGAGCGGTGCCGGGGCGCCGCCGATGGCCAGCACGAGGACCCCGAGGACCAGCGATGCCAGGACGACCGCACGGGCAACTCGGACCGGAAGCGCGGGCACCCGGGAGCCGCGGACCTCGAGGGAGGCGGCGACGACGGCAGAGCGCGACTGTCCGAGTCGGAAGGACTCTGCGGACAGCGCCCCGACGAGGACGCCGGCGAGACCACAGAAGAGCAGATCACCCAGCGGGTTGCCCATCCTGATCCCGATCGTGACGGTCCCGAACCATGAAAGGCCGACGACGACCGCCAGCGCCAGGCCGAAGACCCCTCCGACCAGCCGGTGGACCCGGTGCCTGCGCAGGTACCGGGAGTACACCGCTGCCTCGTCGGACGCGACGGGCGTCGACCCGGCCAGCCAGGCGACGTCGCGGTGCGAGACAGGGATGCGGACGATGGTCACCAAGATCGCCACGACGACGGCGACCAACGCCAGCGGTGCGATCACGTCCGACCTTCCTGATTGACCTATTGACATAGTACGATGTGCCAATGACCACGGCAACCACGCCCGCCGATGGTGACCCCACCCTTGTTGCGCTGGTTCCGCGGCGCTCGCCGGCGCGGAATGCCCTGCTCGTCGCGATAGGCGCCGTCGTGCTCTTGACGGCGGCGCTCTCTCCGCGGGTCCTGCAGCCATCGATCGATACAGACGGCACGTACACATGGAGTGCGCTGGCGGGCCACGGCCAGACGCTCGAGACCATCGAGTTCACCGCCAGGGGTTGGCCGGCGCTCGACGTCCGCTCGATCGGGGAGGTCCCGGGCGCCCGGTCGGTCGACGCCTGGGTGCTGACCGGCACGTCCGCCCGGGGCGGCCACGCGGGCGACCCGACCGACCACCCGTCCGGACTCGACTTCGTCCGGGCCTCGTTCCCGCACGCCGACCTTGCAGCGACGCGGCTCCCCCAGCGCCTGGAGGACGGCGCAACGGCGACACTCGTCGTCCTCTGGGGGCTGGACGACTGCGCCGGGCTCGTCGAGGGCCGCGCGCCTGTGCTCACGCTGGCCTCGGTGGCCGGAACCGCCGTCGACCATCAGCTGTCCGACTTCACGGGACCCGCCTTCGATCTTCGTCTGCTCCACGAGCTCGGGATCTGCCCGCCGGGCAGCGGCCGGCCGGCCGTGCTGGGACTCGATCCGTAGTCATCGGCCCGGGGTGCGGCGACGCGATCCACCGCTGACCAGCGCCGCAACGCGACCGTCTCGGCTCCCGGACGCGTCCGCGACATCTCCCGAGAATCCACTCCCCGGGCCACTGATCAAGGTCTAGTCTCGGATCCGGCCCAAGACCGCTGCTGTTGCTCCGGAGTGGACCAAGAGTTCCGTTTCGAGAGGGAGCGAGTCGGTGACCGAAGCCGCCATCAGTGTGCAGGGCCTGCGCTACTCCTACGGTGACCTGGAGGCCGTCAAGGGCATCTCCTTCGACGTCGCCCCCGGGGAGATCCTCGGCTTCCTCGGCCCCAACGGGGCGGGGAAGTCCACCACCATCAAGATGCTCACCGGGCAACTGCCCCCCAGCGGGGGATCGGCGACCGTGCTCGGCTACGACGTCGCCGCCGGCAGCTCCGACATGCAGGCGCGGATCGGCGTGTGCTTCGAGGAGAAGAACCTCTACATCAACATGTCGGCCAAGGAGAACCTGGAGTTCTTCGCGTCCCTGTACGGGATCAAGGACCCCGACGCCGAGGGCGTTCTCCGCCGGGTCGGCCTTGCCGACCGGGCCAAGGACCGGGTCAAGACCTTCTCCAAGGGCATGCGGCAGCGGATGATGATCTCCCGCGCCTTCATCAACACCCCCGACGTCCTGTTCCTGGACGAGCCGACCGACGGTCTCGACCCGACGACCGCCGCGGCCATCCGGACCACGATCAAGGAGGAGGCCGACCGCGGCGTCGCCGTGCTGCTCACCACGCACGACATGTCCGAGGCCGACCAGCTCTCCGACCGCGTCGCGTTCATCAACGACGGCCAGATCGTGGCGCTGGACACCCCGGAGAACCTCAAGCTCGCCCACGGCTCCCGCTCGGTGAAGGTCCGGCTCCGCGACGGCGCCGGCGCCGGCGCGCGGGAGGAGAACATCCCGCTGGACGACGACGGCGCCTCGGCCCGCCTGGCCAAGCTGGCAGCCTCGCCGGACCTGCTGACGATGCACACCGAGGAGGCGACGCTGGAGCACATCTTCATCCAGCTCACCGGCCGAGGGCTGGAATGAACCGGCGCGTGTCCCGCGCGGCGATCATCGCCTCGATCGTCCGCAAGGACTTCACCGAGTTCTCCCGCGACGCGCTGTACATCTTCCTGTCCGTGCTCGGACTCGTGTTCTTCGCCGTCACCTACTACCTGGTGCCGGACACCGTCGACGAGACGCTGACCGTCGGCGTGCACCAGACCGGGCTCGACGAGCTCTTCGACCAGTTCGAGGCCTCCGAGGCCGACGGGCTCGCACTTGTGCAGTACGGCAGCGACGACGAGCTCGCGGCGGCCGTCGCCGGCGGCGAGGTGATGGTCGGCTTCGCCTTCCCGGAGCGGTTCGTGGAGGCGGCCGCGGCGGGCGAGCGGCCGACCGTGACCGTCTACAGCGACGCCGCCGTCCCACCGGAGATCTCCGGCGCGGTCACGTCGATGGTCCGCGAGATCGCCTACGCCCTGACCGGCGACGACCTGCCGGTCACCGAGCCGGCCGAGGACTCGATCGTCCTGGGGGTCGACCGCGCCGGGGCGCAGACGTCCATGCGCGACCTCATGCTGCCCATGCTGGTGTTCTTCGTCCTGATGATCGAGACGTTCGCGCTCTCCTCGCTCATCGCGAACGAGGTCCTCAACCGGACGGCGACGGCGGTGCTGGTCACGCCGGCCCGGGTGAGCGACTTCCTGACCGCCAAGACCATCTACGGGACGCTCCTGACCGGCGGCCAGGCGGTGCTTCTGCTCCTCGTCCTGCAGGCCTTCACCCTGGCCAACCTCGGGATCCTGCTGACGACGGTGCTGCTGGGCGCCGTCATGTTCACCGGGATCGGCATGATCACCGGGGCGGCCGGCAAGGACTTCTTCAGCACCCTCTTCTACAACATGGCCTTCATCCTCCCGCTGATGATCCCGACCTTCTCGGTGCTGTTCCCGGGCACCGCGGCCGCCTGGGTGCAGGCCATGCCCTCCTACCCGATCATCGACACCCTCAACGAGGTGCTGACCTACCAGGCCGGCTGGTCCGACGTCGTCGGCTCGCTGGGCACCGCGCTCATCTGGGTGACGGTGATCTTCCTGATCGGGCTGCTCGTCCTGCGACGGAAGGTGAGGTCGCTGTGAGCCCGTCCCGGATCTGGGTGATCCTGCGCAAGGACCTGGCGCTCGGTCCCCGGTCGCCGATCTTCCTGTACGCCGTCGCGCTGCCGGTCGTGCTGACGGCGGTGTTCCAGTTCGCGTTCGGCTCGCTGTTCGAGCCCGAACCGCGGATGGCGATCGTGGACGACGGCGCGTCACAGATCACGGCGTCGGTGCGCGACATGGAGGGCATCTCCCTCACCGTGCTGGACAGCGCCGACGACCTCCGACGCGGCGTCGAGGCGAACGACTACGACGTCGGCCTGGTGCTGCCCGCC
The DNA here is from genome assembly GCA_964349585.1 of uncultured Actinotalea sp. Classification (GTDB taxonomy): domain Bacteria; phylum Actinomycetota; class Actinomycetes; order Actinomycetales; family Cellulomonadaceae; genus Actinotalea. The sequence continues at coordinate 9,773 of CAYGGX010000043.1, forward strand.
GGGTTCGACGACGCCGTCCGGGCCGGGGAGCGGCCGCCGCTGGAGATGTACGTCGGCGGCGAGTCGCTAGCGTCCAACCGCCTGATCCTGAGCGTGACGACCATCGACCTGATCCGCGCGGTCGAGGGCGGCGCGCCGCCCGTCGACGTGGAGCTGGTTCAGTCCGGCGACGCGGGCCTGCCCATCGCCGTCCGGCTGGTGCCCGTCCTGGTGATGTTCGCGCTGTTCGTCGCGGGCGCCTTCGTGCCGGCATCGAGCATGGTCGACGAGAAGATCCGCGGGACGTTCACCGCCATCCTGGTCACTCCCGCGCGGAGCGGCGAGGTGCTGGCCGCGAAGGCGTCGCTCGGCGTCATCCTGGCGTTCAGCATGTCGCTTGCGACGTTGCTGCTGAACAACGCCGTCGGGAGCAACTGGGCCCACCTGCTCGTCGTCGTGCTGCTCGGCGCCGTCTTCACGGCCCTCCTCGGGCTGCTGATCGGCACGGTCGCCAAGGACGGCGCGACCCTGTTCACGATCGTGAAGAGCAGCGGGATCCTGATCTTCGGCCCGGTGATCTTCTACCTGTTCCCGGAGTGGCCGCAGTGGATCGCCAGGCTGTTCCCGACGTACTGGGTGATCGACCCGATCTGGCGGGTGGCGGTGCTCGGTGAGCACTTGGGCGACGTCTGGCTGCCGATGGCGGTTGCTGTCGCGATCGGCGCGCTGGTGATCCTCCTGGTCGCGCGGCTGTCCCGGCGGATGCTCGCGCAGATCACCGCAGCGGCCTGAGGCGCGCACCGCCGGGTCTGCACGTCCGGCGTGGCGGTTAGGTCAGCGCTTGCCGCCTCCGAGCAGGCCACCAAGGAGCCCGCCGATGTCGATGCCGCCCGCACCGCCGCCACCGAGCAGCCCACCGAGCAGCCCACCGATGTCGAGGCCACCGTCCGACTCGGCGGGCTCTACCTTCTTGCCGGAGCCCGACGTCGCCTCACCTTGACCGCTCAGCTTCTTCGCCAGGAACGCCATCACGATCGGCGCGAGGATCGGCAGGACCTTGGAGATCAACGACGAGTCGACCGAGCCGGTCTCGCCCAGCTTGCTCACGACACCGTCAGTGCTGGGGCCGAACACGTTGCGCACGATCTTCTTGCCGTCGTCGGTGTCCACGTCGTCCAGGTTGACGCCGCCCTCCACGAGGCCGGGGTCCTTCTTGCTGACGGCCCGCTTGAGCGAGGCCGCACCGGCCGGGTCCTTCGCGTTCGCGCCCATGCCGCCGACAAGGGCGGGCAGGGCAGCGGAGACCGCACGCTCGGCATCGGCGCGATCGACGCCGAGCCGCTTGGCGATCTGGTCGATCGGGATCTGTTCGAAGAGCTCGTCGAAGCTGGTCATGTTCCACCCCGTTCGCTCCGCCGGGAGCGTCCCGCTGACGCCGATGCCCGCCGGTGGCCCAACCCTAGTCCCCGCAGGTCGGGCGGCCATGGATACTGAGGCAGGTACCGGACCACGACGGAGGGCGAGCGCCATGGGCAAGGACGCGGAGGCCGACAACCCGATCGCGGCCCAGATCCGCCAGATCGAGGCGCAGGTGGCCGAGCTCCAGCTGGACAGGTTCACCAACACCGACGCGCATCGCCTCGGGCTCCTCCTGCTCAGCTACGCGGTGGAGCGGGACCTGCCGATCACCATCGACGTGACCCGCGGCAACCAGGTGGTGTTCCACGTCGCGATGGACGGCACGACGGCGGACAACGACGACTGGGTGCGCCGCAAGACCCGCGCGGTCCAGCGGTTCGGCGAGCCGTCGCTGCTGGTCGGCCTGCGCCCGAGGCTCAGGGGCGAGCGCATCGAGGACGAGGCGTGGTTCGACGAGCGGCGGTACGCCGCGCACGGCGGCTGCTTCCCGATCATGGTGCGCGACGTCGGGATGGTCGCCACCGTCACGGTCTCGGGTCTCGAGCAGACCGAGGACCACGCACTGGTGGTGGAGGCGCTGCGGGAGCTCCGCGACTCCTCCGGCTGAGCGCGGCGACCCCACGGGACGCCACTCAGGTCGCGACCCGGACGCCGTCGTCGTGCGAGCGGATGATCGCGTGCGCGAGCTCCAGCGCCCGCCGACCCGCACGGGCGTGCACCGGCGGCTCGGCCCCGGAGCGGAGCGCGGCGAGCACCGCAGCCACGTGCCGGTCGAAGGTGGTGTGGAAGCTGCGCGCCTCGTCGTTGAAGTAGCCCGCCTCCCAGACCCGCGCGACCTCGTCGCCGGTCCGGGACAGCGTGAGCCGGCGCGTGGTGTCCTCCACGACCCCTCGGCCCAGCGTCCCGTTCACCTCCAGGTGGTGCGTCCCGGGGTAGGCGTACGAGGAGTCGTAGCTGCCCAGGAACGTGCCGACGGCGCCCCCGGCGAACTCGAGGGCGACGGCGAGCGTCGTGAACGTGCCCGGCCGGGCGCCGTCGTACATCTGGGCCATCACCGAGGTGATCGGCCCGCACAGGTGCTCGAGCATGTCCAGGCCGTGCACCTGGGTCTCGATCAGGTTCGCGTGCGGGGACGTGCCGTAGTTGGGCTCGCCGCCGAACCGCCAGGTCGCGAAGACGAGGTCGCCTAGCTCGCCCGCCTCGATCGCCGAGCGCAGCCGTTGCACCGGTTCGGCGTACCGGTGGTTGAGGTTGATTCCGAAGAACAGCTCCCGCTCGGCCGCCTCGGCGAGCAGGGCGTCGGCCTCCGCCAGGTCGAACACCAGGGGCTTCTCGACCAGCAGCGGCACCCCGCGCCGGATCAGGTGCAGCGTGGGCTCGAAGTGCGCCTCGTTCGGCAGGGACACCGTCACGAGCTCGGGCTGCTCGGCGTCGAGCATCGCGTCCACGTCGGTGTACGGCCGCGCCCCGTACACGGCGGCCCGGGCGGCGGTGCGGTCCGGGTCCCGGCCCACCACCGCGCGCAGGTCCGTGTCGGTCCGGTCGGCGAAGACGCGGGCGTGCTGCTCCCCCCAACCGCCGGTGCCCACGACGGCGACTCGCAGCGGAGGCACCTCGGGCGGGCGGCGCGGGGCGGACGGCGGGGAGAACGTCACGGGAGGCATGCGTCAACCCTGCACCCCGGGGTGGATGCTTGGCGACCTGCCTGCGGTCGGTCGAGCTCCTCGCCACCATCCCCCGGCGTGGGCCCTTATCCACCGCCAGGTGCTGCACGAGGAGGCGGCGCTCGAGGCCGGACTGGGCGCCGAGTACGTTCGGTACCGCCGCGCGGTCTCCCGCTACGGGTTCGGCCGCCGGCCTGGAGCCGGGGGCACGTGAACCGCGATCTCCTTGCCGAGGGAGGCATCGTCGAGCAGCTCGAGGTTGTCCCCGCTCCAGAACCGGCCGGGATCGAAACCACTCGCCCGCCTCCGCGGGGCGAGCAGGCCCATCGCCTCGTACGTGATGGCGATGATCTCGGCGCAGTACGCCATCTCGGGGTCGTCGCGCGCCGTTCCGCTGCGCAGAGCGGGCAGGTGACCCTTCAGCCAGCGCAGCGCCATCCCGGTCGTCGAGGGGAAGGGGGTGCCGTTGAGGCGGGCGATCGCTCGCAGTAGGGCGTCCTCCCGCTCACGGTCGACGACGGCGTCGAGCTGGCGCAGCCACGTGCGCTGGCCGTACCGGTGCGTCCAGGTGTTCACCACCTCGCGCAGGTCGTGGATCTGGGCGCCGCGCTGATGGCTGCCGGTCCAAAGGTCCTCAAGGGACCGGCCCAGCTCCGCGTGCCACATCAGCGGCGGGAGGTCCTCGAGCACCACCGCCATCCCCACGTGGTTGACCGGGCTGTTGGTGCCAACCTGGATCGCCCGGTCGGCCAGCTTGCGGCCGCGGAACAGCCAGACGTCGCCGGTCCTGGTCGCGTCGAGTGCCGTCTCGAGGTCGATCCGGTTCGGTAGCACGTCTGTAGCCTAGGCAGGGTGCGATGGTGGAAGGTGCTTGGGGTGGCCGCCTTCGCCGGCGTCGCGGCCGGTGGGGTGCTGATCGCCCGGGACGAGCGCCGACGACGCACGTACACGCCGGAGGAGATCCGCGACCGCCTGCACGAGCGCCTGGCACAGGCGGGCGCGCGCGATCCCGGACGGCCACCCGGCGACGGCTGAGGAACCTCAGCGGGTGAACGTCGGGTGAATCTGGCCGCCGTGACCCATCCGGCGGACGGGGCCCGCGGCATCTGCGCGTACCGTTCGGGCGTGGCCGATCCCCTGATCCCCTACGTCGCGTGGATCGGGCCGCTGCTCCAGCGGCCCCTTCCCGACGCGTTCGCGCCCGACTCCCCCGCGCACGCAGTCCTCACCGAGCTGCGCGAGGGTTGGGGCATCGTCGACACCGCGGACCTGTTGGGCGGGTTGACGGACCGCTACGGCGAGCTGGCCCAGGCGACGGTCTCGCGGTTCCTCGAGTTCCACATCCGCAGAGACTGGGCGGAGACGGGTCTGCGGGAGGCGCACGAGGGCACCGAGGTCGACGACTTCATCCGGCTCCTCTGGAACCCGCTGGAGGACGTCGGGTTCGAGTACACGAGCGCCGGTGACGCCACCGACCGCCGGTTCTGCGTGACCCGGTGCCCGGTGCGGGACGCCGCGGTCGCCACCGGGATGCAGTCCTGGATGTACGCGCTGGCGTGCGCCACCGACCTGCCGTCCGCCACCTCCTTCAGCCCGCACATCGAGTTCCGCCGGACCAGGACCCTGATGCAGGGCGACACCTCGTGCGACCACCGGTATCTGCGCACGCCCTGAGCCTCAGCCGCAGGTGATGCCGCCACGCCGCGCGACCTCGACCAGCGCGTCGATCAGCTCCGGCCCCTCGGCGAGGTCGGGGTCGTTGTGGTTCATGCCGGCCACCGCGACCTCCACCACGTCGGCGCCGGCCGCGCGGGCGGCATCGGCGACCGCTCGGCTCTGGGCCGGCGGGACGATCGTGTCGACGTCCCCGTAGACCACGGCGACCGGCAACCCGCCGAGGCGCGCGACGTTGTCCCGCACGGGGTACCGGTCCCATAGCAGCCAACCCACCGGGATCCCGAAGGCGGCGCGTCCGACGTCCGCCAGCGAGGTGAACGGCGAGCGCAGCACCAGAGCGACCGGGGGGTGGTCGAGGGCCAGATGGCTGACCACGCCTGTCCCGAGGCTCTCCCCCAGGTACACGACCGAGTCGCCCGTCGTGTCCAGGAACTCGCGGGCCGCGCGCGCGTCGGCGGCCAGCCCCGCCTCCGAGGGGCTACCACCGCTCTCGGCGTAGCCGCGGTAGTCGAAGAGCAGGACCCCGAAGCCGCGCTCGCCGAGAGCTCGCGCCAGCCCGACCCGGCCCGCCCGGTTGCCGCCGTTCCCGTGCGCCACCAGTACGGACGCCGCGCACGAGTCCGACGGCGGCAGGTACCAGGCGCCCAGCGCGACGTCGTCGGCCGTCGTGAGGGTGACGTCCCGCGCCCCGGGAAGCACCTCCGCCGCCGGTGGGACGGGTCCCCGATCGGGGAAGTAGATCAGCGCCCGCTGGCCGAGCATCGCACCTCCCAGGATGCCCACAACAACGACTCCGCCGAGCACCGGGAGCAGCCACCGGGGACGTTCGCGCCGAGCCATCTGAACAGGATCGCAGATCAGTTCGCGGCGCGGTCCCGCGTCGGCGCGGCGAGCGCCGGATGACCGCTGATGCCCCGGGCCCACGCCCGAACCAGGTCGAAGTCCCGCCAGTCCCCGTGCGGGACGTACCGTTCGAAGATGCCGGCAGCGCGGTCGTCCACCCGGCCGCCGAAGGTCGCATGACCGCAGTAGTCCAGGTTGCGCAGCGACGGGACGAGGGTGTCCGGGACCGGGGTGTCGACCCCGCAGCGGGCCCGCACCAGGGCGTCCTGGGACGGCGTGCCCCCGATCGGACCACTGCTGAAGAGCCAGACGGGGCGCTCCCTCAGCTGACCCTTCAGCCGGCGGACGAACCGGAAGCCGTCCCAGAGCCACTGGTTGTGATAGATCGCGCTGCCGACTACGACGGCGTCGTAGTCGCTCAGGTCTCGAACCACCGAGGCCGGCAGCACCCGGACCCGCAGCCCGGCGGAGTGCAGCTTGGAGCCGACCGCCTGGGCGATCGCCTTGGTCGAGCCGTGTTTGGTCGCGAAGGCTACGAGAACCGTGGCTGCCATCGCGCCGCCCGTCGATTCGGTCCGCCGACGGCCCCTTTGCCGCCGGCGGAGTCGGATCCGTCTTCTTTCGAGGCTCTCCTGAGGGGCCCTCGAGTCAGAAGGGACCTAGGTCCCTGTGACGCGTCGCATACCGGGCCGTCCTTACATCAGCTCGTCGGTGATCCGCTGGCTCACCATCTGACCCACGCCGACGAACGCGTGGTACCGGTCCGGACGCTGGACGCGGCCAGCACCCCGAGGGCGCCGAGCTGTTGCGGGCCATCCGGGTGGTCGCGGGCGGTGACGCTCTGCTCGCACCGGCGGTGACCCGGCGTAGCGCGGGGCGAGCACGCATCCGGGACTGTCAGCGGTCGGGTCTACGTTCGCGGCGCCGAACGCAACGGTCGGCACGCCGGTTGCGCTGCACACGAGGAGCCACCATGCGGTACGGGATCGAGGTCGTGCCCTTCGGCGAATACGCAGAGCCCGGGCCGGTGGTCGAGCTGGCGGTGGCGGCGGAGGCAGCCGGGTGGGAGGCCCTGTGCGTCTGGGACCACTGCCACTTCTGGGGCGGCGTCGGCGACCCCTGGGTCACCCTGACCGCCGCGGCCGCCGCCACCACGCACCTGCGGCTGGTGACCGACGTCGTGCCCGTCCCCCGGTACCGCCCCCACCTGTTGGCGCGGTCCCTGCATGCACTTGACGCGTTCAGCGGCGGTCGGGTGACGTTCGGCGCCGGTCTCGGGGTCAAGGAGGACCTGGAGCCCCTTGGCGACAACGCCGACGACCACACCCGGGCGGCGATGACCGACGAGGCGCTCGACCTGATCACTCGCTGGTGCCAGGGCGAGAGCATCCAGCACGCCGGCGAGCACTTCCGGTCCGACGGCGCGCAGATCGCCGCGCGCGCCGCGCAGAGCCCTCGGATGCCGGTCTGGATCGGCGGCTGGAGCCGTCCAGCCCTGCGCCGGGCCGCCCGCTGGGACGGCTGGATCATGGCGGCGATCGACGAGCACCAGAACGTCTGGTTCGGACCCGATCGGCTGGCGGAGTCGGTCGGGTACCTCCGCGAGCAGGGCGCCGCCCCCGGCTTCGACGTCGCGGTGAACGGCACGACGGCGACCGACGGGTCCGGTCTCCCCGCCGAGTACGCCGCGGCGGGCGCGACCTGGTGGTTCGAGTCCCTGTTCGGCCTCCGCGGTCCGCACGCCGAGATGCTCGACCGGGTCGCCGCCGGCCCACCGCGCTGACCGGGCCGACCGAAGGCCTCCGGGGTGCGCGGCCGGGGATCGGTCGGGCATGGCCGCGCAGCGGCCTGGGCGGGATGCGCACCCAGGAGCCACCCGCAGGCGAGGGGCCAGATCGCTGACTAGAGTGGAATACTCCGACCGGTCCTGGGTTATACCCCTAGGGGTATCCACCGATGCCCGACCGACGACACGACCAAGGAGCCACATGTCCACCGTGACCCTGACCGGCGAGACGTTCGAGCAGACCATCACCGGCAACGACATCGTGCTGGTCGACTTCTGGGCCGCGTGGTGCGGACCGTGCCGGATGTTCGCCCCGATCTTCGAGAAGGCCTCCGAGGCGCACCAGGACATCGTGTTCGGCAAGGTCGACACGGAGGCCGAGCAGGCGCTGGCGGCCCAGGCCGGCATCACCTCCATCCCGACGCTGATGATCTTCCGCGACTCGATCCTCGTGTTCTCCCAGCCGGGAGCCCTCCCGGGCGAGGCCCTGGAGGGGCTGATCACGCAGGTCAAGGCGCTCGACATGGACGAGGTGCGCGCGACGATCGCTGCGCACGACGACGACCACGCCCACTCGCACTGAGCCGATGAGCTACGGCAAGTCCGCGGTCGCGGACCTCCCGTTCGACGAGGCCGTTGCGGCGACCCGCGAGGCGCTCGCCGAGCAGGGCTTCGGCGTGCTGACCGAGATCGACATGGCGGCCACGATGAAGTCCAAGCTGGACGTCGACATGCCGCCCCAGGTGATCCTTGGGGCCTGCAACCCACCGCTCGGCTGAGGGCGGCCTGACCTGACATCCTTATACCCCCCGGGGGATAGTGGAGGCG
>CAYGGX010000044.1:0-17389 GCA_964349585.1 uncultured Actinotalea sp.
CGACCGCCCGCCCCCGCCACCCCCGAATCCGCAGATCGCCTAGATGGGAACGGATCGCGCGCCGCGGATGTAGGCGATCTGCACACGAGTAGGCATCCGGAAGGGGGGGCAGCCGGGAGCCGTGCCGATGCGCGCGATCCAGAACCGCGCGAGGTCAGCACGGTCGGCGCCGTGACGCCCCCGGGGGTCTCCGCCGCGTACGGCGACCGCGGCTCCACTGCGATCTCGCGGCCCCGCCCCGACCCGCTCGGTGCGCGATCCAGTCGGCTGGCCCTGGCCGCCGTCGTGCCCGTCGCCCTGATCGCCGTGTGGCACCTGCTAACAACGGTGACCGGAACCTTCGCGCCCTACCAGCTGCCGTCCCCGACGGCCGTCTGGCTGGCCGGCGTCGAGCTCGCCACCCGCGAGAGCGGGCCGACGCTGTGGACCCACCTGGCGATCTCCAGCCAGCGGGTGCTGCTCGGGTTCGCCCTCGGGGCCCTGGCCGGGCTCGCGGTCGGCGCCCTGGTGGGCCTCTCCCGGCTGGCCGACGCGCTGCTGGTCGGCACCACCGGCGCGCTGCGCGCCGTCCCGTCCCTGGCCTGGGTACCGCTCCTAATCCTCTGGATGGGCATCAACGAGGACTCCAAGGTCACCCTGATCGCGATCGGGGCGTTCTTCCCCGTCTACACGACCGTCGCGTCCGCGCTGCGGCACGTCGACCGGCACCTCGTCGAGGCCGGCCGGGCCTACGGCCTGCGCGGGCCGGCGCTGCTGCTCCGGGTCCAGCTCCCCGCCGCCACTCCCGGCGTCATCTCCGGGCTGCGGCTCGCCCTGGCCCAGTCCTGGCTCTTCCTGGTGGCGGCCGAGCTGATCGCGTCATCGATGGGGCTCGGCTTCCTCCTGATGGACTCCGCGAACAACGGCAGGGTGGACCGGATCCTGCTCGCCATCGTCTCGCTCGCACTGCTGGGCAAGCTCAGCGACGGCCTGATCGGGGTCGGCGAGCGACGGCTGCTCCGCCGATGGTGAACGGCCCGCCGGCGGATGCCGATCCGGGAGCGGCCCCGCCGCCCGGGTTCGCGTCCGACGACCCGGTGGCCTTCTGGGAGGCGGCCGCGCGGCGACTGGAGTGGGCCGAGCCGTGGCACACCGCGCACACCTGGTCCCCCGCCGTGCCCGACCCGCACCAGCCGGGGTCGCTCACGGTCCCGGTGGCCGAGTGGTTCCTCGGCGGCCGGCTGAACGTGGCGGTGAACTGCGTCGACCGGCACGTCGCCGCCGGGCGTGGGGACACCGTCGCGCTGCACTTCGAGGGCGAGCGCGGCGACCGCCGCACCCTGACCTACGCCGACCTGCAGAGCGCGGTCTCGAGGGCGGCGAACGCGCTCGCCGCCCTCGGGATCGGCCCCGGCGACCGGGTCGTGGTCTACCTGCCGGTGCTCCCCGAGACCGTCGTCGTCACGCTCGCGATCGCGCGGCTCGGGGCGATCAGCTCGCTGGTCTTCTGCGGGCTGGCCGCCGAGTCCCTCCGGCACCGGCTCGCCGACGTCGGGGCGAAGCTGCTGGTCACCTCCGACGGGCAGTTCCGTTCCGGGGCGGCCCTGCCCGTCAAGGCAACCGCCGACGCCGCCGTCGACGGACTGGGGGTGGCGCACGTCCTGGTCGTGCGCCGCACCGGCGAGGCCGTTCCGTGGACCACCGGTCGCGACGTGTGGTGGCACGACGTCGTCCAGACCGCCCCGAGCGCGCACGTCGCCGAGGCCTTCGACGCCGAGGCGCCGCTGTTCATCGCGCACACGTCCGGCACCACGGGCCGACCCAAGGGGCTGGTGCACACGGCGGGCGGATACCTCACGCAGGCGGCCTGGACCTTCGCGACGGCGTTCGACCACAGGCCAGGTGATGTGCACTGGTGCACCGCCGACCTCGCGTGGATCACCGGGCACACCTACGCGCTGTTCGGACCGCTGGCCAACGGGGCCACCCAGGTGCTCTACGAGGGGACGCCCGGAACACCCGACCGCGCCCGCCACGCCCGGATCATCGAGCGCTACGGGGTGACCAGCTACTACACGGCGCCCACCGTGATCCGCACCCTGATGAGCTGGTTCCCCGACGGGTTCGCCGACCACGACCTGTCGAGCATCCGGGTGCTGGGCAGCGTCGGCGAGCCGATCAACCCCGAGGTCTGGCACTGGTACCGCGAGCACATGGGGGCGGGCCGCGCACCGGTCGTCGACACCTGGTGGCAGTCCGAGACGGGTGCGGCGATGGTCGCGCCGCTGGGGTCCTCGGGCAAGCCGGGGTCCGCCGGCCGCCCGTTGCCCGGGATCTCGGTCGCGGTGGTGGACGACGACGGCTCGCCCGTGGGACCGGGCACGGCCGGCCTCCTTGTGGTCGACCGACCCTGGCCCGCGATGGCGCGAACCATCTGGGGGGACGCCGAGCGCTACCGCGACACCTACTGGGCGCGGTTCGCCGGGCACGGGGACGACGGGCAGGGCTACTACCTGTCCGGCGACGGGGCCAGGTACGACGCCGACGGCGACCTGTGGCTGCTCGGCCGGGTGGACGACGTGATCAACGTGTCGGGCCACCGGCTGTCGACCATCGAGATCGAGTCCGCGCTCGTGGAACACCCGGAGGTGGCGGAGGCGGGCGTCGCGGGCGTCGACGACCCGACGTCGGGTCAGGCGATCGCCGCGTTCGTCATCCCCGCCAGGCCCCCGCGGCCCGCGCACCACGCCGACGACGACGCCGCGGCCTGGGTCGCGAGCACCGGGCACCTGGCCGACGACCTGCGGGGCCACGTCGCCCGCTCGATCGGCCCGATCGCCCGGCCGCGCGACGTCGTCGTCGTGCCCGACCTCCCCCGGACCCGGTCCGGCAAGATCATGCGGCGGCTGCTCGCCGACCTGCTCGCCGGGAGGCCGCCCGGGGACGTAACGTCGTTGCAGGACTCCGCCGTCGTGACAACCATCGCCGCCGTGCTGGACGCGCGGCGCGCCGCCGAGACCAGGGAGATCGCGTGACCGACCGCCAGTGGGGGTTCCGGACCCGAGCGCTGCACGCCGGGGGGGTCCCGGACTCCGCGACCGGCGCCCGTGCGGTGCCGATCTACCAGACCACGAGCTTCGTCTTCGACGACACCGCCGACGCCGCGAACCTCTTCGCCCTGCAGAAGTACGGGAACATCTACTCCCGCATCGGCAACCCGACGGTCGCGGCGCTGGAGGAGCGCATCGCGTCCCTGGAGGGTGGGATCGGCGCCGTCGCGACGGCGTCGGGGATGGCCGCGGAGTTCATCACCTTCGCGGCGCTGGTGGGCGCCGGCGACCATGTGGTCGCGTCGGCGGCCCTGTACGGCGGGACCGTCACCCAGCTCGACGTGACCCTGCGCCGGTTCGGGGTCGAGACCACCTTCGTGCCCGGAACCGACCCGGCGGACTACGCGGCCGCCATCGGACCGCGCACCAAGGTGGTCTACGCCGAGGTGATCGCCAACCCGTCCGGGGAGATCACCGACATCGCGGCGCTGGCCGAGGTGGCGCACGCCGCCGGCCTCCCGCTGGTGATCGACGCGACCCTGGCGACGCCCTACCTGTGCCGGCCGATCGAGCACGGCGCCGACATCGTGATCCACTCGATGACCAAGTTCCTCGGCGGGCACGGCACCACCCTTGGGGGCGTCGTGGTGGAGAGCGGCCGGTTCAACTGGGGCAACGGCAACTTCCCGACGATGACGGCGCCGGTGCCGTCCTACGGCGGCGTGCGCTGGTGGGAGAACTTCGGCGCGTACGGATTCCTGACCAAGCTGCGCAGCGAGCAGCTCCGGGACATCGGGCCCGCGCTCTCCCCGCAGGCCGCCTTCCACCTGCTCCAGGGCGTGGAGACGCTGCCGCACCGGATGGACGCCCACCTGGCGAATGCGCGAGCCGTCGCGCACTGGCTCGAGGCCGACTCTCGCGTCGGGTACGTCAACTGGGCCGGGCTGCCCTCCCACGTGCACCACGAGCGCGCGAAGCGCTACCTGCCGACCGGCCCGGGCGCGGTGTTCGCGTTCGGCATCCGGGGCACCGACGAGGTCCCCGGGCGGCAGGCGGGGCGCCGCTTCATCGAGTCCGTCGAGCTCGCGAGCCACCTGGCGAACGTCGGCGACGCGCGGACCCTCGTCATCCACCCCGCCTCCACCACCCACCAGCAGCTGTCCGACGAGCAGCTGGCCGCCGCCGGCGTTCCCGAGGATCTGGTCCGGATCAGCGTCGGGCTCGAGGACGTCGAGGACATCCTGTGGGACATCGACCAGGCACTGACCGCCGCCGTCGGGTCCTCGGGCGTCGCCCCCGGCCATCCCGAGCAACCGGCCGAACCGACGGAGGTGGCCCGATGAGCTTCATCGCACCGGTCGAGGTCCCCGGCGGGGCCGACCTCTGCGCCGTTCCCGCGCTCTCGGACGCCGAGGCGGCGGCGCGGACCTGGGTCGGCCCCGGACCATCGGAGCGCCTGGCCATCCTGCACCGCACCCGCTCGATCGCCATGGTCGGGGCGTCGGCGAACCCCGCGCGGGCGAGCTACTTCGTCGCGACGTACCTGCTCTCGAGCACGCCGTACGACGTCTACTTCGTCAACCCGCACGCCACCGAGATCCTCGGGCGTCAGGTCTACCCGTCCCTGGCCGATCTGCCGGTCGTTCCCGACCTCGTGGACGTGTTCCGCAAGCACGACGACCTGCCGACGGTCCTGAGCGAGACCCTCGCGGTCGGCGCCAAGACCTTCTGGCTACAGCTCGGCTCCTGGCACGAGGACGTCGCCCGCGCCGCGCAGGACGCCGGGCTGACGGTCGTGATGGACCGGTGCGTGAAGATCGAGCACGCCCGGTTCCACGGCGGGCTGCACCTTGCCGGGTTCGACACCGGCGTGATCAGCTCCCGGCGGGCCCGGCACTGACGTCGGGCCACCACATCGCCCGGCGGAGGTCGACGGCGGGGTCGCCCGCGGCGTGTTCGCGCAACGGGCAGCCCTCGGATCGGAGCGTCGCCAGCGCCCGCGTCCGGTGCGCCGCCGGCGGCTCGCCCGCGGCGTTGACGACGCGCCACCAGGGGGCACCGCCGCCGGCCCGTGCGAGCACCTGCCCCACCTGGCGAGGACCGCCGCGACCGATCCGGTCCCGGAGCACCTCCGCCACCGTCCCGTAGGTCATCACCCGTCCCGCCGGGATCGTGCCGACCAGGTCGAGTACCGCCTCGAGGTAGTCGTCGTCCACCCTCAGCCCCGGTGCACCAGGATCAGGGCGCGATCGTCCGTGTCGCCCGCGCGCACCCCGGCGATCACCGCGGCCGCGTCCCCGCTGCCGGTGGCGATGAACCGCTCTGCCTCGCCCATCAACCGGTCGATGCCCAGCTCGACGTCGGCGCCCGGCGTCTCCACCAGCCCGTCCGTGTAGAGCATCACCGTGTCGCCGGGCTCGATCACGCCGGTGTGCGAGGCGAACCTCGGGTCGGCCAGGATGCCCAGCGCGGGCCCGCCCGTCGTGTCGATCATCTCGATGCGGCCGGAGCCGGAGCGCAGGTGAACGGCCGGAGGGTGACCGGCCGTCGAGACCCAGAACCTCCCGGCGTCCAGCCAGATCGCCAGGTGCACCGCCGTCGCGAAGCCCTCCGGCCAGTCCTGTCCCAGCAGGTAGGTGTTGGCGGCTGGGAAGAACTCCTCCGGCGGCATCGCCCCGAGCAGCCCGCCGAAGGCGCCCGAGAGCAGGAGGGATCGCACCCCCGCCTCCTGCCCCTTGCCCGAGACGTCGACCAGGACGATCTCGAGGAGCTGACCACCCTGGCTGCGAGAGGCGACGACGAAGTCCCCCGAGAACGCCTCGGCGTATGCCGAGCGCACCACGCTGTCCACCCGCCACTGCGGGGGCAGGGGTGGGATGCGGCCGTGCGCCACCAGCCGATCCCGCAGGTCGACGAGCATCAGGTCGCTGGCCGCGCCCTGCAGACCCAGGCGGTCCCGGGCGCGGACGAACGCCACGGCGGCCACGACACCGATGCACTGCACGATCAAGGCGCCCGGTTCCACATCCGCGAAGCCGGTCAGGCGCAGGGCCACCACCAGGGCCAGCACCGTGCCCCCGAGGGCGATCATGCCCGGCAGGCGTAGGGCGGACACGCCGAGCAGCAGGATCAGCAGGGCGCTCGTCGGGGTCACCCAGGCGGGCCACATGGTCATCCCGAAGCCCGCCAGGACCGTCAGGCCGATCAGGGCCGCCGTGGAGACCACCTGGCGGGCCGCGATCCTGCGGCGCCGAACCGGGTTCAGCCAGCCGAGGTGCACGCCACCGAACCGCCGCGCGGGCGCCCCGGTCGTGGTCACGAAGTGAGGCTATCTGCTCGACCGAGATCGATCGGGCGGATCCCGGCTCGGGGGCCGATCCTGCTCGTGCCGCGCACCGGGGGCAGGGCCGCACAAGAAAAGGCCTGCCCATCTGGTCGTCCGACGGGCACCATGTGGGCCATGACCTCACTGCCTGCCGGGTACCGCACCGTCGACCTGTCCTCAGAACGGCTCAACGACGTGCTAGTCCTCGACACCTGGGCGTTCCCGTCGTCCGTGTCCGAGGACAAGCTTGCAGAACTGCCGATGTCCCTGACGTGGGACCGAACGCACGGGGTTGAGACAGCCGACGGCGAACTGGTCGCGGTGTACTCGTCATACCCCTATCGCGAGTTACCGGTGCCGGGCGCGCGGACCGCCGTCTCCGGACTGACCTGGGTGGGCGTGCACCCGGCGCACCGCCGTAGGGGGCTGCTTCGGTCGATGATCGAGTCGCACTTCGCCGCGAGCCTGGAGCGCGGCGAGGCCGTCGCCGCCCTGTTCGCCGCCGAGCCCGCGATCTACGGACGGTTCGGGTACGGGATGGCCGCCGTGAACCTCAACCTGTCGGTTCCGCGCGGCGCCGCCCTGCGCGACGTGCCCGGCGCCGAGGCCCTGCGGGTACGACTGGAACGGCTCGACCCGGAGCGCCACGGGCCCCTGATGGCAAGCGTGCACGGGCGGGTGGAGCGTCCCGGGTGGGTCACCCGCGAGACCCCCGAGCAGCAGGCGAGCTGGCTCTCCGACCCCGAGTTCTTCCGCGACGGCGCGGAGTCGCTGCGTATGGCCGTCGTGACCGAGGACGGCACCGACGCCACCGCCCGGGGCTACGCCCGCTTCCGCCGCAAGGACAACTGGCAGCCCGAGGGTCCGCGCGGCACGGTGCTCGTCCGCGAAGCGGTCGCCCAGGACGCGGCGACTGCCCGCGCACTGTGGGGCGTGCTGCTAGACCTCGACCTGATGTCGACAGTCGAGGCCGGCCTGCTGGCCACGGACGACCCCCTGTGGTTCCTGCTGGTCGACCCGCGGGCCGCCAAGCCGCGGATCACGGACAACCTGTGGGTGCGGATCCTGGACGTCCCCGCCGCCCTGGCCGCGCGTCGGTACCAGGCGCCGATCGACGTCGTGCTCGAGGTGACCGACACCCTGCTGCCCGCCAATGCGGGGCGGTGGCACCTCGTCGGCGGACCGGACGGGGCCCAGGTCACGGCCACGGACCGCGACGCGGACCTGGTCCTCGACGTGCGGGAGCTGGGCTCGGCCTACCTCGGCGGCGTCTCGCTGGCGTCGATGGCCGCCGCTGGGCTCGTCGTCGAGCACCGCCCCGGCACCCTGCACGCCGCCGCCGTGGGCTTCGGTTGGCCGGTGGCGCCGGTGTGCTCCTTCATCTGGTGACGCTCAGCGGCGCTCGTAGGCGGCGACCTGATCGATCCGGCGTTGGTGCCGGGCGTCGCCGCTGAAGTCGGCCGCGAGGAAGGCCTCCACGATCGCCGTCACGTCGTCGACGGAGTGCTGCCTTGCCCCGATCGCCACGACGTTCGCGCCGTTGTGGGTCCGCGCGAGGGTTGCGGTGTCGACGTTCCACGCGAGCGCCGCCCGGATCCCGGCCACCTTGTTGGCGGCGATCTGCTCCCCGTTGCCCGAACCGCCGATCACGATGCCGAGGCTCCCCGGCTCGGCCCGCACGGCCTCGGCTGCGGCGAAGCACACGGGCGGGTAGTCGTCCTCGGCGTCGTAGGCGTGGGCACCATGGTCGACGACGTCATGTCCCCCCGCCTCGAGGTGCTCCACCAGGTGTGCCTTCAGCTCGAAACCGGCATGGTCGGCGGCGATGTGGATGCGCATGGGCACATCCTGCCGCAGCCTCGGGGGTCAGACCGACTCGCGCCGGGACAGCCGCGCGGGCAGGACGCGCTGGACGGGCCCCACCTCGGGATGGGCGATCAGCTCGAGCAGCAACCGGACCATCAGCTGCCCCATCTCCTCAAGCGGCTGGTGCACCGATGTCAGCGGCGGGTTGGCGGTGCGGGCGAGGATCGAGTCGTCGTAGCCCACGACGGCGACGTCCGCGGGGACGCGCCGGCCGCTCGCCGCCAGCACGCGCAGGGCACCCATCGCCATCAGGTCCGACGCGACGAACACCGCGTCCAGGTCGGGCTCGGCCGCGAGCAGCCGGGCCATCGCGTTGGCGCCGCCGTCTGCGGTGAAGTCGGCGTACGCCACTGGCGGCAGACGGTGGCCGGTCTCGGTCAACACGTCGCGCCAGCCGGCGACCCGGTCGACGGCCACGCCCATGTCGCTCGGACCAGCGATCGTCCCGATCGCCGAGCGTCCGGCGGCGACGAGCTCGGCCGTCGCGAGCCGGGCGCCGCCGTAGTTGTCCACGTCGACGTACGAGTGCACCTTCGGGTCGGAGTCGACGGGCCGGCCGAGGTAGACCACCGGGACGCCGGTCTGCCCGAGCACCCTCGGCAGGTGCGTGCTGTGCGCCTCCAGGATCACCAGGGCGCCGTCGACGTGGCTGCCGTCGAGGTACCTGCGCAGCACGGCGTCCTCCTGCTCCGGCCCGGCCAGGAGCAGAACCATCTGCAGCGACCGCCGGGTCACCTCGGTCGTGGCGCCGCGCAGCGGCTGCGCGAAGAACGAGTTGGGCATCTCGGCGAGGTCGCGCTCCGTGA
The DNA here is from genome assembly GCA_964349585.1 of uncultured Actinotalea sp. GTDB lineage: Bacteria > Actinomycetota > Actinomycetes > Actinomycetales > Cellulomonadaceae > Actinotalea. Next base: position 9,027 of record CAYGGX010000044.1, read on the forward strand.
GGAGCAGCGCGATCGAGTCGTGCCGCCCCCTGGCCAACGAGCGCGCCGCCGGGTTCGGCCGGTATCCGAGGTCCGTCGCCGCCCGTCGCACGGCGAGCACCGACGCCGCCCCGACCGTCGGAACGCCGTTCAGCACCCTCGACGCGGTGGCCCGCGAGACGCCCGCCGCCGCGGCGACGTCGTCGAGCGTCGCGGGCCCCGGGCGCATGGCGCGAACGTCTGGCACAGGCACATCGTGGCAGACGACGGTGCACTTCACCCCGCGGACCGGTGCCGATCAAGAAAGCGCTCTCCGACGCCCTTCGGGCCGCCATCTTCCACCCGCTCCTAGGGCCTTGTGCCCGTGGCGCGCGGAGGCGGCAGTCCCGTATCGTCGTGGCCGGACGCGGGTCGGTCGATCGCACAAGAAAGCGCTCTCTCGGCCCGGTGTGCATACGCGGAGCCCCGACGGCGCTTCGACAGGTGACGGCGGCGACGCCGCAGGCGGAAGGCAATCATGGCCCGGACGACGAGCGACGCGGCGCGTGTCGACGCACTGCTGGGCCAGATGTCCCGAAGTGCGAAGCTCGCGCAGCTGGTGGGCGCCTGGATCGGGATCGACGGCACCACCGGTGCGGTCGCGCCCGCCCAGAACGAGAACATGCCGACCAGCCCGGACTGGGACACCCTGGCGTCCCAGGGGCTCGGGCACATCACACGGCTGTACGGCACCCGGCCGATCGAGCCGACCGAGGCCAGGGCGACCCTGCGGCGACTGCAGGCCGATCTCCGCGGGGCCACCGGCATCGGTGCCATCGCGCACGAGGAGTGCCTGACCGGCGTCGCCACCTGGAAGGCCACGACCTTCCCCTCCCCGCCCGCCTACGGCGCCACCTGGGACCCCGAGCTGATCGAGGAGGTCGCCGCCGCGATCGGTTCCAGCATGCGCGCCCTGGAGGTCCACCAGGGGCTCGCGCCGTTGCTCGACGTGGTCCAGGACGCGCGTTGGGGCCGCGTCGAGGAGTGCTTCGGCGAGGACCCGTACCTCGTGGGGACCCTCGGCGCGGCGTTCGTCCGTGGCCTGGAGGGGGCCGGCGTAGTCGCGACGCTCAAGCACTTCGTCGGCTATCCCGCGTCCCAGGGCGGGCGGAACCTCGGGCCGGTCCACATGGGCCCCCGCGAGCTGGCCGAGGTGCTCCTGTACCCGTTCGAGATCGCCCTGCGCGAGGGCGGCGCCCGAGCCGTGATGCCGTCGTACTCGGAGATCGACCAGGTACCGGTGCACGGTGACCCGGCGATCCTCACCGCCCTGCTGCGCGACGAGTGGGGCTTCACCGGGAACGTCGTCGCCGACTACTTCGGGGTGAACTTCCTGCAGACCCTGCACGGGGTGACCGGAACCAAGCGCGGATCCGCCGAGCGGGCCCTGCTCGCGGGGGTCGACGTCGAGCTGCCGAACGCCGACTGCTACCCGGCGCTGGACGCCGACGACCTGAGCGACGAGCTGACCGCCGCGATCGACCGGTCCGTGCGCAGGGTGCTGGAGCTCAAGGCCGATCTGGGCCTCCTCGACGAGCCGGCGCAGGACCTGCCGGACGACCCGATCGACCTCAACCCCCCGGCACACGCGGCGCTCGCCCGGCGGGTGGCGGAGGAGTCGGTGATCCTGCTGTCGAACGACGGCGGCCTGCCGCTCGCCGCCCCGGCACGCGTCGCCGTCATCGGGCCCAACGCCGACTCCGCGCACGCGCTGCTCGGCGACTACTCGTTCCTCAACCACGTCGAGGTGCACCACCCCGAGGTGGAGCCCGGCCTGGTGATCCCGACCGTCCTCGAGGCGCTGCGCGAGGAGCTCCCCGGCACGCAGATCAGCCACGCGCCGGGCTGCGACTTCCGGGCGCCCGGCCGGGACGGCTTCGAGGCCGCGACCGCGCTGGCAGCAGATGCCGACGTCGCGGTCCTGGTGATGGGCGACCGCGCCGGGCTCTTCGGCCGCGGGACCGTCGGCGAGGGCTGCGACACCGACACGCTCGACCTGCCCGGCGAGCAGCGCGCGCTCGTCGAGGCGGTCGCCGCGACCGGGACTCCGGTGGTGCTGGTCCTGATCACCGGGCGCCCCTACGCGCTGGACTGGACGGCCGGCACCTGTGCCGCCGTCGTCCAGGCCTGGTTCCCCGGGCAGGCGGGCGGATCGGCGATCGCCGGCGTGCTCGGCGGCCGCATCAACCCGTCCGGCCGGACCACCCTGTCGTTCCCCCGCTCCGCCGGCATGCTGCCGATGACCTACCGGCACGTCCGGCTGGCGGGCGCCGCGGACGTCACGAACCTCGATCCGACGGCGGTGTTCGCGTTCGGGCACGGCCTGGCGTACACCACCTTCGCCCACGACGGACTGCGACTGAGTGCCGACCGGATCGACACCGACGGCACCCTAGAGGTGACGGTGCGCGTGACCAACACCGGGGACCGCGCCGGGACCGACGTCCCCCAGCTCTACCTGCACGACGTCGTCGCGCCGGTCACCCGTCCCGTCACGGCCCTCGTCGGGTACGCGCGGGTGACGCTCGAGCCCGGGCGGTCCGCCGACGTGACCTGGCGGGTGCACGCCGACCGGCTCGCCTGGGTCGGGGCCGACAACCGCTGGACCGTCGCCCCCCATACGGCGTCGCTGGCCGTCGGCCGCTCGAGCGCGGACCTGACGGCGACGGCACGGCTGGAGGTCACGGGCGAGCCGCGCAGCCTCGGGCGCGACCGTACCCTGACCACCCCGGTCCGCGTCGTCCCGGTCACCACTTAGCCTGGGGGGATGACTCCCCGCAGCGGCATCGACACCAACGCGCTCGACCCGAGCGTGCGACCCCAGGACGACCTCTTCCGGCACGTCAACGGCCGGTGGCTCGCCGAGCACGAGATCCCCGCCGACCGCGCGGTCGACGGGGCGTTCCGGGCCCTGGTGGACGCTGCCGAGGAGCAGGTCAGGACGATCATCACCGAGCTCGGCTCGCGCGAGGCCACCGGTGACGACGCGGCGGCGCAGGTCGGTGCGCTGTACGCGAGCTTCATGGACACCGAGACCGTCGAGCGGCTCGGCCTCGACCCCATCCGCGCGGAGCTGGACCGGATCGAGGCCGCCGCGACCCCCAACGAGCTTGTGGTCGTCCTCGGCGAGCTCCAGCGCACCGGTGGCGCCGGGGCCGCCGGGTTCTGGGTGGACAACGACGACAAGGACCCGGACCGCTACACGGTCTTCCTGAACCAGGGCGGTCTCGGCCTGCCGGATGAGGCCTACTACCGCGAGGACACCTACGCGCCGATCCGCGACGCGTACCGACCGCACGTGGCGCGGATGCTCGCCCTGACCGGGCTGGACGAGGCGACGGCGACGGCGCGGGCGGACCTGGTGCTGGACCTGGAGACGCGGCTGGCGGTCAGCCACTGGGACGTCGTCCGCGACCGCGACGCCGACCTCACGTACAACCCGATGACCCTCGACGAGCTGGCGGCCCGCGCCCCGGGCTTCGACTGGCGCGCCTGGGTGCAGGCGCTCGGGGTCCCGGCGGGCGGGATGGACCACCTGGTCGTCCGGGAGCCGGACTTCGCGATCGGGTTCGCGGACCTGTGGACGACGGCGCCGGCGGAGCAGTGGCGTGCGTGGCTGCGCTACCGCCTGATCTCCGCCCGCGCGCCCTTCCTGCACGACGCCGTCGTGCAGGCGAACTTCGACTTCTACGGGCGCACCCTCACCGGCGCCCCCGAGCTCCGCGAGCGCTGGAAGCGGGGGGTGGCGCTCGTCCAGGGCGCCCTCGGCGAGGCCGTCGGTCAGGTCTACGTCGAGCGGCACTTCCCGCCGGGGCGAAAGGCCCGGATGGTCGAGCTGGTCGGGAACCTCGTGGCGGCCTACCGGGAGTCCATCACGGCCCTGGACTGGATGAGCGAGCAGACCAAGGTCAAGGCGCTGGCCAAGCTCGACGCCTTCACCCCCAAGATCGGGTACCCCGACAAGTGGAAGTCCTACGCCGGGCTGGAGATCCGCAGCGACGACCTGGTCGGCAACGTGCGGCGATCGAACGCCTACGAGCAGGACCGGGAGATGCGCAAGATCGACCGGCCGGTGGACCGCGACGAGTGGTTCATGACCCCGCAGACCGTGAACGCCTACTACAACCCCGGGATGAACGAGATCGTCTTCCCCGCCGCCATCCTGCAGCCCCCGTTCTTCGACCCCGACGCCGACGACGCCGTCAACTACGGCGGGATCGGCGCCGTCATCGGCCACGAGATCGGGCACGGCTTCGACGACCAGGGCTCCAAGTACGACGGCGCCGGTCGGCTCAAGGACTGGTGGACCGAGTCCGACCGGACCGAGTTCGAGCGTCGGACCCGGGCCCTGATCGAGCAGTACTCGGCCTTCTCCCCGGCCCAGCTCGGCGGATCCCACCACGTGAACGGGGCTCTGACGATCGGCGAGAACATCGGGGACCTCGGCGGCCTGTCGATCGCGCTCGAGGCGTACCGGATCGCGCTGGGCCGACCACTGGCCGAGGCGCCGGTGATCGACGGGCTGACCGGGGTCCAGCGGGTGTTCCTGGGCTGGGCGCAGGCCTGGCAGTCCAAGGGCCGCGACGAGGAGGTCATCCGGCGGCTGGCCACCGACCCGCACTCCCCCGACGAGTTCCGCTGCAACGGGGTGGTCCGAAACATCCCCGAGTTCCACGAGGCGTTCGGCGTCGGGCCGGGCGACGGGCTGTACCTTGCGCCGGACGAGCGCGTCCGCATCTGGTGACTCAGAAGAACGTGTAGCCCGCCCGGGCCACCGAGAACCCCGCACCGCTCGGGTTGTGGCGGCAGGTCGCTCCGTTGCGGGATGCGTGGCAGGTCACGTCGCCGATCGTCGACGCCTGCCCGTACTCGAGAACGGGGGCGTCCTCGGGCCGCGGCGGTCGCTCCGGCACGCACGGCATCGCCGCACCCTCGTCGGCGGTGAGCGTGAGCACCGGCCCGATCGCGCCGTCGCACTCCTCCTCGGGCGGCGCGTAGCTGAAGGTGCCGATCGTGCAGGTCGCCGAGGTCTCGGTCATCGCGCACCAGATGTTCCGGCTGGGCAGCACGAACTCGGCGAGACCCTCGTTCTCCCCCGGGTCGTCCGGGGCCGTGGGCTCGGGGCTGGTCTCCGGCTCGCTCGTGGGTGAGGGAGTCAAGGGCTCCGTTGCGCTCACCGTGGGCCCTGAGGGGCCTGCCGCCAGGTGCATGACCAGCAGCACGACGAAGGTGACCACGAGCACCGCATCGATCAGCGCGAACGTGCGCATGCCAGGTGACATCCGGGCGAGGAACGAACGGGGCGCCCACCGCTCGGTCATCTGCCCTCCACCACCACTGGTCGCCGTCCGATGCCGCCTCGGCAGCATGCCACGGCCCGGTTGCCACCGCGAGCGCGACCCGGCGTGCGGCGCGTCGCACGCGCGTGGCAGGATCGCCGCCAACGTCCACCCACAACGAAGGGACGCCCCGTTGCCCGCAGAGAACCTGACCCGCACCGAGGCCCGACAGCGAGCCGCCGTCGTCCACGTCGAGTCCTACCGGGTGCACCTCGACCTGACGACGGGCCCGACGACCTTCGCCTCGACCACGGCGGTGCGCTTCAGCGCGACACCGGGCGCGAGCACCTTCATCGACCTGATCGCCCCCCGGGTGACCCGCATCGTGCTCAACGGTCACGAGCTGGATCCCGAGTCGGTGTTCGCGGAGTCGCGGATCGCGCTGGCGGACCTTGCCGAGCAGAACGACCTGCTGGTGGTCGCGGAGTGCGCCTACATGACCACCGGGGAGGGGCTGCACCGGTTCGTCGACCCGGTGGACGACGAGGTCTACCTGTACTCCCAGTTCGAGGTGGCCGACTCCCGCAGGGTGTTCGCCGTGTTCGAGCAGCCCGACCTGAAGGCCACCTTCGCCTTCTCGGTGACCGCGCCGACCCACTGGATCGTCATCTCCAACAGCGCCACCCCGACCCCGGTCGCCGTGGCGGGCGGAGTGAACCGCAACGGCGGGCGCGAGCTCGGGACGGCCACCTGGTCCTTCGAGCCGACGCCGCGCATCTCGAGCTACATCACCGCCGTGATCGCCGGGCCCTACCACCGGGAGTCGAGCGAGCTGACCAGCAGCGACGGGCGGACCATCCCGCTCGGGGTGCTCTGCCGGGCCTCGCTCGCCCAGTACCTGGACACCGACCGGATCCTCGACATCACCAGGGCCGGCTTCCGGTTCTACGAGGAGCTGTTCGCCACGCCGTACCCGTTCGCCACCTACGACCAGGTCTTCGTGCCGGAGTTCAACGCCGGCGCCATGGAGAACGCGGGGGCCGTCACCTTCGTCGAGAGCTACGTGTTCCGGTCGAAGGTGCCCGACGCGATGGTCGAGCGGAGGACCGTCACGATCCTGCACGAGCTGGCGCACATGTGGTTCGGCGACCTGGTCACCATGCGCTGGTGGGACGACCTGTGGCTGAACGAGTCCTTCGCCGAGTACATCTCGACCCTCGCCACGGTCGAGGCCACGCCCTGGACGCAGGCCTGGACCACCTTCTCGTCGATGGAGAAGTCGTGGGCCTACCGCCAGGACCAGCTCCCGACGACCCACCCGATCGTCGCCGACATCCGCGACCTCGAGGACGTCGAGGTCAACTTCGACGGGATCACCTACGCCAAGGGTGCGTCGGTGCTCAAGCAGCTCGTCGCGTGGGTGGGGCGCGAGCGGTTCATGGCGGGCGTCCGCAGCTACTTCGGCAAGCACGCCTGGGGGAACACCGAGCTCGGCGACCTGCTCACCGAGCTGGAGGCCACCAGCGGCCGGGACCTGCGCGCCTGGTCGGCGCTCTGGCTCGAGCAGGCGGGCGTCACACTGCTCCGACCGGAGATCAGGACCGACGACGACGGTGTGATCACCTCGTTCGCGATCCTCCAGGAGGTGCCCGACACCCACCCCGTGCACCGTCCGCACCGCCTGGCCGTCGGGGGGTACGACATCGTCGAACGGGACGGCGCGCCCCGCCTGGAGCGGACGGCGTTCGTCGAGCTCGATGTCGACGGCGAACGCACCGAGGTGCCGGAGCTGGTCGGCCGGCCGCGGCCCGCGCTGATCCTGGTGAACGACGACGACCTGGCGTACGCCAAGATCCGGCTGGACGAGGCCTCCCTCGCCGTGGCGACGGAGCACCTGCACCACTTCGCGGAGTCCCTGCCCCGGACCTTGGTGCTCAGCGCCGCGTGGGACATGACCCGCGACGGCGAGTGGCCGGCCCGCCGCCTGGTGGACCTCACGCTGCGCAACATCGGCCACGAGACCGACTCCTCGGTGGTGCTCGTCCTGCTCCGCCAGCTGTCGACCGCGCTCGACCTGTACGTGGCTCCCGAGCGCCGCGCCGAGGCCCACCGCGCCGCCACCGAGGCCCTGGGTGAGCTCGCCAGGGCCGCCGAGCCGGGCGGGGACACGCAGCTGCAGCTGGTGAAGGCCTTCGCGGCCCGCGCCGCCGAACCCGCGCACCTCGACGTCGTGGCGGGACTGCTCGACGGGACCGCACCGCTCGACGGCCTGGTGGTCGACACCGACCTGCGGTGGGACCTGCTCACCTCCCTGGCGGCGGGCGGCCGGGCGGGCGAGGCGGAGATCGCCGCCGAGCTGGCCAGGGATGCCACGGCGAGCGGCGAGCGTGCGGCCGCCACGGCCCGCGCCGCCATCCCGACGCGGCAGGCCAAGGCCGCAACCTGGGCCTCGGTCGTCGAGTCGGACGAGCTGACCAACGCGATGCAGACCGCGACCATCAGCGGCATCATGCGCGTGCACGACCCCGCGCTGCTGACCGCGTACGTGGAGCCGTACTTCGCGGCGCTGGAGACCGTCTGGGCCACGCGGACCAACGAGATGGCCCAGAACATCGTGATCGGCCTCTACCCGACCCGGCTCGCCGGGACTGTCGAGCTGCTCGACCGGACCGATGCCTGGCTAGCCGATCTGGAGGACAGGCACCCGGCGCTGCGCCGACTGGTCGTGGAGAACCGCGACGGCGTCCGGCGCGCCCTGGCGGCGCAGGAGCGCGACCGCGCCGAGGGGTGAGAGGCGGAGGTTGGCATGCGTTGGCGGCGCGAGGGCAGGCCGACCGCACTCGCCACCCGGGCCGTCGCGACCCTCGCTGCTGTCGGGGGCATGATGCTCATCGCCGGCCTGGTCACCACGTATTCCACGTTGCTGGTCCCAGCGGGCCGAGCCGCCCCAGCGGCTCCCGCGATCGCTGTGGCGCCCTGCGTGGGCGGAGCCGTCCAGGTGGTCGCGCACACGCCTGGCTGCTGATCGCGTTCCCGGAGCCGACCGAGGTCAATGGCGTCGTGCTG
>CAYGGX010000045.1:0-17267 GCA_964349585.1 uncultured Actinotalea sp.
TGGCTGACCTTAGGGTGGTCGTCATCCATCTGGGGGAGCTGTCATGCGCCGACCGTTCGTGCCGCTGATCGCGGTCCTGGTTCTCGCCCTCGCGCTGCTCGCCGGCGGGTGCGGTCGGTGGGAGGAGCGCGAGCCCACGCCCACCCCGAGCCCGACGCAGACCCGGACTCCCGTGGCCGAGCCGACACCGACCCCTACCCCGCCGGCCCCACGCCCGGAGGACTTCCTCGAGCGGGCGGTGTGGGTGCACCTGTTCGACGACGTCCTGAAGACCCGCGACGGCATCCGGCGGGTCGTGGCCGACGTGGCGGGCGCCGACGGGACGGCGATCATCGCCGAGGTGGTCCGCCGTCAGGACGCGTACTACGACTCCGAAGTGCTCGCCCGGACCGCCGACCCGGCGCTCGAACCGGGCCTGGACGTGCTGGCCGTGCTGATCGAGGAGGCGCACGCGGCCGGCCTGGAGGTGCACGCGTGGATCCCGGTCGCGCCCACCTGGCACGAGTCCTACGTCGGCCAGCCCGCGCCGGACGGCTGGCTGACCGCGGAGCACGGGCTGAACGCCCCCGAGGCGGACCGCTGGGTGACCCGGACCGTCGACGGCACCTGGGACACCTACCTCGACCCCGGCCTGCTGGAGGTTCGCGAGCAGATCGCGGCGGTGGTCGGGGAGATCGCCGCCCGGTACGACGTCGACGGCGTCCACCTCGACTACGCCCGGTACGCGTCCGAGCGGTACGGCTACCACCCGCGGGCGCTGGCCCGCTACCAGCAGGAGACCGGGGCCACCGGCACCCCCGCCCCCACCGACCCGGCGTGGTCGGACTGGCGGCGCGAGCAGGTGACGGCGCTGGTGAGCGCCGCGGCTGAGGCGATCGACGCCGGCGGTGGCGACGCGATGCTCTCGGTTGCAGTGATCAGCTGGGGCGAAGGACCCGGCGGCCCGACGACGTCGTCGTTCGCGGACACCCGCGCCTACAACGAGGCGCTGCAGGACTGGGCGTCGTGGGCGGAGACCGGGCTGGTCGATGTCCTCATGCCGATGAACTACTTCCGGGAGGCCAACCCCGACCAGGCCGCCTGGCTGCGGACGTGGCTCGCCTACCAGGAGCAGCTCGGCGCGCGCACCGGAACCCGGATCGTGCCGGGCATCGCCGGCTACCTGAACAGCCCGACGGACTCGCTGACCCAGATCGGGCTTGCGATGGCCAGCAGCGGCGCGGCGGCGATGTACTCATACCAGGGCTCGACGTCGGATCCCGCGTTCCCGCTCTGGGCCGACCTGGCCGCGACGGGCTGGGGAACGGCCCCGCCGGTCTGAGCGACCGGGGTCAGGGCACCATCCAGGCGAGCGGTCCGGTCTGCAGCAGTACCAGGACCATGACCATGACCAGTAGGCCCAGGCTCCAGCCGATCAGCCTGCGGAACAGGACCGGTTCGGAGCCCGGCTGGCCGACGGCCGCTGCGGCGACAGCCAGGTTCTGCAGCGAGAGCATCTTGCCGAGCACGCCGGCCGACGAGTTCGTCGAGGCCATCAGCACCGGGGACAGTCCGGCGGACTCCGCGGCCGTCACCTGCAGCTGGCCGAAGAGCGCGTTGGCGGAAGTGTCCGACCCGGTCAGGGCCACCCCGATCCAGCCGATCAACGGCGAGAGCACCGCGAAGAAGGCGCCGGTCGATGCCAGCGCGATGCCGAGCGTCGCCGTCTGGCCGGAGAGGTTCATCACGAACGACAGCCCCAGCACGGCCGTCACCGTGACGATGGTCCAGCGCAGCTGGGAAACCGTCTCGCGGAAGACGACGGCGCCGCGCCGCACCGAGATGCGGTACAGCCCCATGGTGGCCAGGCCGGAGAGGAACAGCAGCGTCCCGGTCGCCCGCAGGTGGTCGAGCCGGAACTCCTGGGCGCCGACCGGCTTCCCCGAGGCGTCCACCACGTCGAGCCCCGGCCAGCGGAACGTGACGCTGCCCACCTCCGCGAGCCAGGCCTTGACGGCCGGGATCTGCGCGATCGAGAAGATGCCGATGATGATCAGGTAGGGCGCGACGGCCATCCAGACCAGCGGGGTGGCGGGGCGGGTATTGCCGCCGTCGTCGTAGGTGCCCGGGACGGGCGCGAGTTGCGTCGCGCCCGAGGGCGCGGGCTCGGCCGGCGCGTCCTGGTCGTCGGCGCCCACCCTGACCAGCTCGGCCGGCTGCCACACCCGGAGCATGGCCAGCACCGCGGCGGCGGTGACGACCGCGGCGACAACGTCGGTCAGCTCGACGGCGAGGTAGTTGGACGTGACGAACTTGGCGAGGCCGAAGACGACGCCCGCCACGAGCGCGACGGGCCACGTCTGCCGCACCCCCCGGCGACCGTCGACCATGAGCACCAGCAGCAACGGGATCACCAGGGCGATGAACGGCGTCTGGCGGCCGATCATCTTCGACAGCTCGTCCAGGGGCAGCCCGGTCACGCCGTTCAGCGCGATTATCGGGGCCGCCATCGCGCCGAACGCCACCGGCGCAGTGTTGGCCAGCAGGGAGACCAGCGCGGACTTCAGCGGCTTCATCCCGGCGGCCATCAGCATGGCTGCGGAGATCGCCACCGGCGCCCCGAACCCGGCCAGCGACTCGAGCAGGGCGCCGAAGCAGAAGGCGATCAGGATGGCCAGGACCCGTAGGTCGTCGGTGACCGACCGGATGGTGCGGCCGAGCACGTCGAACCACCCGGTGGCGACCGTCAGGCGGTACACCCAGAGTGCGTTCAGCAGGATCCACAGGATCGGGAACAGGCCGTAGAACGCTCCCTCGGTCGCTGCGCTGAGCGCCTGGCCGACGGGCATCCGCCAAACGACGACCGCGAGCAGCACCGAGACCGCCAGGCCGGTGAGCGCCGCGACGTGCGCCCGCACCCGGAACACGCCGAGCAGCACGAAGAGCAGCAGGAGCGGCACGGCCGCGCACACCGCCGACAGCGCCAATGACCCCAGCAGCGGGTCGGTGATCTGGACGAACACCGCCGGTGGCTAGGCCCGGAAGGGCGCGTAGGTGGTGTGCAGCAGGTCGTGCGCCGCCTCGGAGTTGGGCTCACCGTAGAACTCGTCGTACAGCCGGAGCACGTCGGGGTTCTCCTGCGACTTGCGGTACGTCGAGTTGAGGTCGATGTCGACGAGGACCTGCTGGCGGGCCGCCATCTCGCCCACCCGGTCGGGCACGGGGTGCCCGGCGCCGTTGATGCAGCCGCCCGGGCAGGCCATGACCTCGACCAGGTCGTAGCCGACGTCCTCGCCGGCGGTGATCTTCTCAACCAGCGGCGCGACGTTGTTGAGCCCGGAGACGACCGCGACGCGGACGGTCTGCCCGCCGGCGGAGATGGTCGCCTCCTTGAGGCCCTCGAACCCGCGCACCTCCTCGTACTCCAGGTCGCCGATCAGGCGCTGGCCGGTGAGCTTCTCCACCGCCATCCGCATGGTGGCCTCGGCCACGCCGCCGGAGGCGCCGAACAGCACGCCGGCGCCGCTGACCTGGGCGTACGGGGCGTCGAACTCGGCGGGAGTCACGTCGTCGGGGTGCAGGCGGAGCATCTCGATCATCTCGATGAACTCCGTCGTGGTGAGCACCGCGTCGACATCCCGGATCCCCTCGGGCGCGAACTCGGGCCGGGCGGCCTCGTACTTCTTGGCCAAGCACGGGACGATCGAGACGACGTACAGCTCGTCGAGGCTGACGCCCGCCTGCTTCGCGAAGTGGTTCTTCACGGTGGCGCCCATCATCTGCTGCGGGGACTTGCAGCTCGACAGGTGCGGGATCATCTCCGGGTACCGGCGCTCGACGAGGTTCACCCAGCCCGGGCAGCACGAGGTGAAGTGCGGCAGCACGCCGCCGTTGGCCGCGCGGCTGAGGAACTCGGTGGTCTCCTCGACGATGGTCAGGTCGGCGGCGAAGGCGAAGTCGAAGACCTTGTCGAAGCCGATCTTCCGCATCATGCCCGCGATGAACTTCGACGCGGTGTCGAAGGGGATGCCGTACTCGGCCGCGATGACCGACCGGACGGCCGGGGCCACGAAGCCGACGACCAGCTTGGACGGGTCGTTGATGGCCGTGAACACCGGGCCGCGCTCGCGGACGTAGTCCAGCGCCCCGCACGGGCAGGCGCGCACGCACTGCCCGCAGGACACGCAGTCGGTCATGCCGAGCGGCTGATCGTTGTGCGTGCCGACCGTCAGGCGTCCCTCATGGAACTGGTAGGCGAGCACCCCGACGCCCTCGATCTCGGCGCAGGCGGCGACGCAGCGGCCGCAGGAGATGCACTTGTTGTTGTCCCGGACGATGAACGGGTGGTCCGCGACGATCGGGGAGTAGGGCCGAATGTGCAGCGGGGTGGCGAACTGCACGCCGTGGTCGCCGGCCTCGATGCGCAGCGCGCAGTGCTTCTGCTTGGAGCAGCCGCACTCGAGGCACCGGGCCGCCTCGGCCCGGGCCTGCTCCTCGGTCAGGCCGAGCTCCACCTCGACGAAGTCGCGGGTGCGCTGCGTCGGCGGCAGGGCGGGCATGACGGCACGGCCGACCTTGGCGATCTCGTCGAAGTCGTCGCGGGGCAGGTCCTCGAGCGTGCCGCGGCTGCAGGTGTAGTCCTCCATGCCCGGCCGCACGTACCCGCGGGTGACGAACTCGTCGATCGCGGCGGCGGCGCGGCGCCCGGCCGCGACCGCCTGGATGACCGTCGCCGGCCCGGTGACGCAGTCGCCTCCGGCGAAGATCTTGCTCTCCGAGGTTTGCATCGTGAAGCCGTCGATGTCGACGTCGCCCCAGGGGTTCAGCTTCACGGGCAGGTCGTTGTAGAGGAACGTGGTGTCCGTCGTCTGGCCGATCGCGCCGATCACCGTGTCGGCCTCGATCACGAACTCGCTGCCCTCGACCATCACCGGACGGCGACGCCCGGACCGGTCGGGCTCGCCCAGCTCCATCCGGACGCAGTGCACCTGCTTGGTCTCGCCGTCGAGGGTGATGCTGGTCGGGGCGGCGAGGAAGACCATCTCGACGCCCTCGTGCAGGGCCTCCTCGACCTCGTAGGACTGCGCGGGCATCTCGTCGCGGGTACGGCGGTAGACCAGCTTGACGTCCTTGGCGCCCTTGCGCAGCGCGGTCCGCACGCAATCGATGGCCGTGTTCCCGCCGCCGATCACGACGACGCGCTCGCCGGTGGGCTTCTCGACGCCCTTGGTCACGTGTCGCAGGTAGTTGATGCCGAGGGAGACGCCCTCCAGGCTCTCGCCGTCGATCCGCATCGGGGTGGCCCGCCACGACCCGATCGCGAGGTAGACGGCGTCGAAGTCGCGGCGCAGGTCCTCCAGGCTCAGGTGGGTGCCGAGGGCTTTTCCGGTGACGATCTGAACCCCGAGGCTCTCGATCAGGTCGATCTCGGCCTCGAGGGTCGCCATCGGCAGCCGGTACTCGGGGATGCCGTAGCGCATCATGCCGCCGGCGTGGTCCTGCTTCTCGAAGACCGTGACCGCGTGGCCGGCGATGGCGCTGTAGTAGGCGGCCGAGAGCCCGGACGGACCGGACCCGACGATCGCTACCCGCTTGCCGGTGGTCTCGGCCAGGCGGGGACGCCACGGGGTGTCCTGGGCCATGTCCCAGTCGGATGCGAAGCGCTTGACGTAGTTGATCGCGATCGGCTCGTCCACCAGGCTCCGGCGGCACTCGGCCTCGCACGGGTGCGGGCAGACCCGGCCGCACACCGAGGGGAACGGGTTGCGGTCCTTGATCACGTTGATCGCGGCGGCGTAGTTCCCGTCCGCGACGTGGCTCAGGTAGGTCTGGATGTCGATGTTCGCCGGGCAGGTCTCCACGCACGGGGCGACGCAGTCGGCGTTGTGGTCGCAGAGCAGCTGCTCAAGGCGGACCTTGCGGTACTCCTCGAGGCGGGGGGAGTGGGTGGTGATGACCATGTCGGGCGTCAGGGGCGTGAGGCACGCCTTGACGTTCCGCGGCGAGTCGGCGCCCACCTCGACCACGCACAGGCCGCAGTTGCCGTTGGAGCGCTTGAGCCGGATGTCGTGGCAGAGGGACGGGATCTCGATGCCCTCCATCACGAGGGCCTTGAGGATCGTCAGGCCCTCGTAGACCTGGATCTCGCGACTGTTCACCGTCACGGTGAAGCGTTCGGTCTCCGAGAGTTCGCGCACATCCAGACCTTTCGTTGCGGTGGCCCCAGGCGCGGCACGGGCCACGCGGGAATCACCGCGAGCCCTCGCCGCCACGAGGGGTCGGTGCCCACGTCGGCTCCTGCCTTCACGGTATGAGTGCCCGACGGCGGTTTCGGCGGACTTCCGGCCCAGGCCCGCCCGGTCCCCCGAGGACCTTCGCCCCTTGATGGCGAGGGCCCGTCCGGGGGAGGCTGCTCGGATCCGGCGGGCGGGCCCGCCCGACGAGGACCGGGCAGGGACGGGACGGCGACATGTCGGCAAGGGTGCTGGTGGTCTACGCGAGCAAGTACGGCGCGACCCGGGAGATCGCAGAGGTGCTCGGCGCGACGCTGGATGAGCTCGGCGCACGGGCGACCGTTGTGGCGGCGGGCGAGCTGCCGGAAGTGGGCGACCACGACGTCGTCGTCGTGGGAAGTGCGGTCTACAACGGCCGGTGGCTGGAGGCCGCGCGGCGGTTCGTGAGCACCCGGCGGGGCGACCTGGAGCGACTGCCCACCTGGTTCTTCAGCAGCGGGCCGACCGGCGGCAGCCCCGAGGCGGAGGCCGCCGTGCTGAGGTCGTGCGGGCTCGAGACCGCGCCGCCGCGCGGGATGGCCGGCGCGGCCCGGCAGATCGGGGTGCGCGGGCACGCCACCTTCGGCGGAACGATCGGCGAGGGCGCCACCGGCATGCTGGCGCGCTGGATGCCGCGCGGCGACTGGCGGGACTTCGGCCAGGTCAAGGAGTGGGCCGGGCGGATCTGCAACGAGATCGGGGTGCCGGTGTCCTGAGCCGGCCAGGGCAACGGCAAGGGAGCGCGGTAGTCATGCGGCGTCGCCCAGAGCAAGGGTGACCCGGTTGCGCCACGGGTCGTCCATGGTCAGGCTCCGGCCGTCGTCGGTCACCGCGATCCCGCGGTGGCGGATCCGGTCGCCGGCCGCGTCCAGCTCGGCGCGGTCCGGCACGGTGATCGTCACCTCGCCGAGCCCGAGGGTCGACGCACGCGGCCCGGCGCCGCGGCTGTTCCACACGTTGACCGCCAGGTGGTGGTGGTACCCGCCGGCGCTGACGAACAGCGCCCCGGGCGCCTCGAACGTCACGGCGAACCCAAGGGCGTCGGAGTAGAACTCGCGCGCGAGCGGGATGTCGCCGACCTGCAGGTGGACGTGCCCCACCTTGGCGGCGGCGTCGCGCAGCCCGGCGGCCGCCTGCTCGGTCAGGTGGCTGCGCAGGTAAGACTCGGCGTCCAGCCGCCGGGTGTCCATCAGGATCCGGTCGCCGTCGTACTGCCACTGTGCGCGGTCCCGGTCGACGTACAGCTCGATGCCGTTGCCCTCGGGGTCGGTGAAGTAGAACGCCTCGCTGACCAGGTGGTCCGCGCTGCCGACGAACTGAGAGCGCGGGTGCCGGGCCGTGCTGAGCACCGCGGCGGCGAGGGACGCGGCGTCTTCGAAGAGGATCGCGGTGTGGAACAGGCCCGCCTGGTTGCGCCCGGGCCGCGGCAGCCCGGGCGTGTGGCGCAGCACGATCACCGGGCGGGTGCCGCGACCGAGCACCACGGACCCGTCCCCGTCGGCGATGGGGACCAGCCCGACGGCGTCGCGGTAGTACGCGGACATGGCGGCCAGGTCCGCCACGTGCAGGGTGACGGCCTCCATGTCCGTTCGGTCGCCGAGCAGGTCGGTCACGCGGCCACCCCGAAGCCCCCGGTCCACGGCAGCTTCTCGCCGGCGGCCAGGGTGATCTGCAGGAAGCCGATCGCCTCGAGCTCGCGGGCGCGACGCAGGGCTCCGGCGTCGATCGCCTTCAGGCCGCCCGCGCGCACGACGTCGGCCAGGGTCGCCTTCGCGTCGTCGTCGTCCCCCGCGATCAGCACGGTGGTGGGCAGCGGCCCGACGGCGCCCTGTGCGAGCGTGGCCGCGAACGTGGTGTTGAAGGCCTTGAGGACCCGCGACCCGGGCAGCCGGTCGGCGATCTCGGCCGCGGCGGACGAGTTCGCCGGGACGGTCAGGGAATCGAAGGTCTCGAAGTCCAGCGGGTTTGTGACGTCGACCACGACCTTCCCGGCCAGGTGGTCGCCGTGCGCGGCGAGCACGTCGGCGATCGAGGGGTAGGGGACCGCCAGCACTACGACATCGCCCGCCGGGGCTCGGTGGGCGTCCTCGCGGCCGAGGAGGTCGACGGTGTTGCCGCCGTCGGTGACGACCTTGGCGATCGCCTGGCCCATCGAGCCCTTGCCGACGATGGTCACGTGCGTCATCTGGTCCTCCTGTTTGGGTGGTGCGGGCGCGAGGCGCCTGGCTAGTAGTTGTAGCGACAACCAAGACGCTAGGCGGCAATGGTTGTCATGTCAAGTAATCGGCTAGGCTCGGATCCATGGGAGAGACGCGCTGGTTGAGCGACGCCGAGCTCGAGGCCTGGATCCGGTTCATCGCCGTGGTCGAACTGCTTCCCGGCGTGCTCGACTCGCAGCTCCGCCGTGACTCCGGGCTCACCCACTTCGAGTACATGGTGCTGGCGATGCTTTCCGAGGCGCCGGAGCGGACCCTGCGGATGACGGCGCTGGCCGCCCGGACCAACTCGACCCTCGCGCGGCTGTCGCACGTTGTGAGCCGGCTCGAGGCCCGCGGCCTGGTGGAGCGGGCGGCCTGCGCCGAGGACCGGCGGGCGACGAACGCCCGGCTCACGGAGGAGGGGTGGTCGGCCATCGTCGCGGCGGCCCCAGGGCACGTCGAGACGGTTCGGCGGAACGTGCTCGACGCGCTGACCCTCGAGCAGGTGAGCCGGATGGGTGAGATCGCCGGGGCGGTGCTGACGCGGCTCGACCCGACGGGGGCCATGACTGAGCCGTACCGGCGGCGGGAGGCCGGCGAGGCCTGAAGGCACGGCCGCGCGGGGCAGACGGGAGAGCGCACCGCAATCCCGTGGCGCCGCTGCGCCCCAGCGCACCATGCTTGCGCCCGTGATCACCATGAGGCTCGAGGAGCTGTCCGACCATCGCGTCGTCGAGAACCTGACCCGTGAAGCGTTCTGGGGGAGCGAGGGGCCCAAGTGCAATGAGCACCTCGTGCTCCATCGGCTGCGAGACGCCGCCGGGTTCGTGCCCGAGCTGGACTTCGTCGCGGAGGTGGACGGCGTCGTCGTCGGGCACATCGTGTACACCCTGGCGCGGGTGGTGGGGGCGAACGCCGCCTGGGACGTGCTGACCTTCGGCCCGCTCAGCGTGCTGCCGAGCGACCAGCGCACCGGCATAGGCAGCGCCCTCATGCGGCACACGCTCGCCGAGGCGACGCGGCTTGGGCACCGCGCCGTCGTCGTCTACGGGCATCCGAGCTACTACCCGAGGTTCGGGTTCGCGCGCGCGGCGGACTACGGCATCACCGCGCCGGGCGGGGCGACGTTCGACGGCCTGATGGCCCTCGCGCTCGTCGACGGCGGGCTGGACGGCGTGCGCGGCGAGGTGCACATCGACCCCGCGTTCGAGGTGACCCCCGAGGACGCCGACGCGTTCGACGCGACCTTCCCGCCGAAGGAGCCGGCGACGACTGTCCCGGTCAGCCGCTGAACTCGGCGATCAGCGCGCGCAGGCTCGTCCGCACGGGCTGCCCCGGCGCGTCCGTCGCGGCGTGAGTGAGCCGCGCCGTCACCGGGAGCGACGCTGCGGGCGGGAGGCGGTCTCGCTCGAGGACGACCACCTGTGAGTAGGGGTTGTAGTCGTCGGTGCACGCACCACCCTGGCTGTTGTCGGCGTCGACCAGCCACACCTCGTCGTCCTCGATCCGCACCGCGTCCAGCCAGCCGGGACATGAGCCGGACTGCCCAGATGACCACAGACCAAGCACGTGCGTCGCGAGGTCCACATCGGCCAGGTCGCCGTAAACGCCGACGCCGACCGGGTCGCCCGAGGCGTGGGGAGCCCGTCCGGGACCGCAGCGTCCCAGAGTGCCCGGGCGGTGTCCTCGTCGTAGGCGAGCTCAAGGACGCCGGAGCCTGACGGGCCCGGCATCGCGGCGTCGCCGAGCCCGGCCCGCCAGCCGTCCACCTTGGCCAGCGTCGGCACCGCGGCGCCGTCGGACGGGCTCGACCCGCACGCGGCCAGCAGGCCGAGCGTGAGCGCGCCCGCGACCGCGCCAACGATCGAGGTTCTGAGCACGTGGCGAGCGGACGCCTCACCGGCTCAGGTCGGGTTGGCCCTTCCGACGACCGCATCGATCTGAGCCATCTGATCGGCGGACAGCGGGCCGCGCGCCATCGCCGCGGCGTTCTCCTCCGCCTGGGCAACGGTGCGGATGCCCGGGATGGGCACGGTCTTCTCGCCGCGCCCCCAGATCCAGGCCAGGGCTCCCTGCGTGAGGGTCCGCCCGTCGCTGGTGAGGATGTCGCGCACGGCCTCGAGCCGGTCGAGCGCCGGCGTGAAGAAGGTGTCCATCGACCAGGCGTCGCGACGGACGTCGTCGGGCCCGAACACCGTGTCCTTGCCGTACTTCCCGGTCAGCGCCCCGCGGGCGAGCGGGCTGCGGTTCACGCTGGCCAGGTCGGCCTGCTCGCAGAGCGCGAGGATCTCGGGCGCGTCCCGGACCACGTTGAGGTCGTGCTGGATGGCGGCGCAGTGCTTTCCCTCGGCGAAGACCCGCGCGGAGACGACGTCGTCGGTGCTCCAGCCGTAGCAGCGGATCTTGCCCTCGGCAACGAGAGTCTCCAGGGCCTCGCGAAGCTCGACGGCCAGGTCCACCGGGTAGTGCCAGACGTGCAGCTGGTACAGGTCGATGAAGTCCGTGCCCAGGTGGCGCAGGCTGCGCTCGCAGTCGGCGCGCAGGTCCGCGATGGTGTCCCGCCAGTCGTCGCGCATGGTGACGTGCTTGGCGGCCTCGTCGACGTTGAAGCCGAACTTGGTCCCGATGACCACCTGGTCGCGTCGCCCGGCCAGCGCCCGGCCGAGGACCTCCTCGCTGTGCCCGGTGCCGTAGGTGGCGGCCGTGTCGAAGAACGTGATGCCGTTGGCGAGGGCCGCGTGGACGGCGCGGATCGACTCGTCGTCGTCCACCTCGCCCCAGCCGC
This sequence comes from uncultured Actinotalea sp., assembly GCA_964349585.1. Taxonomy (GTDB): domain Bacteria; phylum Actinomycetota; class Actinomycetes; order Actinomycetales; family Cellulomonadaceae; genus Actinotalea. The sequence goes on from CAYGGX010000045.1 coordinate 11,235, forward strand.
CGGGGCCGTCGAGCCACTGCCACGGCCCGCCGATCGCCCAGCAGCCCATGCCCATCGGTGAGACCTCGATGCCGGATCGCCCCAGCGTGCGGTTGTTCATGACTGACTCCTCTGCCCTCTTCGTGGTTGACGTTCGCGACGGTAGGAGTTCGAGCGCACTCGAAGTCAACCGTCCCCCCGACGTTTCGCGGGCGTCCGGGCATTCGATGCCCCGGATGCCGCGAATAGTGGTGGGCCAGGCCGGCCGTCCGGACGGGCGACTCTTCGGCGGCGACCCAACCACGCACGAGGAGATGTAACCCGCCGGGAGGCGGCCGTTAGGGGCCGATGGCCTCGCAGGTGAGGGAGGCGGGGGCAACCTCCACGAGCGACGCAATCGCCGCGTCCGGGCCCCACGCGGCGCTGGCCGGGATCGTCGCGGCGAGCGGGGCGTCCGGGTCCGAGTAGATCGCCACGCCAGGTGCGCCCTCGCAGGTCTGGAAGTACGCCGGCTCACCGCCGGGAGCCTGCGCGACGACGGCGTCCAGCACCAGCCAGGTGGGCGTCCCGTCGCCGAGCGGGCCGTTCGAGCGCAGCAGGAGCAGCAGGCCGACCTCGGCGGGCTGGACCACGCCGTCGGTGGCGGGGGGGACGGAACCGGAGATCGAGTACCCGCAGATGTCGCCGGAGCCCCCGTCGAAGCACGCCCCGAAGGTCATCACCAGCTCAAGCGGCGTGCCACCGACGACCGTGCGCCAGCTACCGTCCGCGGTCTGCTCGTCGTACGCGACCTGGCCGATCAGGGACTCCGGGTCGGGGAAGCCGGGCGGCAGGGCGTCGTCGTCGGCGGGCTCGGTCGGTTCCTCCGTCGGCGTGGGCTCCGGGGTGGGCGACTCGACGACGGTCGGCGTGTCCGTCGGCGTGGGCTCGGCCGCCGGCTCGCCCGCGCATCCCGCGAGCGCGCCGGCGAGCGCGACGATGAGGCCGGTCACGATCGCCCTGCTCGACGTGGTCCTCATGTCGGTTCCTCCGCTCGCGGGCGCTCGATCTTGGCGATCAATCTAGTGATGCGCGGGCGGCGGCGGGAGGTTGACGCGACGCGGCTTTGATCACCGGGCCGCGGGGATCGTCCGGGCGATGGCTGCGTCGTCGTGGGCGTGCGCGCCAACCTCGAGGACGACGTCGCCCTCGGGCAGCTCGAGCCGCTTGAGCTCCGGGTTCCACGCGGACAACGGGCGCAGCGAGACGGGGACGCGCGCCTCGACGGTCTGCCCGGCGGGGACGGCCACCGGGGCGAAGCCGACGAGGAAGGTCTCGCCCGAACGCTCCCCCTCGGCGCGGCGGCCGTAGACCTGGACGACGTGCCACCCGTCGCGCGGCCCGGTGTTGGTGACCCGGGCGGTGAGGGTCAGGTCGCCGTCGTGCGCGGGTCCCACACTCACGTCTTCGATCGCGAAGGTGGTGTACGAGAGGCCGAACCCGTGCGGGTAGGCGGCCGCCACGCCGAGGTAGTCGAGCAGCCGCTGGCCGTGCAGGCGGTCGTAGGTGATCGCGGTGGCATCGCGGTCGAAGGACGGCAGGTGCACCTCGTCCGTCGGGATCGAGAACGGCAGCCGCCCGGAGGGGTTGTGCCGGCCGGTGAGCACGTCGCCCAGGGCGTGACCGCCCTCCATGCCCGCGTACCACATCATCACGAGAGCGGGGACGTCGTGGCGCCAGCGCTCCATCAGAACGGCGCCGGCGGCGACGACGGCCACGACCGTGCGCGGGTTGGCGGCGGCGACCGCCCGGATGATCTCCTCGTCGACCGGCCGCAGGGCGAGTGACTCGCGGTCCCCGCCGTACTCGTCGCCGGCGCTCATCACGAGGTTCTCGCCGGCGTCGTCGGGCATCGTGAAGCCGGCCGGCTGCTCCGGGAACAGGGCCACGAGCTCGGGACGGGTCATCGTGTCCGGGCCGACGTACTCGCCCTCGTCGCGCATGTCGTAGCCGACGACGACGATCGCCACGTCCGCATCGCGCGCGGCCTGCGCGGCGGCGGCGGGGTCGTCGTCCTCGACGAGGCTGATCTCCGCGTCGGGGAAGGCGGCCTCGAGGCCCTGGAGGGGGGTGACGTGGCTGGGCGGCCGGACGTTGGAGGAGCCAAGGTCGCCCATGTTCGGGGCGGTGGCGAGCCGACCGATCAGCGCGATCCGCCCGGTCCCGGGGTCCAGGGGGAGCAGGGGGGCGCCGTCGACGTCGTCGTTCTTCAGCAGGACCATCGCCCGGGCGGCGACGTCCCGCGCCAGCGCGCGGTGCTCGTCGCTGGCCATGACCTCGGCGCCCGGGGTATGGGCGGTCCGGGCCGCGTAGGAGCGGAGCTGGGCGGCGAGCAGCCGGACGCCTGCCCGCTGCACCATCTCCCAGGTGGTCTCGCCCGCCGCGAGCTGCCGGCGCAGGTGGGTGGCGCGCTGCTGGGTGAAGGGCTCCTCGAGGTCGAGGCCCGCGTTGAGGGACTTCGCGGCGTCGCGCAGGCCCCAGATGAAGTCGCTGACCGTGATGCCGTCCCAGCCCCACTGGTCGCGCAGCACCTCGGTGAGCAGGTGCTCGTTCTGCCCGGCCCACTCGCCGTTCACCGAGTTGTACGCCGACATGATCGCCGCGACGCCCTCCTCGACGGTGCGCCGGAAGTGCGGCAGGTAGATCTCGTGCAGCGTGGCCTCGTCGATCGTGACGTCGACGGTGAAGCGCGCGTTCTCCATCGAGTTGAGCGCATAGTGCTTGGCGCAGGCCATCACCCAGCGCTGCGTGCCGCGGGTGAGGGCCGCACCGAACTCGCCGAGGTGGTACGGCTCGTCGCCGTAGGTCTCCTGCGCGCGGCCCCACGCGGGATGGCGCGGGAGGTTGATGCACACGCCGCCGAAGAAGTTGCCGCCCTGCGCGCGGATCTCCTGGCCGATCGCGTCGCCGACCCGCTCCTCGAGCTCGAGGTCCCAGGTGGCGCCGCGCGCGATGGAGACGGGGAACGCGGTGCCGTGGCCGGCCACGCAGCCGCGCGGGCCGTCGACGAACCGGGTGCCGGGGATGCCGAGGCGGTCGACGGCGCCGTGCACGTAGGGCCGCACGTTGTAGCCCTCGACCTGCATCGCGGCCATCCCCTCCCAGAAGGGGGTGTCGCCGTCGAGCAGGTGCAGGCGCTCGTCCTCGGTCAGCCGGCCGTAGAGGGCTGTGGCCTCGGTGGCCGGGTCCGCGCCGGCGCGAACCGCCGTGACGGCGGCGTCGAAGGCGGTGGCTTGATCTGCCATGAGTACCTCGCATCGTGGCTCGTGGTGTTGGTCGCCCGGAGGCTAGGTCGGCCGGGTCCTGATCCATTGTTCACCCAGCCGCGCGAGCCGCCTGGGGAGGCCCTCATTGCCGACGCCGGCGCCTGCGAGCCTCGCCGGCCGGAGCGGAGTCTCGCCGGGTGCCTTCGGGCGAAGTGGGCGAGACTGCGAGGGTGGAACGGCAGCGCGTGATGGACATGCTGGCCGGTGCGGGCGTCGCCGTGCTTGCCGTGACGTTGGTCCTCGTTGTCCTCCTTCTCGTGGTGACCCGCCCGGCGTCGCAGGAAGCTACCGCGGCAGGTCCGACGGGCACGGCCCCAGCCCCTCCGACGGCGGACAGTCCGCCCGCCGATCTCGTGCACGGCGACCTGTGGTTCACCGGGCTCACGCTGGACGCGCGGACGCTCGCGACGCCCGACGGCGCCCTGCACGACGTCGTCGTGGTCGGGCAGGACGTACGGACCGGCTCGTCCGGGCTTGTCGCCGGAGCCCTCACTCTCGACGCCACCGTGCCGTTCGACCTCGTCGCCGGGCAGATCGGGCCGGACGTGGTGGTCGGCCCGGTCCCCGGAAGCCCCGACCAGGCGGCGGTGCACCGTTCGTTCGAGGTGCTCGGTCGGGTCCTCGATGTTGAGGCGACCGGCTCGGTAACCGTCCGCGCCGGGAGGCTGGTGATCGAGCCCCGCACCATCGACATCGGAGGCCCGGCCTTCCTCGCCGACCTGTTCGGGGCGCTCGCCCGAAGGCTCGTGACGATCGAGCACGAGATCGAGGGCATCCCGGACGGCCTCGTCCTGCTCGACATCGCGGTGCAGGACGACGGCTTCCGCGCCGAGTTGGGCGGGACGGGCGTGCGCATCGAGCCGTGACGCGGTGCTCGCAGTCTGCGCGCAGGTCGCGCACGACGACGGCCGGATCGGGGTGGGGAGCGACCCTTGGAGGCCTCGCCGGCGGGCCCGGTTCCGATGAGCGTAGACGCCGACCGACCGCGTAGCGTCGATGTCATGCCCATACTGAACGACGGAAGCCACCTGCCCGACATCGGCTTCGGCACGTACCCGCTGCGCGGCGACGCCGGGACCGAGGCCGTCCTGAACGCGCTCGACCTCGGGTACCGCCTGATCGACACCGCCGTGAACTATGGCAACGAGGACGCCGTCGGCCGCGCCGTCGCCCGGACGGACGTGCCGCGGGGCGAGGTCGTCGTCACGACGAAGATCCCCGGCCGCGATCACGGGTACGACCAGACGCTCGCGTCGTTCGACCGGTCGAGCGCCGCGCTGGGACTCGAGACGATCGACCTGTACCTCATCCACTGGCCGAACCCGAGCGTCGGGAAGTACGTCGACACGTTCCGGGCGATGGTCCGGCTGCAGGAGGAGGGGCGGGTCACGTCGGTCGGGGTCTCGAACTTCACGCCGGAGTTCCTCGTGCACGTGGCGGACGCGGCGGGGATGATGCCCGCGGTGAACCAGGTGGAGATGCACCCGTTCTTCCCGCAGGTTGAGCTGCGGGCGTTCCACGCCGAGCACGGCGTGGTGACGGAGGCGTGGAGCCCCCTGGGCAAGCGCGGTCCGGTGAAGGAGACCACGCCGATCGCGGCCGCGGCCTCGGCGCACGGCGTGACACCGGCGCAGGTGATTCTGCGCTGGCACCGTCAGCTGGGTTCGGTGCCGGTCCCCAAGTCCGGGGACCCCGGCCGGCAGCGGGAGAACCTCGACATCGAGGGCTTCGCACTCACCGATGACGAGGTCGCGGCGATCACGGCCCTCGGGCGGCCCGACGGCCGGCTGTTCGACGGTGACCCGAACACGCACGAGGAGATGTAGCGGGCCGGATCTCCGGCGCCGCAAGAGCGCGATCCTCGACGAGCACGGGGTGGCGCTCGGCCGGGACACTTCGGGGGTCGTGCGATCCGTGGCGGCGTCCGCGCCGCCGGCGCAGGTCGCGGACGCCCTGGTCGACGCCGGTGCGACGCTGTTCACCCTCGGCGTCAACGGCCCGGACTACGACCTCTCGCTCGCGGAGCAGTGGGGGCGCTGGCGCGACCGGCGTGCCGACCGGGCGCGTCCCGAGCTACGAGAGCTTCTCGAACACCATCGTCGCCTGGATCCGGTCTCCTCCGGCGAGGCTCTTGCTTCCCGACGACGCCGTCGTGATCGTGTGGAGCCGGTATCCGAGTGCCGCCTGATTGTTGAGCGCCTTCTCCAGCTCGGTCAGGTTCCCCGAACCTGTGCCCCACATCTTCTCCTTGAGGATGACCTGGAGCACCACGTAGCTCGCGCCCTGCGGAGCGGGGCGCGGCTGACCGCCGGACACGGCATCGGCCTCGATCCTCGCGATCGCACCGCTCAGGCCGCTGGGGGCCGCGGCCGGTGGCTGCACGGTATCGGTCCACTTCTGCCCGTCGAACCACCGCATCGTGCCGGACCCGTCGTTGTACCAGCCTGCCTTTGTGTCAGACACGCCAACCCCATTCGCTTGATCACGTCGCTCGAACATACCGCGCCCAGCCTGGCACAGGCGTCACGTGGTGCTTGGCGACTCCAGGCCACCCGGGAGCCGCCGAGCGCACTCGCGGCATCGAAGCACCTCTCCCGGTGCGGCACGCGCTCGACGTTGGGACTGACCGCCCGAGCCAGCTCACGGTGAGCCGGCAGGGCCATGTCAGCGAGAGGGCCCGCCACCCACGTCACCGCAGGTCACGGGCCCTTCCCAGAGCGGAGGATGGGGAATTCGAACCCCCGGGGGC
>CAYGGX010000046.1:0-16554 GCA_964349585.1 uncultured Actinotalea sp.
GGACGCGACCACAACTCTTCGGCCAAGACGTTACCGACCATGACCAGGAACCGAACTACCGTTCATGTCTGGACCAGTCGCAGGTCCGCAACGGACCACCGAACACCACCGGCTGAGGTGCACCGATGAGCAGGCCCGATCGTTCTGGGATCACCGTAGTTCTCGTGCTTGCGCTGGTCGCGCCGCTCGTCGCGGCGGGCATCTGGGTGTTCGCCGCGTCGAGCGAGTCGCCCTTGGAGTCGGCGGCCCAGGCAGGTCCACTCGTGGGTTCGGTGGAGACTGCCGAGCGCTCTGGCGGAACCACCGTCTCAGTGAAGATCGAATACGCCGATGCCCTCTCGCCGGTCACGCAGGCGTCGGGAACCATCACCTCCCTGCCGATCGCCCCCGGGACGGAGCTCTCGGGGGGCGAGACCGTGATGGCCGTGGACGCGCGGGATTTGATCACCTACGCCTCGGCCGCTCCGCTCTACCGAGACCTGATGCGGCCGGCCGCGGGAGCAGACGTCGAAACCGCACAACAGCTCCTCATCAGTCTCGGCCACCTCGAGGGCACCGCCGACGGCGTCGCCGGCTACGCAACCGAGCGTGCAATCAAGGCGTTCAACCAGGCCCACGGCTACGGCAAGGACAACCCCGTGCTGTCCCGAGCCGCCCTGGTCTGGATCGGGCCGGGTCCCGTGACGGTGGGCCAGGTGCACGTCGACTTGGGCGACACGGTGTCACCTGGCACCGAGGTCTTCACCACCACCGCGTCGCTTGCCCGGATCGTGGTGACCGAGTCCGCCAGCCTGCCTCGCGATGCCGACGTCGAGCTCGAGGTGCTGGGCGTCACCGCACCGTACGTGGTGGGCACGGGTGCGATCACCGACCCGGCGGCGGTCGCGGACATCGCCGAGGCCATGGGCGCGGCGACCGAGGGCGTGGGCACCATCAGGCTGGCGAACCCCGTCACGGTGGGCACGGTCCCCGCATCGGCAGTGGTCTCCGACGACACCGGGCAGGCGTGCCTGTTCCCGGACGCGACCGGCCCCGCCGTCGTCGTGGAGCCCATCGGCGGAACCCTCGGCACCGTCGACCTTGACGCTTCCCTCATCGGACAGCCGGTGCTGCTCAATCCACGCGAGGTGCGAGGGGACCTCACGTGCGGCTGACCGCCCGGGACGTGACCTTCACCTACCCGCGAGGGGACCACCAGGTCCTCGCGGGCGTCGACTTCGACATCCCCTCGGGCACCTCCGCGGCGATCATCGGCCCATCCGGCTCGGGCAAGACCACGCTGCTGTCCTTGATGGGGCGCCTGCTGCCGGCGCAGGCCGGTTCGATCCATGCGATCGACGACGACGGCCTCGAGCACGACCTGACCGACGTCGCCTCGTGGGTGCTGCAGACGGTCTCCCTGCTACCTGACCGCAGCGCCCTCGACAACGTTGCGATCGGCGCCTATTCCGACGGGGCATCGCGGGCAGAGGCGAGCGCACGATCGCGCGAGTGCCTCGAAGCCGTCGGCCTCGCCGGGCACGAACGGGACCCCGCGCGGATCCTGTCCGGCGGAGAGGCGCAACGGGTCGCGATCGCCCGGGCGCTCGCCTCGCACCGGCCGATCATCCTGGCCGACGAACCGACCGGCCAGCTCGACGCCCGGACCTCCCGGGCGGTGCTCGACGCGATGATCGGCGCGCACGGCTCGCGCACCGTCGTCGTCGTGACGCACGACCCGGAGATCGCCGAGCGCTGTGACCTGATCCTTGAGCTGCGCGACGGCGTGATCCACGAGCGCGCGGACGAGGTCGCGTGATGGTGGAGTCCGCGGCAACGCCGGGTGCCATGGACGGGCCCAGACGCGCGTGGCCGCTTGGACTGTCCGCTCGGGAGGGCGTAGCCACCGCTCGCACCGGCCGCTGGACGTCCCTGCTGATGGTCGTCGCCGTCGCGTGGCTGATCGCAGCGCCCGGTGTCACCGACGCCGTGGCGGTCACGCGGCTCATCGAGTCCGAGCGCGCGTGGATCGACGCGGGCGGGTACGTCTTCGTCGTCACCGGCGGGCGCGAGGCGGGGGGAACGGCGGCGCCAGTCCCCGCCGCCGTGTGCGACAGCCTCTCCCGAGTGGACGGGATCGAGGACTCCTTCGCGCTGACGCGGACCGGTGCGAGGGGCTCCGTCGGGCATGTGCCGGGTGGGCAGGCGACCATCTACGACGTTTCCGGTGGTGTCCTACGCTTCTTGCGGCTCGACGCGGACCCACGTGGCGTCGTCATCGCGACCGCCGGCTTCGCCGAGCGCACCGGCGTGGCCGACGGCGATCCCGTCACCGTCGTGACCCGCGCAGGCTCCGGTGCGGCGGCCGAGACCTCCGACCCGCTCACGGCACGCGTCGTGGACGCAGCGATCTTGGGTGAGGAGTACGACGGCGCGCTGCTCATGCCCGCCAACCTCACGGGCACCGCCGGAGCGTGCTTCGTGCGCACAGACGCCGCGCACCATGCGGCCGTCGAGGCGGCGCTCCCTGCGATCCTCAGCCACGACGGCAGGTCCGCGATCCCCAATCCACGGCTGTTCGCCTCGGAGTTCACGGTCGACTACACCACCGCGTTCGAGGACCGCCCGCTGCGGTGGCTGTGGGCGCCGGGGGCCGCACTCCTCGGTCTGCTCTGGGCGATGCTGCAGTGGTTCCGTCGATCCCAGGTGGCCATCTACGCCACCTTCGGCATGCGCGCACCGTCACGCCTCGTGATGCAGGTCAGCGAGTGGGCGGTGCTAGCCGGCGTCGGCGCACTGTTCGGATGGGCGATCGGCGTGACCGGCGCGCTCGCACTCGGCGCGCGCTCGACGCAGGCGCTGGCGCTCACCTCCGCCCACGCCGCGCTCACGCTCATCGGCGCGACACTCCTGGTGATACTGCTCGGACTCCGGCCGACCGGCACCCTGCTCAACGCCCTGAAGGACCGGTAGGCGCCCTGTCCGGCGCGGCACTGGTTGAGAGCCATGCCCGCATGTCGGCCGCGAGCCTCGCAGGGGCGTCATCATCGAGGAGCGTGGTCACCGAGGAGCGCGGTCACCGTGCCCGCCCTCACGCCGAGGAGTCCTGCCATGTGCCGGCCCAAGCGGTGAGCCGACGCGACGTCCGGGTCGAAGTCGTACGTCTCGAGTAGGTCGAGCTCAGTGTCGTCTCGGCCTGGGCCAACGCCTCGCTAAGCCCGAGGGCGCTCATCCGAGACCCGTTACCCCGGTCGACCCGCCGCCACGCCTCGGGCACCCGGCCAGGCCGGGCCGGCGCCCGCGTCAGAGGTGCGCCGCGATCCAGGCCAGCAGGTAGGCCCGGGTGTTCGCGTCGTCGATGGACGACTCCGGCAGCGTCTGCGCCTCGTCCCACGCCTCAGCGGCGTCCTGCGGCCCGGCCAGCGCCAGGTACATCAGCAGGTAGTCGCCGAACTGCACGTCGTACCCGCCCGGTGCGGCCTCCGCGACCGAGGCTCGGATCCGCTCCGGGTCGATGGCGAGGTAGTCGGCGAATGGCCCCATCGGGATCAGCAGGATCCCGAGCATGGCGCTCGGCTCCGCGCTGAACCAGGTCGCGTAGTCCCGCTTGCCGCCCCAGTTCAGGGTGGCGATGGTGTGCTCGTACCCCTCGTAGATCGGGTCCTCGAGGTCGAGGTCCGTCCAGTACCTGATCGCCGCCGCCTCCGTCGACATCAGGTACGCGGCCTCCTGCTCGAGCTCGGCCTGACCCGACGCCCGCGCCCACAGCCCCAGACCGTTCCAGGCGTTGACCCCCTCCGAGCTGGACTCCTGGTTGTTGCCGTCGGCGAACGGCGCCGTGCCCGAGGCCCACGAGTGGCCCACGTACACGTCGAAGTTGCGCATCCTGGGGAAGTAGTCCGACGGGGTGGCGGCGGCGATGTCCCGCGTGAGGATGTTCATCACGGGGGCGAGCTCGGCGACCAGGTCCGGGTCGTCCGCGGCGATCATGCCCGCGGCGGCCAGGTGGTAGCCGTAGTGGAAGTGGTGGTCGTTGAACTCCTCCGAGCCGAACGACGGCGTGAGCCCGACGACGCCCCGCGCGATCGGGTCGTAGGCGAAGCACCGGAAGTCGCGCTCGGCGCAGCCCCGCGGCTCCGCCCACTCGAGCAGCGCGGTGGTGACCTCCTCGCGAAGGGGCGCGACGACGTCGTCGGCCCCCAGCTCCTCGCCCAGTGTGACGAGCGTGGCGGCCCGGTAGAGCCACTTGCCGCCGAAGTACGTGTCCGACGGCGCGTCGGGGGTCGCCGCGACGTCCGCCGCCAGCTGATCGACGATCACCGAGCGCTCCGAGTCGCCGATGCCGGACACGTCCAGCGCCCGGACCGGCTCGCGCAGCGGCGCGAACGAGCTCAGGCGCGAGCCGACGCACAGCTCGAGGGCGCCGTACACGCTCGGGTAGGTACCCAGCCCGCACTCACGCTCGGGCTGGTCGCCCAGGCGGTGGTGCGGCATGGTGACGAACGCGGTCGGCTCGCCGTCGGCGGTGCGGTAGCCGATCGTCGTCCGCGCGATCCCGTCGCCCACCCCGAAGCTCCACTCCGTGCCGGTGACGGGGCTGAGGGCCGCGCGGGCGAGGACCTCCTCGGCCCCCTCCGTCGCGTCGTCGGGCAGGGCGTACCAGGTCGCCGACTCCCCCGCGGCGAGTCGCACCGCGGCTCCCTCCAGGGCCCCCTCGGGGGCGACCACCGCCCAGGTACGCCCCTCGGACTCGACCGTCCCGTACGCGCCGCCCAGCCCGCCCGGCGCGTCGGCGGTCTCGAACGCGACATCGGTGGTGACCTCGACGTCGCGGGCGACAGTCAGGCTCACGAGCGGCGAACCCTGCGCGAGCACGACGGCGCCGATCGGGTCGCCGGAGGCGTCGAGCAGGTCCACGGTCACGCTGGCGTCGTCGTAGGCCGCCACCTTGGCACCGACGGCCCCGGCATCCACCGTCACTGCCGGGACGTGCGGTGCGACGATCGCCCGCTCACTGGTCACGGGCACCGCGAGGCCGAGCCCGAACCCGGCCCCGGTGAAGGCGACGCTGAGGGGCCGCGGGAAGACCGGCTGCGGCTCCTCGCCGAACACCAGCCCGCTGAACCACCGGTTGGTCGGCGGCACCAGCCCGGGTGCGAGCCGCACCGGATCGATGGTCCCCAGCTCCGCGTGGTGGATCGCCTCGACCAGCTCCGCGTGGTCGACGTCGGGCAGGGTCGCGTCCGGCGCTCCGTCGACGGGGCCGTCGGCGACCGATCCCGTCGACGCGCGATCGGCGTCGTCCCCCCGGTTGCCCAGCACGACCGCCGCCACCACGGCGACCAGCGCCACCGCGACGAGACCACCGATCATCGCCCTGCTCCTCACGAGGTTGCCCCCCGGAAGATACCGGCGACGTAGTCCGTGGCGGTACCGAGGTACCCCTTCAGTAGTGCGGTCAGGTCGCTGACCACGCCGTCGTTCTCCAGGTGCAGCTCGGTCTCGACCGGAGCGCCCGCCGAGACCAGTCGGCTCTCGGCCTCCGCAGCCACGAGCTCCTCGGCGTGGACGGTGGCCACCACGTGCGTCTCGCCGTCCTGCTCCTCGACGGTGAACTCGGCCACCTCGCCCGTGATCCGCTGGCCGTCCGGCAGCACGACGGTCGCCCGTGGGGCGCCACCTATCCGGGCGTACTGCTGGGTGGTCAGGATGAACACGGACTCGACGTAGACCGAGCCGTCCCGCTGGACCTCCGCCAGCTCGGTCGACTCGTGCACGAACGAGCCGGGCTCGCCCTCGAGCGCGGTCACGGTGCCGGGCCCGCTGGCCCGGACGACGAAGTAGCCGTTCTCGTCGACGGCCTCGTCGACCGTACGCGGCGGCACGACGTCCTGCGCGAGGTCGCGCTGCAGGTTCCGCCAGAGCGCCGACGGTGAGCGTGATCACGGGGTGCCGGCGGATGGCATCGCCGATGGTGCGCACGCTCCGCGGCCGGCGCCGCAGCGCGATGTTGAACCCGCGTCCGGATGGGACAGCGCGACGAACCCGTCGGCCGACATCTCCTCGGCAAACCCGAAGTGGTCCCGGACGAACGCCGCGGACGCATCGACGTCCTCGACGTTCAGGGAGAGTGCGGTGGCGGTGATCCTCATTGGGGCCTTCCGGTGAGTTTGGTGCGGCTACGTAGTCTGACCATGCACGGGTGGCATGCCGACCCTGCCCGAACCCGGAAGGACGACGAGTGATTCCACCGGACGCCGAAGCGGCACCCGCCGCCGACAGCCACGACCTGATCCGCGTGCACGGGGCGCGCGAGAATAACCTGAAGGACGTGAACGTCGACCTGCCGAAGCGCCGGCTCACCGTGTTCACCGGGGTCTCGGGGTCCGGCAAGAGCTCGCTGGTGTTCGACACCATCGCCGCGGAGTCGCAGCGGCTGATCAACGAGACTTACAGCGCGTTCGTCCAGGGCTTCATGCCGACCCTCGCGCGGCCCGATGTCGACCTCCTCGAGGGTCTGACGACGGCGATCCTGGTCGACCAGGAGCGGATGGGCGCGAACGCCCGCTCGACCGTCGGCACCGTCACCGACGCCAACGCGCTGCTCCGGATCCTGTTCAGCCGGATCGGAGAGCCGCACATCGGATCCCCGCAGGCGTTCTCGTTCAACGTCCCTTCGGTCACTGGGTCGGGCCAGGTCAAGGCCGACAAGGGTGCAGCGTCGAAGGCCGAGAAGGTCTCGTTCACGATCACCGGTGGGATGTGCCCGCGGTGCGAGGGCATGGGCTCCGTGAGCGACATCGACCTCGCCCAGCTCTTCGACGAGTCCAAGTCCCTGGACGACGGCGCGATCACGGTTCCCGGGTACACCGGCGACGGTTGGTACGTCCGGATCTTCGGCGCGGTGGTGCCGACCGACGTCCCGATCGCGCGGTTCACCGCCAAGCAGCGTCAGGAGTTCCTGTACGGGGAGCCGCGCAAGGTCAAGCTCGAGAACATCAACATGACCTACGAGGGCCTGGTGCCCAAGGTCACCAAGTCGATGCTCACCAAGGACGTCGACGCGATGCAGCCGCACATCCGCGCGTTCGTGGAGCGGGCGGTGACGTTCCAGACGTGCACCGAGTGCGCCGGCACCCGGCTTGCGGCGCCCGCCCGGTCGTCGAGGATCGACGGCGTCAACATCGCCGACGCCTGCGCCATGCAGATCACCGACCTGGCCGAGTGGGTGCGCGGCCTCGCCGAGCCGGGGGCGACCGGCTCCGCCCGCGGGGTCGCCCCGCTGCTGCGCGGCCTGTCGCACCTGCTGGACTCGTTCGTCGAGATCGGCCTGGGTTACCTCTCCCTGGACCGGCCGTCGGGCACCCTGTCCGGCGGCGAGGCGCAGCGCACCAAGATGATCCGGCACCTCGGCTCGGCGCTGACCGACGTCACGTACGTGTTCGACGAGCCGACCATCGGGCTGCACCCGCACGACATCGCCCGGATGAACGGCCTGCTGCTGCAACTCCGGGACAAGGGCAACACGGTGCTCGTCGTCGAACACAAGCCCGAGGCGATCGCGATTGCGGACCACGTCGTGGACCTCGGGCCGGGCGCCGGGACCAATGGCGGCGAGGTCGTGTACGAGGGCACCGTCGATGGGCTGCGGGCCAGCGGCACCCTCACCGGGCGGCACCTGGACGACCGCGCCGCCCTGAAACCGGCGGTGCGGGAACCGTCGGGGGTCCTGGAGGTGCGCGGCGCGAACCTGCACAACCTGCAGGACGTCGACGCCGACATCCCGCTGGGCGTGCTCGTGGTGGTCACGGGCGTGGCCGGGTCGGGAAAGTCATCCCTGATCCACGGCTCGATCGCCGTTCGGGAGGGCGTGGTCACGGTCGACCAGGGCGCGATCCGCGGCTCCCGCCGGAGCAATCCCGCGACGTACACCGGCATGCTGGAGCCGATCCGCAAGGCCTTCGCAAAGGCCAACGGGGTCAAGCCGGCTCTGTTCAGCGCGAACTCCGAGGGCGCCTGCCCCGTCTGCAACGGCGCCGGGGTCATCTACACCGACCTCGGCTTCATGGCGACGTTCGAGAGCACCTGCGAGGAGTGCGAGGGCAAGCGCTTCGACTCGTCGGTGCTCGAGTACAAGCTGGCCGGCCGCGACATCAGCGAGGTGCTCGAGATGCCGGTCACCGAGGCCGAGGTGTTCTTCGGCTCGGGCGACGCCCACACCCCAGCCGCGCACGCGGTCCTGGTCCGTCTCACCGATGTCGGGCTCGGCTACCTGACCCTTGGTCAACCGCTCACGACGCTCTCCGGCGGCGAGCGGCAGCGCCTGAAGCTGGCGACCCGGATGGGCGAGAAGGGCGCCGTCTACATCCTCGATGAGCCGACCAGCGGCCTGCACCTGGCGGACGTCGAACTGCTGCTCGGCCTGCTGGACCGGCTGGTCGACACGGGGACCTCGGTGATCGTCATCGAGCACCACCAGGCGGTGATGGCGCACGCCGACTGGATCATCGACCTCGGACCCGGCGCCGGCCACGACGGGGGCAGGGTTGTATTCGAGGGAACCCCCGCCGTCCTCGTCGCCGGCCGCTCCACCCTCACCGGCGAGCACCTCGCGGAGTACGTCGGCGCCTGAGCGGAACCGACGGCGGCAAGGTCAAGCCGGGTCCGCCAGGTCGGTGGTCCCGGCGAGCACGTCGTCGGTGAGGATGCGCAGCGCGCGGTCGGGCTCCTCGAAGGCCGGGCTATGGGCAGAGTTCTCGAAGGTGTAGAACCCCACTCGCGGGGCCGCCAGCCGACGCGCGTACGCCCTGGCCCGCTCGTACGACACGGTCTCGTCGTGGCGGCCGTGAAGTACGCGGGGATGGCCAGCTCCGTGACCCGGGAGGCCAGGTCGGTGCCGAGCATCTCGTTCCAGAGCCCGAACCCGCGGGAGAACAACCGCCCTCGCCAGGGGTTCAGCCGCTCGATGACCAAGTAGTTCGGGGACGTCAGCGACGGCAGGAAGATCCCGGTAACGACCGAGCGCATGTCGTGCGTGGTGCCCACCCCGAGGCCGTGCATGGCGGAGTCCCGGATCGCCTCGTACCGGCGCTGCAGGGGGATCTCCCCGGGCACCGGAGCCCGCTCCAGCCTGCGCACCATGCGCCGGTCACCGCGGGCACGGTACTGGTCGAGCATCGAAAGGTACGCCTCCCGCTCCGCGGCGATCTGGTGCGTCACCTGCGCCATGCCGATGTGGGACGCGAACTGCTCTGGAGCTCTGGCCGCGGCCTGGAGCCCGATGAAGCTCCCCCAGGAGTGCCCCATCAGGTGGACCCGCTCGACCCGAAGCGGTCGCACAGGTGCCGCGCGACGGCGAGCGTGTCGGCGATGGACTGCTCGACGGTCATCGTCCCCGGGGGGATGCCGCGTCGGTACGACAACCCGGAACCGCGCTGCTCCCACCAGGCGACGGTGCAGGCCTCGTGCATCCGGGTGGGGCATCGGCCGGTCAGCCAGTACTGCGGCATCCCCGGCCCGCCATGCACGACGGTCCCTGGTCCAGACCGTTGACCGGGACGCGGATCCTGGTCGCGCGCGCCGTTCGGGACGTCACTGCGGCTCCACCCTCCGGATGGTCGCTACCGGGCCGGCTCGCGCGGCTCGAGCACGATCACCGGGTCTCGGTCGACCGCCGGGCGACCGTGGCGTCGAGCGTCGCGTCGACCGCCGGCCAGCGCTGCCACAGCCGGTCCCGCCCCTCGCCCTGCGCGGCGCGCGCCCGCACGAACCACCGCGGCGGAACCCTCGGCGCCTTGGCGTCCGGCGTGCTCACTGGACCTCCCGGTTGGACGGGCACCCGAACCGTGGCGGTAGGTTCACCCGGGGCTCGGGTGCCGTCGATCACCGGCGAGCCGGGGGTCGCTAGCCTGCGGGGCGGGGTCCGCCGCATCGATGAGGGAACGAGGCCGAGAGTGCTGCAGGCGACCGGATCGCTGACGGCGATCGCGATCCTCATCGCCGCGGGTGTGCTGCTCGCCCGGCGCGGGCTGCTCGAGGAGCGTGCGGTCGACGGGCTCAAGCAGGCGGAACCCCGCGTTCGTCGGCAGCGTGCTCACTCTGTCGACGGCCGTCTCGGTGGTGATCCTCGCGGGTGCTCGGCCTCGGCTGAGCCCGGCCTATGCTGCCCGGATGGTCGAGGAAGGCGCCGAGGGGACACGTGCGGTGTCCCTGGCGCTCCCCGTCTCGGGGCGCTGGATCGCGCGGAACAGCCCCGCGCGACGGGTGCCCAGCCACGGCACCGACCTACTGGGGAGCCGGTACGCGATCGACCTGGTCGCCGTGGACCGGCGGCGCCGCACCGCCGTCCGTCGCGACTGGCGGACGCTGCTGGCCACGGAGCCGCCCGAGATCTTCCTCGCCTGGGGGCGACCGATCCTGGCGCCGGCCGACGGCGTCGTCGTGGTGGCGCACGACGGCGAGGCCGATCACGCGGCGCGACGATCGCCGCTCGCCCTGGTGCCCTACCTGGCGGGCCAGGCGGGGCGGCTCAGGCGGGGCGTCGGGGCGATCGCCGGCAACCACCTGATCATCGAGCTCCGCGAGGGCGGCGCGTTCGTCGCGCTGGTGCACCTGCGTGCGGGGTCGATCCTCGTGGCCCCCGGCGCCGCGGTGACCGCCGGCCAGCGCCTCGCCGACTGCGGCAACTCCGGCAACTCGACGCAGCCGCACGTGCACGTCCAGGTCATGGATCGCCCCGACGTGTCGACGGCGCAGGGCATCCCGTTGGTCTTCCGGGACTTCTTCGAGTGGCCACGCGGCGTCCGGGAACCGCTCATCCGGGACGCGGGCATCCCAGGCGAGGGCGCCGTCGTCGAGCCGATCGCGGGCGAGGGCGCCGTCGTCGAGCCGATCGCGGGCGAGGGTGAACCGACCTGACCCGCCCTTCCGCCCAGTCTTCGCGGCGATCGGGGCATTGAACGCCCGGCTCCCCGCGAAGAGTCCCCGGTGGCGGGGCGAGGGTCGGGTCTTCGTGGCGAAGAGGCCCGCCGAGCGGGTGTCCGACCGCCGACCTAGTGTTGGCCGGAGCGCGGCCGCCGGTGGGGCGCGCCGCCGCGACGGGAGGCCGAGGAATGGCACACGGAGACATCACCCACATCGACATCCCGGTGTCCGACGCCCAGCGCGCGACCGAGTTCTACGCGACCCTGTTCGGCTGGCAGATCGCTGAGGTCCCCGGCTTCGAGGGTTACCCGATGTGGCGGGCGCCGAACAAGATCAGCGGGGGCGGCCTGGCGCCTCGATCGGACGGGTTCACCCAGCCGCGCAGCTACGTGGAGGTCGACTCGATCGACGACGCGCTCGCCCGCGCCGTCGAGCTGGGCGGGAGCATCGCGCTGCCCAAGGAGCCGATCGACGCCACGAGCTGGTGGGCTGCGCTGGTCGACCCGGACGGGAACGTCGTCGGGTTGTACGAGGGCAGAACTAGCGCCGGGGGCGACGCGGCGGGCTGAGGCCCGACGCGCGGGCAGGGCGGGCGCCGGGGAGACTGGGCGGGAACCGACACTCCGGAGGAGCCCCGCGTGCGCGTGACCGATACCTCGGACCTGTGGTGGAAGACCGCCGTCTTCTACAACCTCAACGTCGAGTCCTTCATGGACTGGGACGACGACGGGATCGGGGACCTGGAGGGCCTCGCGCACCGGCTGGACTACCTGGCCGAGCTCGGCGTGACGTGCCTTTGGCTCGCCCCCTTCTACCCCTCGCCGCGCGAGGACAACGGGTACGACATCTCCGACTACTTCGACGTCGACGCCCGGTACGGCCACCTCGGGGACTTCGTCGAGGTGGTCCGTACCGCGCACGACCGGGGCATGCGGGTCATCGTCGACCTCGTCGTGAACCACACCTCCGACCAGCACGTGTGGTTCCAGGAGGCGCGCCGGGACGCGAGCAGCCGGTTCCGCGACTTCTACAACTGGCGGGACGAGCCGCCGACCGAGCAGCGCGCGAACATGTTCCCGGACGCCGAGGACAGCGTCTGGTTCTACGACGACGTCGCGGGGGCCCACTACGAGCACTCCTTCTACCGGCACCAGCCGGACCTCAACACGACGAACATCTCGGTGCGTGAGGAGATCGCCAAGGTCATCGGCTTCTGGCTGCAGATGGGTGTGGACGGATTCCGCGTCGACGCGGTGCCCTACCTGATCCAGACCGAGGAGGGGCAGAACGAGCACGCCTACCTGCGGACCCTGCGCGGCTACGTGGGCCGGCGCAGCGGGACGGGCGTGATGCTCGGCGAGGTCAATCTCCCGTACGACGAACAGATCGCGTTCTTCGGGGACGAGAACGGGGACGAGCTCACCATCCAGTTCGACTTCGTCGCGAACCAGGCCCTGTTCCTGGCACTCGCCCGCCAGGACGCGCGACCGCTCGCCGAGGCCCTCGCGGCCCGGCCCGCGACGTCGCAGACGAACGCGTGGGGCAATTTCGTCCGCAACCACGACGAGCTCACCCTCGACCAGCTCAGCGACGAGGAGCGGGCGGAGGTCTTCGCCGCCTTCGCCCCCGAGGCGTCCCAGCGCATCCACGGCCGCGGGATCACCAGACGCCTGCCCCCGATGCTCGGGGGCGAGCCCCGCCGGGTCCGGATGGTCTACAGCCTGCTCTTCTCGCTGCCCGGGGCGCCGGTCCTGTACTACGGGGAGGAGATCGGGATGGGCGAGCATCCCGACGTTCCCCGCCGGGCTGCCGTGCGGACCCCCATGCAGTGGTCGGGCGAGCACAACGCCGGGTTCTCCAACGCCGACCCCAAGGCCCTCCCCCTGCCGATCGTCGAGGGCGGGTTCGCGCCCGCCTACGTGAACGTCTCCGACCAGTCCCGGGACCCGGGCTCGATGCTGCACTTCACGCGCAAGCTGATCGCGGCCTACAAGCGGTCGCCGGAGATCGGCTGGGGCGAGTTCACGATCCTCGAGCAGGAGCACCCGTGCGTGCTGGCGCACAGCCTCGCCGGGGACAGCGGTCGGCTGCTCGCAGTGCACAACTTCGCGCCGGACGGCCGCACGGTCACCCTGACGCTGCCGGGCGCCGACTCCGCCACCCGCGTCGTCGGCCTGCTGTGCGACCAGACGTACGCGTTCGACGACGACGGTCGGATCGAGCTGCACCTCGAGGGGTACGACCACGTCTGGCTGCGCCTTGCCGACCCCGGCGAGAAGCGCAGGATGTGACCTGGGGGCGCGGCTGCGGGCGGAAGTCCCCGCACCCGCGCCCCGGACCGCGAAACTAGCTCGGCGGCGGCGTCGTCGGCTCCTTCGGTCCCATGTCCAGACGGAACGGGGGGTACACGTCGGTCATGAGGCCGGCATACGCGGTGACCCGGTACACCCACCGGTTCAGCCCCACGATCAGGTCGTAGACGCCGCGCGGGTAGTGCCCGGCGAAGAGCAGCACCACCACCGCGACCAGTGCCAGGACACCGATCAGTCCGATCTGCGTCTGGTACCTGGTCTGGTCCTCGACGGTGTACCCCACCTGCGGGCCGAGCAGCAGGGCGAGCACGAAGTAGTGCGGGATCGCCAGCAGCCACCACTTGACCAGCACCAGACCGCGCGACAGCCGCTCCGGGTACTCCACGGTGAACGTCGCCGGGTACCCGGCCACCTCGCCCAGCGTGAAGGGCGGGTAGGCGTCGGTGGCGAACGCGCTCGAGGAGTAGTAGCCCACCCGCCAAGCCCAGCGGAGCACACCGACGTTGAAGTTGAAGATGCCGCGCGGGTAGCGGGCCGTAAAGAGGATCGCGAAGAACGCGATCACCGAGAGGACCAGGAACGCGATCCACAGGAACACCAGCACGATCACGTGCGGTATGATCAGCAACCACTTGACCAGCCAGAGCCACCGGGACAGCCGCTCGGGCGGCGTTGCCTCGAGCCGGGCCGGGTAGGGCGGGGCGGCGAGTTCGGTCCACATC
This sequence comes from uncultured Actinotalea sp., assembly GCA_964349585.1. Lineage (GTDB taxonomy): Bacteria > Actinomycetota > Actinomycetes > Actinomycetales > Cellulomonadaceae > Actinotalea. The sequence continues at coordinate 13,937 of CAYGGX010000046.1, forward strand.
TCTGCTCCCTTCCACCAAGAGTTCGGACGACCCATTCCTACTCCTGACGCCCCCTTGCGGGGTCGGAACTGCCGGCCGATCTTGAGCGGCGCAGCGGCCCCACCGGTCGCCGCGGCGGCCCATCCCGGGCAGGGTGGATAGCCAGACGCGCCCCGCCTCGAAGGGAAGATCCGTGAACGCCAGTGCGAGCGCAACTCCGCCGCGGGCCGCCCGTGGCGGTCCGGCGGTTGCCGCGGCCGGCTTCGGCTGGCTACTGCTCTACCTCGTCGTCGGGCTGACCCCGTTGGTCATCGCGCTCACGGCGAGCCCGCCACCCGGGCGGGCGTTCTGGCTGGAGTTCTCGGTCGCGCTGGGGTTCATCGGCCTGGCGATGCTCGGGGCTCAGTTCGCCCTGGTCAGCCGATTCTCGGCGGTGAACGCCCCGTACGGACTCGACGTCGTCCTGAACTTCCATCGCGGGATCTCGTTCGTCGCGTTCGCGTTCGTGCTGGCCCACCCCGCGATCATCGTGATCCGCGACCCGGACCTGCTCCGGCTGCTGAACCCGGTGACGGCCCACTGGACGGCGCGCTTCGGCCTGATCTCGGTCGTCGCGCTGATCGCCCTGATCGTCACCTCGGTGTGCCGCAAGCGGCTGCGGATCGGGTATGAGGTCTGGCGGGTGCTGCACGGCCTGCTCGCCGTCACGGTGGTGCTCGCGGCGCTGGCCCACATCGAGGGCGTCGGGCACTACGTGGACGGACCCTGGAAGCGCGGCTTCTGGATCCTGATGTCGGCCGCCTTCGTGGTGCTGTTGGCGAACCTGTACTTCGTTCAGCCCTTCCGCCAGCGGAACCGGCCGTGGGAGGTGGTCTCGGTGACCCCCGAGCGCGGTGCCGCCTGGACGCTCACCATCCGGCCGGTCGGGCACAAGGGCATTCGGTTCGCCGCGGGGCAGTTCGCCTGGATCAGGGTCAACCGCAGCCCCTTCTCCGTGCGGGAGCACCCGTTCTCCTTCTCCTCCTCCGCCGAGCACGACGACGACGGCGCGTCCCCGGCCGGCGATCGCTCCGTCTCGTTCACCATCGCCGAGGCCGGCGACTTCACCTCGCGCCTCGGCGAGCTGCGGCCCGGCGCACGGGTCTACCTCGACGGGCCGTACGGCGTCTTCTCGTTCGAGCGGAACGAGGGCCCCCGGTTCGTCTTCCTCGCCGGCGGGATCGGGATCTCGCCGATCATGAGCATGCTCCGCACGCTCGCCGACCGCGGGGACAAGCGCCCCTGCCTGCTCCTGTACGGCAACCTCGGATGGGACGACGTCGTCTTCCGCGAGGAGCTTGACCCGCTGGGTGACCGCCTGGACCTCACGGTGGTCCACGTGCTCGGGGAGCCGCCCGACGACTGGTCCGGGGAGACGGGCTTCATTGACGACGGCGTGCTCGAGCGTCACCTCGGCGACCACCCGGAGCGGGCGCGGTACTTCGTCTGCGGGCCTCCGGCGATGCTGGACGCGGTGGCCGGTGCGCTGACCCGCCGCGGCGTGCCGGACCGGCACATCGACCTGGAGATCTTCGACCTCGTCTGAACGGAGGAAGGATGCGCCACGCATACACCTGGCGCGCGGTCGTCGCGATCGCGGCGCTGTTCGTGGCCGCGGCCGTCCTGTTCGCGCTGGCCGCGCTGCAGCGCTGACCCGTCGCCGGGCCGCGGCGGCCCGGCCCGCCGGTCGGTCTGCCGGCACCCGCTGGAGTTCACCCCGTCGCCGCCCGTGCCCTGGCCCCGGGCGAGGAGTTCACCTGCGGACTCACCGTCGACGGCGCGGTCTACTGCTGGGGAAGCAACCGGGTCGGTTGGCTCGGCGACGGCACTCAGGAGCCCCGGACCGAACCGACGCCGGTCCTGCCGGTGGCCGCCGGCTGACCGGCCCCGCGCTTCAAGTTCCGGCGAGCACCTCGCGCAGCCTGGCCGCGAAGGCCTCCGGCTGCCCCGGCATGCCGAACTCGTCGCCGAGGAACCCGCCGTGGTTGCTCGGGAACACCGTCAGCTCCTTGCCGAGCGCCTTCGCGAGCGCCTCGGTCGTCCGCCAGGTCATGGTGCCCTCGGACTCGATCCCCGCGGCGAGCACCACGCGCGTCGACGCGGCGGCGAGCGCGGCAAGATCCGGCCGGTAGGCGGTCACCGGTTCGGACGCACCGGACAGCAGCGGGTCGTCGCGGGCTCCGTCGTCCTCCGTCGGTAGGCCGAACGCGGCGGGGTCGGGGGCGTCCTGGCCGAAGCCCTCGGGGAACTCGCCCTGCCAGGAGGTCATTGCGATGAAGGCCGCCATGCCCGCGCCCCAGCCCCGCTCCTGGTAGACCCTCCGGACCCGCCCCGAGAGGCGGCCCTGGCCCGGTCCGCGTCGGGCAGGACGGTGAGCAGAGGCGGCTCGTGGGCCACCAGGGTGCGCACGTCGCCGGGATGCGCGGACACCAGGGCGAGCGCGGTCACCGCGCCCCCGCTGCTGCCGAACAGGTCCACCGGTCCGGGGTGGGCAGTGGTCCGCGAACGTCGTAGGTCAGCTTGGCCCCCGGCACCTCGAGGGTGTGAGTCGTGATCGTCGTCGTCATGTCTGCGCTTGGTCGCGTCCCGGCCTCGGTGTA
>CAYGGX010000047.1:0-16267 GCA_964349585.1 uncultured Actinotalea sp.
GCGGTCAGCAGCGTGAGGGCGGTCAGCAGCGTGAGGGCGGTCAGCAGCGTGAGGGTCAGCGGGACAGCCAGCGCCAGCGCGACGACGACGAGCCGGGCGGGCGGCGCCGTCGCGGTCGGTATCGGGACCGCGACCGCAACAAGCGCCGCCCCGGTAGCGGCTCCGGTGACCTCGCGGGCTACGACGAGATCGAGCTGACCGAGGACGACGTCCTGGTGCCCGTCGCCGGGATCCTGGACATCAAGGACAACTACGCGTTCGTGCGGACCACGGGCTACCTACCGGGCGACAGCGACGTGTACGTCTCGATGAACCAGGTCAAGAAGAACGGCCTGCGCAAGGGCGACGCCGTCACTGGCGCCGTTCGCCAGCCGCGGGAGGGTGAGCAGCAGCAGGGCCGCAACGCCAAGGTGAACGCCCTGGTCAGGCTCGACACGATCAACGGCTCGACGCCGGACGAGGCGCGCAACCGCCCGGAGTTCGGCAAGCTCACCCCGCTCTACCCGCAGTCGCGGCTCCGGCTGGAGACCACGCCGAACCTGATGACCACGCGGGTGATCGACCTGGTCGCGCCGATCGGCAAGGGCCAGCGCGGCCTGATCGTGTCTCCTCCCAAGGCCGGCAAGACGCTGGTGCTGCAGGCGATCGCGAACGCGATCACCACGAACAACCCCGAGGTCCACCTCATGGTCGTGCTCGTCGACGAGCGGCCGGAGGAGGTCACCGACATGCAGCGCACGGTCAAGGGCGAGGTCATCGCCTCGACCTTCGACCGGCCGGCGGACGACCACACGACGGTCGCCGAGCTCGCGATCGAGCGGGCCAAGCGACTGGTCGAGCTGGGCCAGGACGTCGTCGTGCTGCTCGACTCGATCACGCGGCTCGGGCGGGCGTACAACATCGCCGCGCCGGCGTCGGGCCGGATCCTGTCGGGCGGCGTGGACTCCAGCGCCCTGTACCCGCCGAAGCGGTTCTTCGGCGCGGCGCGGAACATCGAGGAGGGCGGCTCGCTGACCATCCTGGCGACCGCGCTCGTCGAGACGGGCTCCAAGGCCGACGAGGTCATCTTCGAGGAGTTCAAGGGCACCGGGAACATGGAGCTCAAGCTGTCCCGGATGCTCGCGGACAAGCGGATCTTCCCCGCGGTGGACGTGGATGCCTCCGGCACGCGGCGCGAGGAGATCCTGATCCCGCCGGACGAGCTGAAGATCAGCTGGACGCTGCGCCGGGTGATGAGCGCCCTCGACCAGCAGCAGGCGATCGAGCTCCTGTTGTCGAAGCTGCGTGAGACCCAGTCGAACGTCGAGTTCCTGCTCCAGGTCGCAAAGACCACCCCGACCCCGCCTGGGCACGGGGACGACTGAGCTCCGGGGCCGCCCGCGTCGTACGACGCCCCGCGGCTCTGGCAGACTGTCACCTTGGCCCGCCGGTTCACGCAGGTTGCCGACCTGCGACCCGGTGAGCGCATCGATGAGGAGAGATCCGTGAAGAAGGACATCCACCCGGCCTACGTGCCCACGACGGTGACCTGTACCTGTGGGAACACGTTCGTCACCCGGAGCACCGCGAAGTCGGGGCAGATTCACTCCGACGTGTGCAGCAACTGCCACCCGTTCTACACGGGCAAGCAGAAGATCCTCGACACCGGTGGCCGGGTCGCCCGCTTCCAGGCGCGGTACGGCAAGAAGGCCGACGACGCCGCCAAGTAGCACCCTCCCGCCCGCACCAGGCTGCCGGTTCGTCCGGCGCCCAACCGCCGGTCCGGAGGGAGCACGATGAGCGAGCAGTTCGAAGCCGTCGAGGCGTTGCTCGCCGAGCATGCCGAGATCGAGCGGGCGCTGGGTGACCCCGCCGTCCATGCGGACCCCGCCCGGGCTCGCTCACTCGGTCGTCGCTACGCCGCGCTCAACCGGGTGGTCACCGCCTACCGGGCCTGGCGCACCGCCGAGGACGACGCCGGGGCCGCGGCCGACCTGGCCGACGACCCCGGGATCGCCGCGGAGCTGCCCGCTCTCCGGGACGCCGCCGACCGTGCCGCGCAGGTGCTCCGCGAGGTCCTGCTGCCGCGGGACCCCGACGACGCGCGGGACGTGATCCTGCAGATCAAGGCGGGGGAGGGCGGCGAGGAGTCGGCCCTGTTCGCTGGCGACCTGCTCCGGATGTACACCCGGTACGCCGAGCGTCAGGGCTGGGTGACCGAGGTGCTCGACGAGACCGGGTCCGACCTGGGCGGGTTCAAGGACGTGACGCTCTCCGTGCGGGCCCGCGCCGTGCCCGCCGACCCGGCGGACGGCGTGTGGGCGCACCTGAAGTACGAGGGTGGCGTGCATCGGGTGCAGCGGGTCCCCGTCACGGAGTCCTCAGGACGGATCCACACCTCCGCCGCCGGCGTGGTCGTACTGCCGGAGGCGGATGACCCGGCGGAGGTCGAGATCGACCCGGCCGACCTCCGGATCGACGTCTACCGCTCCTCGGGCCCCGGCGGCCAGTCGGTCAACACCACCGACTCGGCGGTGCGGATCACGCACCTGCCCACCGGGCTGGTGGTGTCCTGCCAGAACGAGAAGTCCCAGCTGCAGAACAAGGAGCAGGCGCTGCGGATCCTCCGGGCTCGGCTGCTTGCGGCCCAGCAGGAGGAGGCGGCGTCGGCCGCGTCGGCGATGCGGCGCTCGCAGGTCCGGACCGTCGATCGATCCGAGCGGATCCGGACGTACAACTTCCCGGAGAACCGGATCGCCGACCACCGGACCGGCTACAAGGCGCACCGGCTCGACCAGGTGCTCGACGGGGACCTCGCGGCGGTGATCGAGTCCGCGATCCAGGCCGACGAGGCCGAGCGGCTGGTCGAGCTCCGGTGACCACCGACCTCGGCGGCCTGGTCCGGGCGGCCGGTCGGGTGCTCGCAGAGGCGGGGGTGCCCTCACCGGACCACGACGCCCGGGCGCTTGCGGCGCACGTCCTGGGCGTCCCGCAGATCCGCACCCTGGCAAGCGTGCCCGCTGGCTTCACGGCGAGGTATGCAGAGGCGGTGGACCGGCGCCGGTCCCGCGAGCCCCTCCAGCACATCGTGGGCACGACGGCGTTCCGGCACCTGCAGTTGCGGGTGGTGCCCGGGGTGTTCGTGCCCCGGCCGGAGACAGAGCTCGTTGCCCAGGTGGCGATCGACGAGGCGCGCAACCTGGTGGACCGCGGCGGAAGCCCGCTCGTCGTGGACCTGTGCTGCGGGGCGGGCGGCATCGCGATCGCCGTGGCGGTCGAGGTCCCGGGCACCCGCGTTACAGCGGTCGACATCTCCGCCGAGGCCGTCGCGCTCACCGTCAGCAACGCGACGGCCTGCGGCGCCGAGCTCCGGACGGAGGTGGGTGACGCGACCTCAGACGTCCTGCCGGATCTGACGGGCCTCGTGGATGTGGTCGCCGCGAACCCGCCGTACATCCCGCCGGATGCCGAGCCGCTCGAGCCCGAGGTCCGCGACCACGATCCGGATCTCGCGCTCTACGGCGGCGGGATCGATGGCCTCGAGGTGCCCGCGGGCGTGGTCCGCAGCGCCGCGCGGCTGCTCCGGGACGGCGGGCTGCTGGTCATGGAGCACGCCGAAGGACAGGGGGCGGCCGTGCGCGACCTGGTGTCGACCGAGTTCACCGACGCGCGAACCCTGGCGGACCTCACCGGCCGGCCCCGCATGGTCGTAGCTCGCCGACGAACCCGCTCCCCGCACGCCGCCCCGGCGTGACAGACTCGGCGACCGTGATCCTCGACTGCACGGACCCCGCGACCTGGGGCCCCAGCCTGGACGAGGCGGTCAACGTCCTCGCCCGCGGTGGGCTCGTCGTGCTGCCGACCGACACGGTCTACGGGATCGGGGCGGATGCCTTCTCGCCGCCGGCGGTCGCCGCCCTGCTAGCGGCGAAGGGACGGGGCCGCCAGATTCCGCCGCCCGTCCTGGTGCCGGACGCCCGGACGCTCGACGGCCTGTGCGACCCCCCCGAGGCCGCGCGGGAGCTCGTCGCCGCGTTCTGGCCCGGGGGGCTGACGGTGATCTGCCGCGCGCAGCCCTCCCTGGCCTGGGACCTCGGCGAGACGAAGGGCACGGTCGCCGTGCGGATGCCCGACCACCCAGCCGCGCTCGCGCTGCTGCGGCGCACCGGCCCCCTGGCCGTCTCCAGCGCCAACCGCACCGGAGGCCCGGCGGCGAGCACCGTGGCCGAGGCGGCCGACCAGCTGGGCGACGTCGCGCTCTACCTCGACGGGGGCCCGACCCCGGGTGGGGTGGCGTCCAGCATCGTGGACGCGACGACCGACGCCCTCACCCTGGTCCGCGCCGGTGCCGTCGGGCTGACGGAGCTGCGGGCCGTCGCCGACGTCCGGGAGGTGGCCGGGTGAGGGTCTACCTGCTGATCATGCTGGTGGCGGCGGCGGTCACCTACCTGACCACGCCCCTCGCGAGATGGTTCGCCCTGCGGACCGGCGCGATAACTGCGGTGCGCGACCGGGACGTGCACGCGAGCCCGATCCCGCGGCTGGGCGGACTGGCGATGCTGCTCGGGATGGCCGTGGCGATGGCGCTGGCCTCGGGGATGCCCTTCCTGGCGGGGGTCTTCGAGGGGCCGACCGCCTGGGCCATTTTCGGCGCCGCGGCGCTCGTCGGCCTGCTGGGCGCCGCCGACGACATCTGGGACCTGGACTGGTTCACCAAGCTGGCCGGCCAGGTGCTGGCGGCGGGCCTCCTCGTCTGGCTGGGTGGAGTGCAGCTGTATGCGCTGCCGATCGCCGGGCGCACGATCGGGTCCAGCACGCTCTCCCTGGTCGCCACGATCCTCACGGTCGTGGTCGCGATCAACGCCGTGAACTTCGTGGATGGCCTCGACGGACTCGCCGCGGGGCTGATCGCGATCGGCGGCACCGGGTTCTTCGTCTACACCTACCTCCTGACCCAGCAGCAGAACGTGACGGACTACTCGAACCTGGCCAGCGTCGTGCTGGCCATCCTCGTCGGCGCGTGCCTCGGCTTCCTGCCGCACAACTTCCACCCCGCGCGCGTGTTCATGGGTGACTCCGGTTCGATGGTGATCGGGCTGACCATCGCGGCCGCGGCGATCTACGTCACGGGTCAGTTCGGCTCCAGCACTGTTTCGACCCGGCAGCAGTTCCCGGCCTTCCTACCGATCCTGCTCCCGGTGGCAGTGCTGGTCCTGCCCCTGCTGGACATGGGACTGGCCGTCATCCGGCGGCTGATCGCTGGGAGGTCGCCGTTCCACCCCGACCGGCACCATCTGCACCACCGGCTGCTCCAGCTTGGGCACTCCCACCGCCGGGCCGTGGTGATCATGTACCTGTGGACCGCCCTGTTCGCGCTGGGCGCGGCAGCGCTCGCGGTGTGGGCGACGGAGACGGTGATCATGGTGGTGGGGATCGGCGCCATCGTGGCCGCGATCCTGACCCTCGGACCGCTGCGCGGCCGAACCAACCGGGAGGTCACGTGACGGAGTCCCCGGCGACGGACCCGATGCGTCGGGTGTTCCGCCGCGCCCTGCGCGATGTGGTCGTGTTCACCGCGGTGCTCGCCTTGGTCGGGGCCGGTGTCGGCTGGCTGGTCGACGGGACCCCCGGCGTCTGGTCCGGGGTGCTCGGCGCCGCGGTAAGCCTGCTGGTGGCCGGCACCACCGTCGCCACGATGCTGGTCACGTCCGGCGCGGACCTCGCGAGGGCCGGTGCGGTCGCCCTCGCGGCCTGGGTGGTCAAGGCGATGATCCTGATCGGAGCGTTCATCGCGTTGCGCGGCAGCGACCTGGTGAACCGGCCGATCTTCTCGCTCGTGGTGGTGGCCGGGGTGCTCGGGTCGCTCGCGCTCGACTACCGCGCGGTGGCCCGCGGGCGGGTCCCGTACGTCGATCCTCCGCCGGGTGCCAGGGGCGCCGACGAGGACCGCAGCGCGGGCCCCTGAGGCACCCACGGCGGGGGGCTCACGGGCCGGCCGACGGCGCGTCGAGGCAGGCGGGATGGGTTAGGATTTCGCACGATCCGCCACTTGGCCTGGTCCGGCGGCGTGCCCGAACGAGGGCGGCCGCGTCACCAACGATCCGGGAGCTCTCCTGTCCGCCGTCGTGTCGACCGTGCTGCTCGCCGCCTCAGGTGAGGACGGCGGGTTCCACGTCCCGTCGATAGCGGAGTTCTTCCCGCCGGCGATCCTGTTCGAGGGGACCGTCTTCGAGCTCAACCGGATCATGCTGATCCGGCTCCTGGTCACCGCGGTGCTGTGCACCCTCTTCGTGCTCGCGGCCCGGTCGGCGCAGCTGGTGCCGCGGCGCGGCCAGAACGTGGCCGAGATCGCGCTGGACTTCGTCCGGGTGAACATCGCCGAGGAGATCCTCGGCGAGAAGCACGCCCGCCCGCACGTCCCGCTGCTCACCGTCATCTTCTTCGGGGTCCTGGGGATGAACATCACCGGGGTGATCCCGGGCCTGAACATCGCTGCGTCATCCCTGATCGGCTTCCCGCTGGTGATGGCGGCGCTCGCCTACGTGGCGTTCATCGCCGCCGGGATCCGCAGCCACGGCACCGTCGGGTTCGTGCGCAACTCGCTGTTCCCGGCCGGGGTCCCCTGGCCCGTATACATCATCCTGACTCCGATCGAGCTGATCTCGACGTTCATCCTGCGGCCGGCCACGCTGACCATCCGTCTGCTGGTCAACATGGTGGCCGGGCACCTGCTGCTCGTGCTCTGCTTCGCGTCCACCCACTACCTGTTCCTCGAGGCCGCCACCGGGCTGAAGGCCATCGGAGTCGTGACCCTCGCCGCGGGTGTCGCCTTCACCGTGTTCGAGATCTTCATCGCGGCGCTGCAGGCGTACATATTCGCCCTGCTCACCGCTGTCTACATCCACCTTTCCCAGGAGGCGCACTGATCGTCGGCTCATGCGCCGATCGGGGCGCCTGAGCCGGTAGGACCAACCAGCACACGGTCGGGCAGCCCGCCGGACCGAAGACGGAAGGAAGACTCGTGGAGATCGTCGGCAACATCGCAACCATCGGCTACGGCCTGGCAGCGCTCGGTCCGGGCATCGGCCTGGGAATCATGGTCGCCAAGACCCAGGAGGCCACGGCGCGACAGCCCGAGGTCGCCGGGGCGCTGCGGACCAACATGTTCATCGCGCTCGCCGCGATCGAGGCCCTCGGCCTGATCGGCTTCGCCGCGGGGTTCGTCTTTTGATCACCGGCGCCCTGTTCGCCGCTGAGGAGGCCACCGGTTCGGTGCTCTTCCCGGCGGACTACGACATCCTCTGGTCGGCGGTCTCGATCGCGGTCATCGGGGTCGTGTTCTGGCGCTACGTCCTGCCGGTCTTCACCAGGATCCTCGACGAGCGGACCGCTCGGATCGAGGGCGGCCTGGCCCGCGCCGAGCGGGCCCAGGAGGAGGCCGCTGCTGCCCTCGCCGAGTACCAGCACCAGCTCGCCCAGGCGCGTGGGGAGGCCGCACGGATCCGGGAGGAGGCGCGAGCCGAGGGGGCGCAGATCGTCGCCGAGCTCCGCACCAAGGCCGCTGGCGACGCGGCCCGCATCCTGGAGAACGCCCAGCGCCAGATCGAGGCCGAGCGGCAGCAGGCAACCATCGCGCTGCGCGCCGAGGTGGGCGGTCTGGCCACCGAACTGGCCTCGCGGATCGTCGGTGAGGCCCTCGCCGACTCGACCCTCCAGGATCGGATCATCGACAGGTTCCTCGACGAGCTCGAGGACGCCACCGCGGGCGATGCGGCGAAGGCCGGAGGCAAGGGGAACTGATGCGGTCCACCAGCGCGGCGTCGCTTGCCTCGGTCGCCACCGACTTCGAACCGGTCCTGCGGGCCGCCGGTGCGGAGGCGCGCGCGCTCGGTGCGCAGATGTTCGCCGTCGTCGATGCCCTCGACTCGTCCGGCTCGCTGCGCCGGGCGATCACCGATCCCTCGCGGTCGGCGGAGGACAAGGCGGCCCTTGTCGAGGTCCTGCTCGGCGGGCGAGTTGATGAACGCGTGGCCGACGTCGTGGCCGCACTTGCGCGGTCGCGGTGGTCCGCCGAGGCCGAGCTGACCGAGGCGCTCGAGCAGCTCGCCGCCGACGCGGTGCTCGCGGGCGCCCAGGCGGCCGGCCGGCTGGAGCGGGTGGAGGACGAGCTGTTCCGGCTGGACCGGTTGCTGATCGGGCAGCGCGAGCTGCGCCGGGCGCTCACGGACCGGGCGATGGAGCCCGAGCAACGCGCGGTGCTGGTGCGCGATCTGCTGGCGGACAAGGTCGCTCCCACCACCCTCCAGCTCGTCGAGCGTGCCGCGCTCGCGCCGCGTGGCCGGACGATGGCCGTGATGCTCGGGATGCTCGGCCGGCTCGCGGCCCGGCGCCGGCAGCGGCTGGCCGCCCTGGTGGAGGTCGCCAGCCCGCTGAGCGATTCCCAGGCCGCCCGGCTGACCTCGATCCTGGAGCGCGCCTACGGCCAGCAGGTGCAGCTCAACGTCTCCGTCGACCCGGATCTCGTCGGTGGGGTGCGCGTCCGGGTGGGCTCCGACGTGGTCGACTCGACGGTCCTTGCGCGCCTCGAGGACGCGCGACGAAGGCTGGCCGGCTGATGCCCACGACACCCGCGCCCGCCGCAAGCACGAAGGTTACCGCCCCGACAGGAGAGACAAGCTGATGGCCGAGCTGACGATCAAGCCCGAGGAGATCCGGGCCGCCCTGGACAGCTTCGTGAAGTCGTACGTCCCGCAGGGTGCGGCCAGCGAGGAGGTCGGGCGCGTGACGCTCGCCGCCGACGGGATCGCGCACGTCGAGGGCCTCCCGGGGGTGATGGCCAACGAGCTCGTGGCCTTCGAGGACGGCACGCTCGGCCTGGCCCTGAACCTCGACATCCGCGAGATCGGCGTCGTCGTGCTCGGTGAGTTCACCGGCATCGAGGAGGGCCAGGTCGTGCGACGGACGGGTGAGGTGCTCTCCGTGCCCGTCGGCGACGGATACCTCGGCCGCGTCGTCGACCCGCTCGGCACCCCGATCGACGGCCTCGGCGCCGTGGAGAACGGAGGCCGGCGCGCGCTCGAGCTTCAGGCGCCCGGTGTCATGTACCGCAAGAGCGTGCACGAGCCGCTGCAGACGGGGATCAAGGCGATCGACGCGATGATCCCGATCGGCCGCGGACAGCGACAGCTGATCATCGGTGACCGGCAGACCGGCAAGACCGCCATCGCAATCGACACGATCATCAACCAGCGGGAGAACTGGGAGACCGGCGACCCCACCCAGCAGGTGCGCTGCATCTACGTGGCCATCGGTCAGAAGGGGTCGACGATCGCCGCGGTGCGTGGTGCCCTGGAGGACGCCGGCGCGATGGCCTACACGACCATCGTCGCGGCCCCCGCTTCCGACCCGGCGGGGTTCAAGTACCTCGCCCCGTACACCGGCTCGGCGATCGGGCAGCACTGGATGTACGAGGGCAAGCATGTGCTCATCGTGTTCGACGACCTGTCGAAGCAGGCCGAGGCCTACCGAGCCGTGTCGTTGCTGCTCCGGCGCCCGCCGGGCCGGGAGGCGTACCCGGGCGACGTCTTCTACCTGCACTCCCGGCTGCTCGAGCGCTGCGCGAAGTTGAGCGATGACCTCGGCGCGGGCTCGATGACCGGTCTCCCGATGATCGAGACCAAGGCGAACGACGTGTCGGCGTACATCCCGACCAACGTCATCTCGATCACCGACGGCCAGATCTTCCTGCAGTCCGACCTGTTCAACGCCGACCAGCGCCCCGCGGTCGACGTCGGCATCTCGGTCTCCCGGGTGGGCGGCGCCGCCCAGGTCAAGGCGATGAAGAAGGTGGCCGGCACGCTGAAGATCGACCTGGCGCAGTACCGCTCCCTGGAGGCGTTCGCGATGTTCGCCTCCGACCTCGACGCGGCGTCGCGACAGCAGCTCACCAGGGGGGCGCGCCTCATGGAGCTCCTCAAGCAGCCGCAGTACTCCCCGTACCCGGTGGCCGAACAGGTCGCCTCGATCTGGGCGGGCACCCACGGGAAGCTCGACCACGTCCCGATCTCCGAGGTTCGCCGGTTCGAGCAGCAGATGCTCGACCACCTCCGGCGGCACTCGGACGTGCTCACCTCGATCGCCGAGTCCGGCGAGCTGAGCGCGGACGACGAGGCGGCCTTCGAGGCGGCCATCGACGAGTTCGCGAAGGGGTTCGTCACCGACGTCGAGGTCGAGCCCGAGTTCGCCGAGGCCGCGGGCGTCCCGGAGGCTCCCGAGGAGCAGGAGCGGATCGTCAGGCGGAGCCGGGGCTGATGGCCGGACAGCAGCGGTTCTACCGCGAGCGGATCCGCTCCACCCAGAAGCTGAAGACGATCTTCCGGGCCATGGAGCTGGTGGCCGCGTCACGGATCAGCCGGGCGCGCGATCGCGTGGCCGCGGCCGGTCCGTACGCCCGCGCGCTGACCCGCGCGGTGTCGGCGGTGGCCAGCCACGCCGAGGTCGATCACCCGCTCACCCGGGAGAGCCCGGAGGACGTGCGGGCTGCCGTGCTGCTGATCACGTCCGACCGGGGCATGGCCGGCGCCTACTCTGCGGCGGTGCTGCGCGAGGGCGAGCGGCTGATCTCCCAGATGCTCGGCGACGGCAAGGAGGTCGACCTGTACGTCACCGGCCGCCGGGGAGTCTCGTACTACACGTTCCGGCGTCGCCCGATGAAGGCCACCTGGACGGGGTTCTCGGACTCGCCCCGCTCGGCCCACGCCGAGGAGATCGCGACCACGCTGCTGGACGCGTTCCTCGCCCCGCCCGAGGAGGGCGGCGTCTCCGAGCTCCAGGTGGTCTACACGCACTTCGTGAACATGGTCACCCAGACCCCACGGATCATCCGGATGCTCCCGATCGAGGTCGTGGAGGCCCCCGGTGCCGAGGTCGGCGAGGAGGAGCCGATCCCGTTGTACGACTTCGAGCCGAGCCCCGAGGTCGTGCTGGACGCCCTGCTGCCGCAGTACGTGCGGAGCCGGATCCACAACTTCCTGCTGCAGGCGGCGGCCTCCGAGCTCGCCGCGCGGCAGCAGGCGATGCACACCGCGACCGACAACGCCGAGGACCTCATCCGCTCCGACACCCGCCTGGCCAACCAGGCGCGGCAGGCGGAGATCACCCAGGAGATCAGCGAGATCGTCTCCGGCGCGGACGCACTGGCGGTCTCCCGATGAGCTCCCCGAACCACCCGCAACCAGATCGAGGCGACAGATGACCACCACCAAGTCAGGCACCGATCGGCAGACCGAGCGCTCGGTGGGTCGAGTCGCCCGAGTCATCGGGCCGGTAGTCGACATCGAGTTCCCGGCGGACGCCATGCCCGAGATCTACAACGCCCTGCTGGTCGACATCGACCTCTCAAGGCAGGGTGAGGGCGAGGTCAGCTTCACCATGACCCTGGAGGTTGCCCAGCACCTGGGCGACTCGATGGTCCGCGCGATCGCGCTGAAGCCGACCGACGGCCTGGTCCGGGGTGCGATCGTGACCGACACCGGGGCCCCGATCAGCGTCCCGGTGGGCGACGTGACCAAGGGTCACGTGTTCAACGTCACGGGTGAGGTGCTCAACCTCAAGCCGGGGGAGACGCTCGAGGTCACCGAGCGCTGGCCGATCCACCGCAAGCCGCCGGCGTTCGACCAGCTGGAGTCCAAGACCCAGATGTTCGAGACGGGCATCAAGGTCATCGACCTGCTGACCCCGTACGTTCAGGGCGGGAAGATCGGCCTGTTCGGCGGGGCCGGCGTGGGCAAGACGGTCCTGATCCAGGAGATGATCCAGCGGGTGGCCCAGGACCACGGCGGCGTGTCCGTGTTCGCGGGCGTCGGTGAGCGCACCCGCGAGGGCAACGACCTCATCGTGGAGATGGAGGAGGCGGGGGTCTTCGACAAGACCGCCCTCGTCTTCGGCCAGATGGACGAGCCGCCGGGCACCCGGCTTCGTGTCGCCCTGTCGGCGCTGACGATGGCCGAGTACTTCCGCGACGTGAAGAAGCAGGACGTGCTGCTGTTCATCGACAACATCTTCCGCTTCACGCAGGCCGGGTCGGAGGTCTCCACCCTGCTGGGCCGGATGCCGTCGGCGGTCGGGTACCAGCCGAACCTCGCGGAGGAGATGGGTCAGCTCCAGGAGCGGATCACCTCGACCCGGGGTCACTCGATCACCTCGTTGCAGGCGATCTACGTGCCCGCCGACGACTACACGGACCCCGCCCCGGCGACGACCTTCGCGCACCTCGATGCGACGACCGCGCTGTCCCGGGAGATCGCGTCGCGCGGTCTGTACCCGGCGGTCGACCCGCTGACCTCCACCTCGCGGATCCTCGACCCCCGCTACGTGGGCGAGGACCACTACGAGACGGCCACCCGGGTGAAGTCCATCCTGCAGCGAAACAAGGAGCTCCAGGACATCATCGCGATCATGGGCGTGGACGAGCTCTCCGAGGAGGATCAGGTGGTCGTCTCCCGGGCGCGCCGGATCCAGCAGTTCCTCTCCCAGAACACCTACATGGCCGAGAAGTTCACCGGCGTCAGCGGCTCGACGGTGCCCGTCGCCGAGACGATCGACGCGTTCGGGAAGATCTGCGACGGCGAGTTCGACCACATCCCCGAGCAGGCGTTCTTCAACATCGGCGGGCTCGAGGACCTCGAGCGCAGCCACGCCCGGATCATGAAGGAGCTGGGCTGAGCCCGCCGGCTCCCGCCCGAGGAGGACGAACCGTGGCCCATCTGGACGTCGATGTAGTCGCCGCCGACCGCCGCGTTTGGTCCGGCGAGGCCAGCATGGTCAGCGCGCCCGCCTTCGAGGGCGACATCGGGATCCTGCCGGGCCACACCCCGTTGCTGGCCGTGCTCCGGGAGGGCACGGTCCGGATCACGGCGGTCGACGGGACCGTCCGCGCCGTCCGGGTCGACTCGGGTTTCCTGTCGGTGGACGTGAACACGGTGACCGTGGTGGTGCACTCCGCCTTCGACGTAGAGCCGTCGGACGACCGCTGAGCCGACGATGGAGCTGCTGCCCTTCGTGCTCGTGCTGGCGGCGGTGCTGTGCGCGGCCGGCGGGGTCGGGGGCCTGTACTCCGCCCGTCATCGCGCTCTGGTCCGCCGGGCGGGCTCGTTCGGCTGCGCCCTGCAGCAGGAGGGTGGCTGGCGGCCCGGCGTCGCCCACTTCGCCGTCGGACGGCTCCTCTGGTGGCCCAGCCTGTCGCTCTCCCCGCGGCCCGCGCGGGTCTGGGCCAGGCAGGACCTGGTCCTGATCGGCCGGAGCCCCATGGACGAACGCGACGACCTCGGCCGGCCGTTGCTGGTCGTGCACTGTCGCCACGGTGCGGAGGAGTTCGCGATGATCGTCCCGGCCATCGCGTGCACGGGGTTGGTCTCCTGGCTCGAGTCGGCGCCGCGGCGTCTGGGCGTCTAGTGCGGGTCGTCGTCGCCAGGTGTGCGGCGCGATACACCGGCCGGCTGTCGGCGCATCTCGAGCTCGCGACCCGGCTGATCCTGGTGAAGGCGGACGGCAGCGTGCTGCTGCACTCCGACGGGGGGTCGTACAAGCCGCTGAACTGGATGAGCCCGCCCTGCAGCCTCACCGTGTCGGCGCCCGACGACGACGCCGCCGCGCGCGGGGTTCGGGAGGTCTGGTCCGTCCAGCACGCCAAGTCCGACGACCGGCTGGAGATCGACCTGCACGAGGTCCTGCACGACTCGATGCATGACCTCGGCGTCGATCCCGGGCTGGTCAAGGACGGGGTGGAGGCGCACCTGCAGGCCCTGCTCGCGGAGCAGATCCAGGTGCTGGGCGCCGGGCACGTGCTGATCCGGCGCGAGTACCCGACGGCGATCGGCCCCGTGGACATCCTTGCCCGGGATCCCGCCGGGGTCAGCGTCGCCGTGGAGATCAAGCGGCGCGGCGACATCGACGGCGTCGAGCAGCTCACGAGGTACCTCGAGCTGCTCAACCGCGACCCGCACCTCGCCCCGGTCAGGGGGGTCCTCGCCGCGCAGGAGATCCGACCGCAGGCCCGGGTGCTCGCCGCGGACCGCGGGATCGCCTGCCTGGTGCTCGACTACGACGCACTGCGCGGCGCGGACGACGTTTCGACCCGGCTGTTCTGACCGCGGCCGCGCCCGGAGACTGGACCCGGCTGGTCGAATCGGTTCGAGACCGGTCATGATTGGTCCATGACGACGCGAATCTTCCCCGCCGATTTCCTCTGGGGGGCCGCCACGGCCTCCTACCAGATCGAGGGCGCCACCCGGGAGGACGGCCGCGGACCGTCGATCTGGGACACCTTCGCCGCGACCCCGGGGAGGGTCGACAGTGGGGACACGGGCGACATTGCCGACGACCACTACCACCGGACGGCCGAGGACATCGGTCACATGCGCCGCCTCGGCCTGTCGGCCTACCGGTTCTCCGTCGCGTGGCCGCGCGTCCAGCCGACCGGTGCGGGCCGCGTGAACCAGGCGGGGCTCGACTTCTACTCGCGCCTCGTCGACGACCTGCTCGGGGCCGGCATCGCACCCGTCGCGACGATGTACCACTGGGACCTCCCGCAGGCCCTCGAGGACGCCGGCGGGTGGCCCGCGCGGGACACCGCCCTCCGGTTCGGGGACTACGCCGCGGCACTCGTGGGCGCCCTCGGCGACCGGATCAAGGTCTGGACGACCCTCAACGAGCCCTGGTGCACGGCCTACCTGGGCTACGGCTCCGGCGTGCACGCGCCGGGTCGCACCGACGGCGCGGACGCCCTCGCCGCAATGCATCACCTGAACCTCGCGCACGGGCTGGGCGCCCGCGCGGTCCGCGACACCCTGGGGGACGCCGCCACGCTGTCGCTGACCCTGAACCTGCACGTCGTCCGTCCGGCCGACCCGACCTCCGCCGAGGACGTGGACGCCGTCCGGCAGATCGACGCGGTCGCCAACCGGGCCTTCCTCGGGCCGGTCCTGGCGGGTCGCTACCCAACCGACCTGCTTGCCGACACCGCCCACGTGACGGACTGGTCGTTCGTCCGGGACGGTGACCTACGGCTCGCGCACACCGGGCTGGACGTGCTGGGCGTCAACTACTACTCCACGCACCGGGTGTGCCGGTACGTTCCGGACCATCCGAAGCTTGCCGCCGACGGGCATCGCGAGTCCGAGCACTCCTGCTGGCCCGGCGCGGACGCCGTCGAGTTCCTCCCGCAGCCGGGCCCGCACACTGCGATGGGCTGGAACATCGACCCGGGCGGGCTCACCGAGCTGCTCGTCGGGCTGCACGAGCGCTACCCGGACCTGCCCCTGATGATCACCGAGAACGGCGTGGCGTTCGACGACGTCGTCGCGCCGGACGGGCGGGTCCACGATGCCGCGCGGATCGCCTACCTGCACGACCACATCGAGGCCGTGGGCGCGGCGATGGACGCGGGCGTGGACGTGCGCGGGTACTTCGTGTGGTCGCTCATGGACAACTTCGAGTGGGCGTACGGGTTCAGTCGTCGGTTCGGCATCGTCCGGGTCGACTACGACACGCTCGAACGCACCTGGAAGGACTCGGCGCACTGGTACGCCGAGCTCGCGCGCACCGGGACGCTCCCGGACGCGGTGCGGCAACCTGCCTGACCTCGCCGGGTCGCAGCCCGAGGACCGACAATGGGTGGATGCCGTCGCGGAGATCGAGGAAGCGCCCCTGGGGTGCCGAGCACCCCGACCTCGACCTGGAGCGCGCGCGATCGGGCGGCTGGTCGGAGCAGGGCGCCGGCGGGGACTGGTTCGCGCGCAGCGTGACGGCGACGAAGGCCTACCGGTGCCCGGGCTGCCAGCAGGAGATCGCGATCGGGACCGTGCACGTCGTGGCCTGGCGTCAGGACTCCCTGCTGGGCCCGGAGGCGGCCGTGGCCGACCGGCGGCACTGGCACGGCGGTTGCTGGCGTGGCAGGGACCGGCGCCGATGACCCGTCGGGCCGTCACCGACCGGCGTGGCTAGGCTCGGACCGATGACCACCCCGCCGACCCCGGACACCGAGCCGGCGGAGATCCGTGCCCTGAGCGTCCTGCCGGCCCGCCGCACGGACATCGAGCTGCACACCGCCGACGGCCTGACCCTCGTCGGGGAGCTCGCCCTGCCGGCGGAGCGCGAGCCGCGAGCGACCCTGATCACCCTGCACCCGCTGCCGACCCATGGTGGGTTCATGGACTCGCACGTCTTCCGCAAGGCGGCGTGGCGGCTGCCGGCGCTCGCCGACCTCGCGGTGCTCCGGTTCAACACCCGC
>CAYGGX010000048.1:0-16240 GCA_964349585.1 uncultured Actinotalea sp.
TCGCCGCCGGCGTCGATGAAGGCCGAGGCGGCGTAGGAGGACGGGCCGTAGCTCAGCCGTCCCCAGGTCTCGGCGACGAACCTTCCGTCCACGAGGTCGCCGATCGCGTAGGCCTCGTTGTCCGGGCCCTCCGCGCTCCAGGCGGAGACGATCAGAACCCACCGGTCGGCCATCCGGACCAGCTGCGGGCACTCCCACATGGCGCCCGTCCAGGGGTCGGTCGCCGACCGGTGACGCTCGGCCAGGACGCCGTCGTACCGCCACTCCAGAAGGTCGTCCGAGACGTAGGTCAGGGCGGCGGCCGACCCGTCGGACAGCCCGGCGCCCAGGATCATCCGCCAGGCCCTGTCGCGCAGGACGAACGGGTCGCGCAGGGCGATCGCCTCGACGCCGGGGGGCAGGTCGGCGACCACGCGGTCCTTGCGCCACCTGGTCCACGAGTCGTCGTCGGGACGGGCGAGGCGCACCCGGCCGATCTGCGGCTCGCCCTCCCGAGCTGACGTGTAGAAGAGCGTCGCCCGACCGCTTTCGGGAATCGCGATGGAGCCCGACCAGACGCCGTGGTCGCCGTCGCCCGGAGCCAGGACGACGTCGTGCTCCGTCCAGTGCAGCAGGTCGTCGCTCGTCGCGTGCCCCCAGGACTGTTCCGGTCCCCAGGTTGTGCGGCCGGCCACGTACTGGAAGAACAGGTGGTACCGGCCGCGGTGGTGGGTGAGGCCGTGCGGGTCGTTCATCCAGCCGGACCGGGGCGTGAAGTGCAGGTGCGGGCGCGCGTCGGGCATTTTCGTCCCTCCTGCGGGTCTCAGCGCCGCGGCGGGGCGACAGACCCGCGGGAGCGCAGCGGCATCGGCACCCGGTGCACCGCGGGCGGGGAGTCGTCGGTCCGGGGGATCGCCTCGAGCAGTAGCTCGACCGACCTGCGGCCCAGGTCGTAGTGCGGGATCGCGAACGTGGTCAGGCCGGGTCGCAGCCAGTCGGCCAGCGCGTGGTCGTCGAAGGACACGACGGACATGTCGTCGGGCACCGCAAGGGCGGCCTCCTGGAGCGCCTGGTAGACCCCGAACGCAAGCCGGTCGTTGAACGCGATGATCGCCCCGCCCGCCCCGCCCGCCTCGATGATGTTCCTGGTCGCCTGCCAGCCGTGCGGGGGCAGCCAGTCCGAGCACTGGTAGCCGCTGGCCGGCTCAAGGCCGGCGGAGCGGAGGACCTCGAGGATTCCCCGAAGTCGCTCCTTCCCGGCGACGGTTCCCGGCGGTGTGTCGCGAGGTCCGGGGCCCGCGCCGATCAGGTGGATCTCGCGGTGGCCGGCGTCGAGCAGGAGTCGCGCGGCCGCCCGACCCGCCGCCAGCTCATCCGGTACCACGGTGGGTATCGTGTCGTGCCTGCCCTTGGGTAGGGCGTTGAGCAGGACCGCCGGAACGTGATCGAGCCCGGAGGGCAGGCGCCTGGCCTGGGTGAACATCGAGGCGAGGATGATGCCGTCGACCTGGCGATCGAGCAGCGCATCCAGGAGGCGGCGCTCGACCTTGGGGTCACCCTCGGTCTCACCGATGAAGAGCATCAGCCCGTGCTGGTGCGCGGCCTCCAGGGCCCCCTTGATCATGTCGCCGGCCAGCTGGGAGGTGGCAACCGTGTCCGAGACGAAGCCCAGGGTGAGGCTGGAGCCCTTGCGGAGTCCGATGGAGACGATGTTGGGCCGGTAGCCGAGCTCGTCGGCCATCTCCCTGACCCGTTGCTGAACCGCGCTGGAGATCCGCAGCTCGGCTCCCCGCCCCGACAGCACCAACGACGCCGTCGTCGACGAGACGCCCGCGGTCCGTGCGACATCCGCGAGGGTGACGCGTTGTCGACCCACCTCAACCCTCCCGTCGCGCGCATCCTACTGGCGTCCAACGCGCCCGCGGCCACCAGAACCCGGGCAGCGACGAGGCGGCGTCGGCGAGACCCCATTGTGACCTGCGGCCGCTTGACACCGTCTCTGGCGCATGTCCAGACTAGCGGTGCTAACCCGATTTAGCACCTCCCGTCGGGAAGGGGCGCCCGGCGAGTCGATTCGCTCAACGAAGGGAGACACTGGTGTCTCGATTTGGTGGATCAGCTCAACGCAAGGCGGTAACGGCGTCGCTGCTCGCGGGTGTGCTGGCGGTCGTGGCCGCCTGCAGCAGCCCGGGGAGTGGAACTCCCGAGCCGGAAGAGACGACCGACGAGCCCATCACCGCGGACGGCGCGCCGTCCTGCGGAACCGACGACGTCACGCTCAAGGCATACTTCGAGACCGGCTTCCCGTTGGCGACGGCGCTGACGGAGGAGTTCACCGCGCAGTACCCGAACGTGACGTTCGACATTCGCGAGGACCAGTTCGCGGTCCTCACCCAGAACGCGCCGCGAGTCCTGGTGGACGACCCGCCGGACCTGATGCGCCTGCCCCAGATGTCCGAGCTCGCCCGTGACGGTCTGCTGCTCAACCTGGACACCTACGCCGCGGACTTCGGCTGGGACCAGTGGCCGGCGTCGCAGCTCGAGCAGATGCGGGTGGACGAGGAGGGACGTCGCGGTGACGGCCCGCTCTACGCGATGGGTCTGAACTTCTCGATGACCGGCGTCTTCTACAACAAGGAGCTCGCCGACCAGATCGGGATGACCGAGCCGCCGGCGACGCTGGCGGAGTTCGACGGCTACCTCCAGGCCGCGCTGGACGCCGGGCTCACCCCCGCCGCGCAGTTCAACGGCGGGGCGACCGGCGGTCTCGCGTTCCCGCTCCAGGCGCTGATGGCGTCGTACGGCCCGTCGTCGGACATCAGCGACTGGATCTACCAGCAGCCCGGTGCCACGATCGACACGCCGACCAACCTCCAGGCGACGGAGCACCTGCAGTCCTGGATCGAGGCCGGCTACTTCGCCGACGACATCAACTCGCTGGACTACGCAATGATGATGAGCCGCTTCATCGAGGGTGACAGCGTCTTCATCTTCAACGGCGACTGGGAGTCGGGGAACCTCGACTCGCAGATGTCCGGCAACGTCGGCTTCTTCCTGATGCCCCCGGTCGACGAGGGCGGCGCGTTCGGCGCGATGTCGGCTCCGCTCACCTACGGGATCTCCGCCAATGCGGCGAACCCCGACTGCGCGGCGTTCTTCCTGGACTGGATCGCAACCAACGACGACGCCCGCACGATCGCGGTCGAGATCGGCGGATCGCACCCGATGGGACCGGCGGACGCGTTCATGCCCGAGGTCGCGGAAGGCAGCGTCACTGCTGAGACGCTCGCCGCCGGCGCCCAGATCGGCGAGCAGGACGGTGCGATGGACTTCATCGCCAACGCCACCGGCTCGATCTACGCCAAGGGCTGGACCCCCACCCTGCAGAAGCTCGTGGCCGGCGCCATCACGCCGGAGGAGCTGTTGCGGACGGTCCAGGCCGAGTACGAGATCGAGATCGGCTGACGGATGCAGCGGCGCCTGACACTGTTGTCGGTTCGCCGCGAGGTGTCCCCGGCTCCGGGAAGCCCCGAGAGCAGGCGCCGCGCCCTGAGGGCGCGGCGCCTGCGCCGAGGTGGCCTGGCGCTGGCCCTCGTGGCCCCGGCGGGCCTCGCGTACGCCCTGTTCGTCCTGCGGCCGATGGCCCAGACGTTCCAGTACTCGATGTACAAGTGGAACGGCGTCACGGCCTCGACCTGGGTCGGGCTCGACAACTACGCGGCCATCTTCCGCAACCCGGAGATGTCGGGCTCGATCTTGAACGCCTTCCAGCTCATCTTCTACTTCAGCTTCATCCCGGTGGCGCTGGGCCTGCTGGCCGCGAACACCATCCGGGGGTTCGCGACGAGCCGCCTGGCCCTCGTGTCGCGGACGGTGCTGTTCCTGCCCCAGATCATCCCGCTGGTCGCGGCCGGGATCATGTGGAGCTGGCTCTACGCCTCCAACGGCATGGTGAACCAGGTGCTCGAGTTCATCGGCCTGGGTCGGCTCACCCGTGCGTGGTTGGGCGACTTCGGCAGCGCGCTCCCGGCGGTCGGGATGATCGGCGCCTGGGTGCTCTTCGGCCTTTGCATGCTGCTGCTGCTCGCGGGGATGACCAAGATCGACCCGGCGTTGTACGAGGCGGCGCGGATCGACGGGGCGGGCTCGCTGCGCGAGTTCTTCGCGATCACGCTGCCGAGCCTTCGCCAGGAGATCAGCGTGTGCGTGACGGTCACCGTGATCGCCGCCCTGGCGAGCTTCGACATCGTCTACATCTCCACCCAGGGCGGACCGGGCAACCGGACGCTGGTTCCGGGCCTGCAGATCTACTACCTGGCCTTCTTCCAGCGCGAGATCGGTCTAGCCTCCGCGCTCGCGGTGGCCCTGATGCTGCTCGTGCTCCTCGTCGTGCTCCCCATCCAGCGGCTCACCCGGGACGGTGACTCGTGATCGTCTCCGCGCGCGAGACGTGGCTGGGCCGCGTCATGCTCCTGCTCCTCATGCTCGTCACGATCATGCCGTTCGTGAGCCTCTTCGTGACCGCGCTGCACAAGCCGGGCACGTACCCGCCCGGTCTCGCCTGGCCGGAGACCCCGTACTGGTCCAACTTCGTCGACGCGTTCAACGTGGCGCAGATGGGTCAGCTCCTGTGGTCGAGCATGCTCATCGTGATCGGCGTCGTGCCGATCTCGATGCTCATCGCCACGCTCGCCGGCTTCGCGCTCGGATACCTGCGCCCGCCGCTCGGCCGGGCCGTGTTCCTCGTCTTCATCCTGGGGCTCACGCTGCCCCGGGAAGGTGTCATCGTCCCGCTCTACTACCAGATGCGTGACCTCGGGATCCTGAACACCAGATGGGCGATCATCCTGCCGCTGATCGGCCTGTACATGCCGTTCGCCGTCTACTGGATGCGCGCCCACTTCATCAACATGCCCGAGGACATCTCCGAGGCCGCGCGCATCGACGGGGCGAGCACCTGGCAGCTCTTCTGGCGCGTGCATGTGCCGCTCTCCTCGCCGGCGCTCTCGTCGCTGGCGATCCTGCTGTTCTTATGGACGTGGAACCAGTTCCTACTCGCGGTGGTGCTCGTCTCCGACCCCACGCAGCGGACGATGGCAGGCGCGCTCGGCGCCTTCCAGGGGCAGTGGGGCACGGACATCCCGCTGCTCTGCGCCGGGTCGCTGCTCATCCTCACCCCGACCCTCATCGTGTTCCTGATCTTCCAGCGTCGCTTCGTCAGCGCGCTGCTCCAGGGATCGTTGAAGGGTTGAGATGGTCGTCCGACCCCCGTTCGATCCCGAGCTCGAGGTCGCCCTGCGGGATCGCCGCGACCAGGTGGTCACGTCGCTTACCGCGGAAGAGATCCCGGCGCTCCGACTGCGTGCCGCGGGTGCCGATGCGATCGCCACCGCGGTGGCCGGGGCGTTCGCCACCTCGGTCCACGAGGTGCCGGGCGGGCGCGGGGGGCCGCCCGTCGGGCTCCTGCTACTGCGGCCGATGGGGCCGCCGGGCGCTCTCCCGTGCCTGGTCCACCTGCACGGCGGTGGCCTCGTAGCGGGGTCCCGGTACGACGACGTCGTGCCGCTCCTTGGGCTCGCCGCCCAGGTCGGGTGCGCCGTGGCCTCCGTCGAGTACCGGCTGGCGCCGGAGGACCCGTATCCGGCCGCGCTCGAGGACTCCCACGCGGCGCTGCGGTGGCTCGTCGCGAACGCGGCGCGGCTCGGGCTCGACCCGGATCGCATGGTGATCGAGGGGGTCAGCGCGGGCGGGGGCCTCGCGGCGGCGGTGGCGCTCCTCGCGCGCGATCGCGGGGGCCCCGGGCTCGCCGGTCAGATGCTCCTGTTCCCCATGCTCGACGATCGCAACGACTCGCCGTCCGCCCACCAGATGCAGGGTGCGGGTGTCTGGGATCGGGTCGCGAACGAGACCGCGTGGCGGGCCTACCTCGGCGATGGCGCGGGCGGCCCCGAAGTGCCGGACCAAGCGGCGCCGGCGCGGGCCACCGAGCTGGCCGGGCTCCCGCCCGCCTTCATCGACGTGGGATCGGCCGAGACCTTTCGGGACGAGGCCGTGGCCTACGCGACCCGGCTGTGGCTCGACGGCGGGGCGGCTGAGTTGCACGTCTGGCCGGGCGGCTTCCACGGATTCGACTACCTGGTGCCGGAGGCCGCCGTCTCCGTCGATGCCCGGGAGGCACGTCGCCGCTGGCTGACCCGCGTGCTCGGTCTGCGGCCGACGAGTCCCGCGCGCGAGGACGGGCCGGTCTCCCGTACGACGTGACGCTCTGGGAGGCTGGACTCGTCGTCCCGAAGCTCGACCCTTAGGAGGTTCCGCGATGGTCACCGATGTTCCGGGAAGGATCGAGGCCGCCCTGCCGTGGCAGCCCCTTCCTGTTCCGCCGGACGTCCCGCACGGCGACATGCCGGGCGACAAGGTGCGCATCGGTCCGTCGCACGTCGCGAAGGCGAACGCGATCTTTCCCGCGCTCGCCGAGGAGCTGCTGCCGGTGCTCCGCGAGAACCAGTCGTCGCGCGCGGTCATCGCCGTCGCCGGGGGCTCGGGCGTCGGCAAGTCCGAGATCGCGTCGGTGCTCTCCTACCTGCTCCGATCCACGGGCGTGGGGAGCTACACCCTGTCCGGGGACAACTACGTCCGCCGGATCCCGGAGCAGAACGACGCCGAGCGGCTCCGCCTCTTCCGGGAGCAGGGGCTGGGCGGCCTGATCGCGAGCGGTGGGTACTCACCCGACCGCGCGGAGGCGCTCCGCGAGCTGCAGCGGGCCGACCTCGATGCCGATCCGGCGCGCGCAACCGAGTCGTGGCTACGCACCTACCAGCACGCGGGCCGCCGCGGTCTCAAGGGCTACCTCGGCACGCCGGCCGAGGCCGACTTCGAGCTGCTGTCGAACGTGGTCGCCCAGTTCAAGAACGGCGCCGGCTCGATCTTCCTGCGGCGCATGGGCCGTGCCCCGGCGGACCTCTGGTACGAGTCCGTCGACCTCGCCGACACGAGCGTGCTGGTCATCGAGTGGACGCACGGCAACAACGACTTCCTGCGGGGGGTGGACGTTCCGGTCTTCCTCGACAGCACGCCCGCCGAGACGCTGGAGCACCGCAGGGCGCGCAACCGCGACGGGGCCATCGACAGCCCGTTCACGACGACGGTGCTCGGGATCGAGCAGGAGCTGCTTGCGGCGCAGGCCGGGAAGGCGAAGGTGGTCCTGTCCATGGCCGGCGAGCTGCTGTCCCGCTCGGACCTCCGCCGCCCGTCGGCCGAGCGATGGGGTGACGTCGATGCGTGAGGTCGACGCCCGACCCCTGCTGAACGTCTACCCCGACAGCATTGGCGGCCGGCTCGCCGGCACCGTCGAGGTGCTGCGCCGCCCGGAGCTGGCCGACGTCTTCGAGTCGGTCTACATCCTGCCGAGCGTGTTCCACTCCGACCTCGACCGCGGTTTCTCCGTCATCGACTACGGCCTGAACGAACTGCTGGCCAGCGACGCGGACCTGGCGGCGATTCGCTCGCTCGGCATGGGCGTGAAGCTGGACTTCGTCCTGAACCACCTGTCGGTGCTCTCCGAGCAGTTCCAGGACGTCGTCGCGAAGGGCGACGAGTCGGCGTACCGGGACTTCTTCATCGACTGGAACCGATTCTGGGCGGGCTGCGGTGAGTTCACCGAGGCGGGCTACATCCAGCCCCGTCCGGAGCTGATCGAGGACATGTTCTTCCGGAAGCCGGGCCTGCCGATCCTGATGGTGCGCTTCCCGGACGGCCACGACGTCCCGTACTGGAACACCTTCTACCAGGAGGTCACCTACCGCCGCCCGGACGCGCAGGACCTGATGGCCGCCATGGCGATCCAGTACGGGCAGGCGCAGGAGCTGGCGCAGCTGATCAACCGGGCCCTGGACGACGGCGTTCCGGTGCCGCAGATCCCGTTCGGCAGGCACGAGCGCTTCCGCAGCCAGGTGAGCGAGCTCCTGGAGTCCCAGCGGCGCTACATGGGCCAGATGGACGTCAACGTCGACTCCCCCCTGGTCTGGGAGTACTACGACCGGACCCTCCAGACGCTCGCGGGCTATGGCACGACGATCGTTCGCCTTGACGCCTTCGCGTACGCGCCGAAGGCCCCGGGCAGGACGAACTTCCTGAACGACCCGGAGACCTGGGAGCTGCTCGCCGGGGTGCGCGAGCTGGCCGACCGGCACGGGCTGCGGCTGCTGCCGGAGATCCACGCCGCCTACGAGACGAGGACGCACGAGCGGATCGCGGCCGAGGGGTACCTGACCTACGACTTCTTCCTGCCCGGGCTGATCCTGGACGCGCTCGTGACGCGATCCGGCGAGTCCCTCCTGCGATGGGCCCGAGAGCTGCGCGACAAGCAGCTCCGCACGGTCAACATGCTCGGCTGCCACGACGGCATCCCCCTGCTCGACCTGAAGGGCCTGATCCCGGACGAGCGGATCGAGAGCCTCATCGAGACCGTGGTGGCACGCGGGGGCCAGGTGAAGAACCTGCACGGTCAGCGCGGGCTGTACTACCAGGTCAACGCGACGTACTTCAGCGCCCTCGGCGAGGACGAACGCGCGCTGCTGCTCGCCCGCGCGATCCAGCTGTTCATGCCCGGGAAGCCCCAGGTCTGGTACCTGGACCTGCTCGCAGGGCGGAACGACCACGAGGCCGTCGCGCTCGCGGGGCCGGGCGGGCACAAGGAGATCAACCGGACCAACCTGACCGCCGACGACGTCGTTGCGCGCCTGGGGCTGCCGGTGGTGGCTAACCAGCTGGACCTGCTGCGCTTCCGGAGCACGCACCCCGCCTTCGGGTTCGACGCCCGCCTCGAGGTCATCGACACCCCGCCGGACCGGCTGGCCCTTCGCTGGGAGAACCGCGGATCCGTCGCCCTGCTCGAGGTGGACCTCGGCACGCTCGCGTTCACCGTCACCGACGGTGACGGGTCGGTCGTCTTCGCGCAGTAGGCATGAGGCAGTGGACACGGGGGAGTGCGCGGGCCGAGGTGCAGCCCGCGCACTCGGTCGTCCGCTGGTGGGTCGGTGACCGACCACCGACCCACCAGCGTGGTGACTACCGAACCCGCAGATCCTGGTGGTCGGCTGCGTAGGGCGCGTAGGTCGGGTCGCCGGAGTAGGCGACGTGGACCCGGTACACCCCGGCCGACAGCCCGGCGGTGGGCAGCTCCACGACTGCCTTGCCGTCGGTCAGTGGGACCACCTGTGTGGCGCCGGCGAAGGTCACCGCGATCTCACCCGTCACCTCTGGGGCCGCCTTCTGCTGAGACTGCGAACGCACCAACACATCCAGCGTGAAGGTCCCGCCGCCGACGATCGAAGCCGGAGCGGCCTTCGCCTTGACCACGACGGACCGGGTGCCCGGCGCGGCCAGGTCGACCTGTGCCGAGCCGGACTTGGTCGGGTCGACCACCGAGGTCGCCACGACCGTGAGCGACGAGGCGGTCTCGTCGGCGGCCACGGACAGCAGACCGTCAGCCGAGATGGTCGTGCCAGCCGACTCCGCCCCCTCGACCGACCACGTCACGTCCTTGCTGATGTCGTCGTTGTTCGTCATGACGTCGGCGGCGAACTGCTTGACCCAGCCCAGCGTCACGTCCGCCATGGCGGGCGTCACCGAGACGGAATCGACCCCGGTCCAGAGGAAGTCCCTGGCGAAGATCGTGAACAGCTGGCCAGCAGTCATCCCGTCGTGCGCGCCCGGGACCTGTGTCGTGTAGGCGGAGTAGCCCCTGGCGATGAAGTTGTTCGCCACGGCGTTCGCGGCATTGAGGTTCCCCTCGAAGATGCCGTTCCCGAGGAACACGAACAGGTCCTGGTCACCGATTGCCGCGGCGATGTTGTTGTATGCGGTCTGGGTGAGCGACGGGTTGCCCGAGAACAGGCCGAACTTCGAGAACGTGGTCGGGTAGGTCCGCAGCACGTGCGCACTCGTCATTCCGCCGTAGGAGAACCCGCCGTACGCGCGACCCTCACGGGTGTTCGAGACGTTGTAGCTCGACTCGACCAGGGGGAGGATCGTCTGGACCAGGTTGTTCGCGGCATTCTGCTGGTTGTATGACGCGAAGTTCAGCCCGGTACCGGTGAAGTGGTTGCCCATCGTGATGACCACTGTCGGCTCGATCTCACCCTTGGCGGTCATGTTGTCCAGGATGTTCGGAACACCGACCGGGACCATGAAGTCGGTCTCGTCGCCGAAGATGCCGTGGGCGAGATAGATGACCTTGTAGGGCTCGGCGCGGTCCGGGTCATAGCCGGCCGGCAGGTACACGCCCAAGTAGTGGCCGCTGTCACCAAGGATCGTCGTGTAGGGGATGTACTGAACCGTGCCTCGGTCCGCCGGATCGGGGGCGACCCGCTCGTACTCCGCGCGCGTCGCAAGGATCGGGTCGTTCTGCTTCTCGTCGTACGGCACCTGAACGGAGTCGAGGACGTCGTTGTTACGCACGCGGAATGAGTCGCCGGCCGGCCGAGGGTTCGATGATGCCGGGTCCCAGATGCGCTTGTTCGTCCACCCCTGGGTCGGGTCCCAGACGCGGTACCAGTAGCTCAGGTTGCCAGCGTGCAGGGGAACGGAGACCGACCAGTACCCGTTCTCGCCCACCGTCATGTCCCGGAGGAACTCGGTCCCGCCGGAGTGGTACCTGCCCTGCTGCCAGTCCTCCGGCTGGAACCGGGTGTTGCCCGTGCCGATGCCGAGGAGCGTGAGGTCGCCCGCCAGGCGCACCTGCGTTGCGTTGGGGTTGTGGTAGACGAACGTCACGGTATAGCCGGTCGGCGAACTGGGGTCCGCCGTGATGGTCGTCCCCTCCGCTATCGGGGGATCCTCCGCGACCGCTGCGGGCGCAGCGATCAGGCCGCCGACCCCGAGCGATGCGAGCGCGAGCAACGACACCACAGGCCGCAGCCTGCGTCTTCCGATTGGCTTGTTCACGGGTACTCCTTGCATCTCTTCCAGCGGTTGACTGCCTCCGGCCGAGGGGCGGCGGCCGGCTCCTCTCCTCCTCTTCTGGTCACCACCCAGTGCTTGGTGACGGATGCGGGCCGGGGAGGGGCGCCCCGGCCCGCAGCCGTGTCGTGGGGCGGCTAAGCAAGGTGCAGCCGCAGGGGACGGCAGCCTCTTCGGCGCTGCCGGTCGCGCGCCCGGGGCATGCTCCAAGGCCGCGACGAGGGGTCGGACATCGTTGTTCTTTCCTCTAAGGGGCCCACCGTCGATGGTGGCCCCGCTCCGAGGAACGCTAAGGTGCGCCGATCCGCTAGTCAATAGATAGAAAAGACCTGATCGAATACACTTGGTGACGTCAATCTTGACGTTAAGGCAGGAACCGCTAGCATCCGATCATGGGTAGTGTCGCCACCGTGCCCGGCTCGGCGCCCCGCGCCGTCCACGCGCAGCTCGCGGACGGGCGGCGGCTGACGGCCGCAGACATCAGCCTCAGCACCGGCCTCCCTCGGAGCACCGTCGTGCATGCCCTGAAGCGCCTCGCCGAGGCCGGTGAGGTCGAGCAGCATGCCCCCGGACGCAGGGGTCGGGGACGGCCGTCGCACACCTGGTCGGTGGTAACGCCACCCGGACCCGTGGCCGTCGTGGTGGCGGGCGCGCACGGCACGACGCTCGGCGTGGTGAGCGCCGAGGGCCGGGTACTGGCCTCCGTGGAGACCGATCCGCTGGAGGAGGTGACCGACGGCCGGGCGGCCGCGCCAGCCCTCGAGTCTCTCGATCGCCTGCTCTCCGAGGCGCAGGTGACGCCGGCTGATCTCTCGATGGCCGTGATCGGTCTCCCGGGCCCCTCCGACTTCAGCTCCGATGCCGGTCCGCGGACCGACAACCGAGGCTCCAGCGGCCACCTGCGCCGGTTCCGAACCTGGGACGGGCAGCCCCCGACGGCGCTTCTGGGTCGCCACCTCGGGTGTCGCGTCTACGGCGAGAACGACGCGAACCTCGCCGCGCTAGGGGAGGCCCTTACGGGGGCGGGCGTCGGCCGCAGCACCGTCCTGGGCGTCGGACTGGCGCACGGGACCGGGGCGGGCCTGGTGATCGACGGCAGGCTTCATCGCGGGCGTTCCGGGCTGGCCGGGGAGATCGGACACCTGCACACCGACGACCACGGTCGGCTCTGCCACTGCGGCGCCCGGGGCTGCTTCTGGCACACCCGAAGCGTCCCCGCGCTCCTCCAGGCGCTAGCCGACGCGCACGGCACTTCGTTCTCCGTCGAGGACGTCGCACGCGGCGCGGCCGAGGACGACCACGGCGTCGTACGGGCGCTGCTCGGCTTCGGCGACGCCCTCGGGCGCCGGCTCGCGGACGCCGTCGTCTTCATCGACCCGGACGCGATAGTGATCGACGGCAGTCTCGGTGCGGCCAGCCACGTCATCGTGGACGGCGTCCAGGATGCGATTCGCCGGTACGCGCCGCCAACGATGGCCCGGGGGGTCGAGGTGCTCGCCGGGACGCTGGGCACGGCCGCGGTCCTGGTGGGGGCGGCCGCCCTGGCCCGCAGCGAGGGCCTCTTCGTCCGGCGTGACCCCGATCGCAACCGCGTGGGTCGCGCAAATTCCTGACTAAGGATGGTGGGCCGCGTAGCGCCGATTCGAGGGCTACGCGCCCTCCCCGGTAGTGCCCAGCGCCCCCGCCAGGAGGTCGAGGCCGTACTCGAAGGCCCCGTCGACGTCGCCGCCGAGTCGAAAGGCACCCGCGAGCTCCATGCTGACGAAGCCGTGCGCCCAGGCGGTGAACGTCCGCGCGGCAGGAAGGGCATCGTCCAGCCCGGCGAGCGCCCCGGCGACCCGCAGCACCGGTGCGCTCGCCCGCGCCAGCAGCTCCGGGTCGCCGCGGCCGGCCTCGGACTCGGGCGCGAAGATCAGGCGATACCCCGCCGGGCGGTCGTGCGCGAAGGCGCGAAAGGCCCGGGCCAGGTCGCGCAGGGCGGTCCCGGCATCGGTCGCGGACTCGGCAGCCAGGAGCCGGCCCTCGAGGTCGCGGACGGCCTCGTCGGTGATCAGCCGGATCAGGTCGTCCCGACCGCGCACCCGCTTGTACAGCGAGGGCGCGCGCACACCTACCCGGGTGGCGACCGCCTGCATCGTCAGGCCGGCCACGCCGCCGGTCTCGACCAGCTCGACACCCGCGCGAACGATCTCCTCCAGCGAGGTTCGGTCCGGCGTCGGCATTCCGGTCTCCAAGTCGATCGGCTATTGACGTTAGCCATGATGGCTATGTAACGTAGCCATCACAACATATCCGGTTCCGAGGGAGAAGACAATGAAGCTCGCCCCGCACCTGCACCGCGTGGGCAACGACGTCGTGGCGGCGTACCTGGTGGACGACGACGGCGGCGTCCTGGTGATCGACGCCGGGCTGTCCGGCCAGTGGCGCGACCTGCTGACCGAGCTCGCCTCGATGGGCCGCTCGCTCGCCGACGTCCGCGGGGTCGTGCTCACCCACGGCGACACCGACCACATCGGCTTCGCCGAGCGGCTCCGGCGGACGGGCGTGCCGATCTACGTTCATCGGGCCGACGCCGCGCGGGCTCGCGGGGAGGTGAGCAGCAAGCCCGAGTGGGGCAGCATGCGGATCGTCCCGACCGCGCGCTTCCTCGCCTACGCCGCCCGAAAGGGCGGTCTGAGGACGACCTACCTGACGCAGGTGCACGAGGTGGACGACGGCGACGTGCTCGACCTCCCGGGTTCTCCTCGGGTCATCTCGATGCCCGGGCACTCGCCCGGCAGCGTCGCGGTGCACGTACCGGTGGCAGACGCGGTATTCGTCGGCGACGCGCTCACCACCCGGCACGTGCTGACCGGCCGACTCGGTCCCCAGCCCGCCCCCTTCACCGACGACCCCGTCCAGGCGCTCGATTCGCTCGAGCGGCTCCGCGGCGTCCAGGCTCGATGGCTGCTGCCCGGGCACGGGACGCCCTGGGGCGAGGGAGTCGAGGAGGCGGTGGCGCGGGTCCGCGTCGCGGCCGATCAGGCGGCGGGGGATCGCGGCCCGCGTGCCGGGGCGAGCGGGTAGCGCACGCCGGTCAGCTCCTCCGACGCGTCCCAAAGGCGCGCCGCAGCCGCGGGGTCCGAGGCGGCCGCGCTCCGGCCGACCAGGCGCGGCGGACCGGCCAGTTCGCGGCGACGACCCGGCCCCGCGTACCCGGCTCCAGGCATCGGCGCGACGGCGGCGAAGAGGGTGGGGGCGGCGCCGCCCGCCGCATCGTTGGCGAGCAGCCGGCACGCGAGGCCGATCGCCGCGTTCACCGCCGCCCCGTAGGCGGGTGCACCCAGGTTGGTCGACGCCCACCCGGGGTGGGCCGCCGTCGCGATGACCGCCGATCCGGAAGCTTCGAGCCGCCGCTGGAGCTCGAGGGTGAAGAGCAGGTTCGCGAGCTTCGACTGCGCGTAGGCCGCACCCCGTCGGTAGGGCCGGGCGGCCCAGTTCAGGTCGTCGAAGTCGATGGCGCCGGTGCGGTGCGCGGTGCTCGCCACGGTGACGACGCGACCGGTGATCTTCGGCAGCAGGAGGTTGGTGAGTGCGAAATGGCCCAGGTGGTTGATCCCGAGCTGGAGCTCGAAGCCGTCGGCGGTCAGCCCGAAGGGCGGCGCCAGGGCCCCGGCGTTGTTCACCAGCACGTCCACCTCGCCGTCGACGTGGTCGGCGAACGCCCGTACCGACGCCAGGTCCGCCAGGTCGAGTCGGCGGACCTCGGTGGACCCGACGAGCGAGGCCGCGGCCGCCTCGCCCCGCACCAGGTCCCGAACGGCCAGCACCACGTGTGCGCCCGCGGCGGCGAAGGCGCGCGCCGTCTCGAGACCGATCCCGCTGTTGGCGCCGGTCACCACGATGGTGCGACCCGTCAGGTCGGGCATCTGGGCGGTGGTCCAACCCGGGGTGCGTGGCACGGCGTGTCCTTCGCCAGGTGGGCGACGGTGCGGCGCCCGGCGTCTCCACTGTAGGGGCCGCCTTCCCGCGGCTGTGCGGTCCGCGCGGGCCCATCGCCGTGGCCCCTGGTTAGGTTGGCCGCATGCGCCTTGGCCTGGTGGTCGACTACTCGGATGACTTCGTCGCGGCGGTCGACCTGGTGCGAGAGGCCGAGCGGCTCGGGGTCGACCTCGTCTCTGTCGCCGAGGCCTACTCCTTCGACGCCGTGAGTCGCCTGGGCTACCTGGCGGCGGTCACGGAGCGCGTCGCGCTCGCCTCGGCGATCCTGCCTGTCTTCTCCCGCACCCCGACCATGATCGGAATGACGGCCGCCGGGCTCGACGACGTGTCCGGCGGGCGCTTCGAGCTGGGCATCGGCGCGTCGGGCCCGCAGGTCGTGGAGGGCTTCCACGGGGTGCCGTTCGTCGCACCGCTCACCCGGGTCCGCGAGACGGTCGACGTCTGCCGGATGCTATGGCGCCGCGAGCCGGTGCAGATCGACGGCCGCCGGGTGCGCATCCCGCTCCCCGCGGGCGAGGGGACCGGGCTGGGCAAGCCGCTCAAGCTGGTCAACCAGCCCCGGCGGCCGCGGATCCCGATCGCGATCGCCGCGCTGACGCCGCGCAGCGTGGCGCAGGCGGCTGACATCGCCGAGGGGTGGATCCCGTTGTTCTTCCATCCCGGGCGCGCGGCGCGGGCCTGGGGCGACGCGCTGGCCGCGGGTCGAGCCGCCCGCGACCCCGAGCTGGGCGAACTCGACGTGCAGGTCACGATGCCTCTGCTCGTCGGCGAGGGCGGTGCTGTGGATGAGGCACTGGCCGCCTATCGCGACCGGGTCGCGCTCTATGTGGGGGGTATGGGGGCCCGCGGTGCCAACTTCTACGCGGACCTGGTGACGCGCTATGGCTTCGGGGACGACGCCGCCGTCGTGCAGGATCGCTACCTTGCGGGGGACCGGGCGGGTGCGGCGCAGGCCGTCCCGGAGGACCTGCTGCGCGGTACCTCCCTGATCGGCACGGAGGCGAGCGTGCGAGAGCAGCTCGCGGCACTGGCCGGGGCCGGCGTGACGACGCTGACGGTCCAGCCGCTCGGCCCGACGCCCGTCCGGCTCGAGCAGATCGAGGCGGTCCGCGCTGTCCTCGCGGAGCTGACCGCGTAATCCACGAGGGCCCGCGAGCGGCGGGACTTAACGTGGTGCACCCGCTACCTTTGTGCGGAGTCCACGCGTGGGATCCGGGCTCGCGCCCCGAGGGAGATGGCGATGGCACAGGACCTGCCGTCCTGGTCGGCCGACGGAGCAGGCGACGTCGACAGCCTTTACATCCGAAACCTCCTGGACGAC
>CAYGGX010000049.1:0-2918 GCA_964349585.1 uncultured Actinotalea sp.
CACCCAACACGCTTTCCAAGCGTGCGCCATAGGCCACTAGGCGAATCCTCCTGGCCGGACGAGGATACCGGACCGCGCAGGGCGACCGAACGCCTCGAGCGGCCCTCAGCTACCGGCGCCGCCGACGACCGCAACGGCCATGACGGCCACGACCGCGGCGTCCGCGGCCTCGACGGCCCGGCGGACCGCCTCCCCGCCGACGTTCCCCTCGGCGAGCGCCGCCGCGCGGGCGCGAAGCTGACGCGGCGTGACGCCGTCCGACCGGAACTGCTTCGGCACCTCGTTGAGGGCGTGCAGCAGCGACACCAGGCAGGCCTCGTTCGGGCGCGGGTCGCGGCCGCGAACCACGACCTCCCAGAGCGCGGTGCGGAGCTGCGCCTCGTGGCGGGAGTCCGCCGCAGGCCACACCCGGGTGGGGAAGATGCCGAACGTCCGGCCCTCCTCGGAGCGAAGGATGCCGCGGGCCGCAAGCCGAACGCGAAGGCTGTCCGCGAGCCCTTTGCCGAGCACGGGGAGGAGCGACTGCGCCGCCACCGGCTGCTTGCGGGTGGCCGCGCGCTCCAGGGCCTCGTCGAGCAGCGGGTCACCGAGCGGCGTCCGGTCGACGACGGCGACCTGGGACCCGCTTCCCCATCCGCCGGCTCGAGTCACAGTCAGGCGGTTCGCGAGCACGAGCTCGACGAGCACCGCGCCCGCCAGCGCGGACGTGAGCCGCTCGCTGTCCACCGCCGGCTTGCCGGTCACGTCGTCGGTCAGCAGTAGCAGCAGGTCCTCGGCGATGAGCATGGTCCCGACCCTAGCGAGCGCTCGGCGGGACATCAGCGCGTTTGCGCCGAGGGAGCGGCGGGTTCGCCGAGGTCAGCCACCGGACCTTGCGGCGCGTGGTCATGCGCATCGACTTCGCCTGACCTGTCAACCGGCCGCCCCGCCCCGTGCATCAAGTAGGTGAGACCGGCCGCGGACCGGCGGCCGCAGACGAAGGAGTTCACCATGCGCCGTGCCGCCGCACTTCCCGTCCTCGCCGTGCTCCTGATCGCCGGGTGCACCGGCGGGGACTCCGAACCCGAGCAGACCCCGATCGAGTCGATCGTCCCGGACGAGCCCGACGACGACGCCGCTGAGTCCGACGACGACGCCGACCTCGCGGACGACCTCGCCGCGGAAGGCGCCTCCGCCTGCGACCTGATCTCGTTCCAGTCGCTGGGCAAGGTGTTCGGCGTGGCGATGCCCGAGCCGGAGGCCAACGAGTACGGCGCCGGCTTCAGCGAGTGCGTCTGGGAGGACGGCGACAAGCAGCTGCGGATCTCGGTGGTCCCGGCGGCGAACCTGCAGACCGACTACGTAGACCAGCTGAACACCCAGCAGATGGCCGGGTTCGACGAGGGGATCGGCTTCCCCGGCATGGTCGGGATCGGGCACGCCTCCAGCGGCGGTACCACTGTCGGCTTCACGCACGGCGACGACGGCGTGCTGATCGGTGTAAACACCGCCGGGGCCAGCAACGACGGAACGATCGCGGTCGAGCTGGCGCAGGAGGTGCTCGGCGGGTGACGCCTACCAGCCGAGGCCGAGGGTTAGCCCCCAGGCAGCGGCCAGGACCAGCAGCCCGGCGCCGACGGCGAGCGCCATCGACCGGCCCCGGACCGCCAGCCACGACCCGAGTACGACGCTGGCCACGACGCCCGCCGTCGTGCCCGGTGCGAGCCCTTGCCTGGTCCCGACCAGGGCGAGCACCGCCAGGACGGCGAGTCCGCCCATGCCGGCGTCGCGCAGCATCGGCGCGACGCGCGGGTCCAGGGGACGGTCGGACAGCAGCATCAGCGGGGCGGCGCGCATCACGTAGCTGATCCCGGCCACCAGCAGGACTCCGGCCCAGGTCACCTTGCCCACCTCCGCCCGGCGGCACCGGCCAGGGCGGCGACCGCCATGCCGAGGAGTAAGCCGGGAGCTCGGGACGGGCCCGGGAGCCGACCCGGAGGCCCTGCGCGACGAGCTCACCGCCGGCCGTCCGCTCGATCGGTTCGCTCAGCCCCGCCGAGAACACCCGGCTGACCCAGTCCATCCGGTTCTGCAGCACGCCCGACGGCGTCGACCTTGCCTACGCGGTCACCGGCGAAGGCCCGCCGCTGGTCAAGGCCGCCAACTGGATGACCTACGTGGACCACGACTGGAACAGCCACGTGTGGCGGCACTGGCTGGTGGGCCTGTCTTAGGGCAGGACGCTGGTCCGGTACGACGAGCGCGGCTGCGGCCTGTCCGACTGGGACATCGAGGACGACACCTTCGAGGCGTGGGTCCGCGACCTGGAGACCGTGGTCGACGCCGCCGGGCTTGACCGCTTCCCGCTGCTCGGCATCTCCCAGGGCGCGGCGGTGGCGATCTCCTACGCCGCCCGGCACCCCGAGCGCGTGAGTCGGATGGTCCTCTACGGCGGGCACGCGGAGGGCCGGCGGGTGCGGGCGCGCACACCGGAGGAGCTGCGCCAGCACGAACTCGAGGTCCACCTCGCGGAGGAGGGCTGGGGGTCGGACCAGCCCGCCCGGCAGGTGTTCCTGGCGGAGGTGAACCGGTTCCTCGCCGCCGACGACGGCAGATAGGCGGGCCGTGCGCCGTGGTGGTCCCGGACCGCCGACGACGGCAGATAGGCGGGCCGTGCGCCGTGGTGGTCCCGGACCGCCGACGACGGCGGATCGGCGGGCCGTGCGCCGTGGGTGGTCCCGGACCGCCGTCGTCCGCGGGCTGGGCTACCCTGGTAGCCGACCCCTCGTGCGGCGTCATCTCGCTGAACTCCCCCAGGGCCGGAAGGCAGCAAGGGCAGGCGGGCTCTGACGGGTGTGCGGGGGGTCCTCGCATGCCCGACGACGTCGCGGACGGCCGTGGGGCCGGCGTGGTGCTCCTCGCCGGTCGCTGTGCGGAGG
>CAYGGX010000049.1:3018-16210 GCA_964349585.1 uncultured Actinotalea sp.
GGACGGCCGTGGGGCCGGCGTGGTGCTCCTCGCCGGTCGCTGTGCGGAGGGTTTGGTCCCGTGGAGGGCCCGGATCTTCCGCGCAACGGTCGCAGGCGGCGGCGCTACCGGGGGGTGCGCATCGCCAGCCGGGTAGACGTCTGCGCCACCCCCGCCTCGGTCTTCAGCCGCCGGACGAACCGGTCGAGCGCGGCGGCGTCGGGCACCACGGCGCGCGCCAGCACGTCGTACGGGCCGGTCAGGTGGACCGCGTCGAGCACCTCGTTGAACCCGTCGCTAAGGGCGAGGAAGTCGTCGCAGGTGACGCCCTCCTTGAGCCGGATGTCCAGGAACAGCTCGAGCCCCGGGGAGTGGCCGACCTTCGCGGACAGGCCGGGCTCGCCGGGGCCGGCCGCCCCCGGGCCCAGCTCGACGGTGAACCCGGTGATCACCCCGTCCCGCCGCACCCGTCACGGCCGGCACCGCGCTCGCCGCGATCGTGGGCGGGCATCGGGCAGAGGTGGGCGTGCTGGGCGCCATCGTGCTCGGGGTCGTCGCGGCCACCGGGATGCGCGGGGCGATCCGGAGCCGCTTGAGCGCCCCGCTACGGTCCGTGGCCGGGGCGCCCGGTCGGACCCTCGTGCGGTTCGTCGGCCTGACGGCGATCAACCCGCTGACGGTCGTCCACTTCACTGCCGTCGCCGCGGGCTTCGCGGACCAGTTCGCCGGCGGACCGACGAAGGCGGCGTTCGTGGTCGGGATCGCCATCGCCTCGGCGGCGTGGCAGCTCGGCCTCGCGGCGGCGGGCACGGTGCTCGGCTCCCGGGTGACCCCAGGAGTGCGCACCGCGCTCGCCGCGGTCGGCTACGGCGTCGTCGGCGTCTTCGCCCTCGCCCTGCTGCTGCGTTCGCTCGGGTGACGCGCCTCCCAGGCGCGCACGACCGACTTCTCCACCTCGACCACGACGAAGACCCCCATCCCGATGAAGATCGGGATCACCCATTGCTGCGGGGTCATGGCCGCGGTGCCGAACAGGGACTGCATGAACGGCACATAGGTGAAGGCGACCTGCAGGAGGATCAGGACACCCACCGCGAGCCACGACACCGGATTGCTGAACAACCGCGATGGGTGGTAGCTGGCGGCCCTGAGGAACCGAGCACTGAAGAGGTAGAAGAGCTGGCCGATGACCAGGGTGTTCACGGCTATCGTGCGGGCGACGTCGAGGCTCGTGCCGTCGGGGTAGATGTCGCGGAACACGACGATCGTGGATCCACCCACCAGTACCGAGACCAGGGCGATCCGCCACAGGAAGTACGCACCGAGGATGGACGCCCCCGGCCTGCGGGGCGGGCGGTCCATTGTCCCTGGCTCGGCGCTCTCGAACGACAGCGCCAGCGCCAGGGTGACCGAGATGATCATGTTCACCCACAGGATCTGGGTGGGGGTCAACGGCAGCGTGAAGCCGGCTATCACCGCGGCCATGATGGCGAGGGCCTGCGCGCCGTTGGTGGGCAGGATGAACAGGATCGCCTTGCGCAGGTTGTCATAGATCGTGCGGCCCTCCTCGATCGCACGTTCGATCGAGGCGAAGTTGTCGTCCGCCAGGACGAGGTCCGCAGCCTCCTTGGTGGCCTCCGTGCCCTTGATGCCCATCGCCACGCCGACATCGGCGCGCTTGAGGGCCGGTGCGTCGTTGACGCCGTCGCCGGTCATGGCCACCGCTTCGCCGTTGGCCTGCAGTGCCTCGACCAGGCGAAGTTTGTGCTCGGGGCTGGTACGCGCGAACACCGCGTAGTCGTGGGCGATGATCCGCAGTTCCTCGTCGCTCGCCGCTTGGAGTTCCGCTCCGGTGATGACGGAGTCGGCGCCGTGCTCGCGGCCGATGATGTCCATCTCCTGCGCGATCGCCAGGGCGGTCGCGGGGTGGTCACCGGTGATCATCTTCACAGTGATGGACGCACGCTTGCAGGCAGCGATCGCAGCAATCGCCTCCGGGCGCGGCGGGTCGAGGATTCCGACCACGCCAAGGAAGACCAGCCTCTCGTCGACGTCCCCGAGGCTCAAGGACTGCTGCTCGTCCGGGGCGTCCCGGCGGGCGGCGGCCAGCACCCGCAGGCCGCGAACCGTCATCTCGGCGATCCGCGCCTCCCACCAGTCGCGGTCGAGGTCGGTCTCGCCCTTCGCGCCGGAGTACTGGGTGCGGCAGCGGTCGAGCAGACCGTCCGGTGCCCCCTTGACGAGGATGAGTGAGCGGCCGTCGGGCGCCTCGTCGAGGGTTGCCATCAACTTGTGCTCGGACTCGAACGGAACCTCGTCGCGCCGGTCGTACTCCGAGGAGTCGAAGCCGCACTTCACGGCGAGCGTCTGCAGCGAGCCCTCGGTGGGCTCGCCGACCATCCGCCAAGTCCCGTCCTCGTCCTCGTCGACCTCGGCGTCGTTCGCCACCGCCATCGCCTCGACGAGTGCGAGCAGATCGGGACGCTCCAGCGCGACGGGGGCATCGTCCAGCAGCACCTGACCGTCGGGCTGGTAGCCGGTCCCGCTGACGGTGTAGGTGGCGTCCGCGGTGACGATCGCCCGGACCGTCATCTCGTTCTTGGTGAGGGTCCCCGTCTTGTCCGAGCAGATCACGGTCACCGAGCCCAGCGTCTCGACTGACGTGAGTCGGCGGGTGATCGCGTTGCGCCTGGCCATCCGCTGCACGCCGATCGCCAGGGTGATCGTCATGATCGCCGGCAGGCCCTCGGGGATGGCGGCGACCGCGAAGCTGATCGCGGCGATCATCATCTCGCCCGGCGGGTTCCCGTGCAGCAGCAGGCCGATTGCGAACATCACGGCCGCGAGCACCCCGATCGCGACGGAGAGCTGCTTGCCGAACCGGTTCATCGCCCGGGTGAGGGGCGTCGCGAGCGGCTGGACCTCGCTGATCATCGTGCTGATCCGGCCGATCTCGGTGTCCAACCCGGTGCCGACGACGACGCCGACGCCGCGGCCGGCGGTGACGAGAGAGCTGGAGAAGGCCATCGACGTTCGGTCGCCGACCCCGGCGTCCTCGTCGACCGGATGGGGCTCCTTCTCGACGGGCAGCGCCTCACCGGTGAGGGCCGACTCCTCGATCTGCAGGTTCGTCGTGGCGAGCAGCCGCAGGTCCGCGGGCACCCGGTCGCCCGAGCGCAGCCGGACCACGTCGCCGGGGACGAGGTCCTCGGCGTCGATCTTCACCCAGTGGTCGTCGCGGCGGACCTGGGCATCCAGGGACAGCATCTTTCGGATGCCCTCGAGCGCGGCCTCGGCCTTGCCCTCCTGGATGTAGCCGATCGCCGCGTTGATCAGGACAACGCCCAGGATCACGCCGGAGTCGATCCAGTGCTGCAGCAGCGCCGTGACCACGACGGCGACGAGCAGGATGTAGATGAGGATGTCGTTGAAGTGCTTGGCGATCCGCTTGATCAGGCTGTCCGGCGGGGCGTCCGGGAGGCGATTGGGGCCCGCCTCCTCGAGCCGACGGCTGGCCTCCGCGGTGCTGAGCCCTCCCCTGTCGGCGCCGAGCTGCTCGAGCACCTCGTCGACAGTTCGGGAGTGTGCACCCATTGGTCCGCCCTTCGTCGCCTGCCGCCACGGGCCGCGATCTGGTCGCACCCGCGGGCACGACCGAGCGTCCGGCGTCTGGAGGTTGCCCCAATGATCTCGGTTCCGTCGCCTCAGGGGAAGTCGAGGCCCTGCTCGGACCCGAACGGCGTCCCCTTAGGCCGCCGGATAGACTTCGGGCGCCCCACGAACGCGAAGGAGAGCTGCTGTGCCCGCAGCCCGCCTGACGCCCGGTCGTCGACGGTAACCGCATGGTGCTAACCCTCAGCCTGCTCGCGATGCTCCTCGCGGCGGTCCTCGCTCCCGTAGCCGCGCGCTGGATCGGGCGCCGGACGGGCTACCTCCTCTCGGTGACGTTCATCGGCGTGGGCAGCGTCCTGGCCACGGTGATGCCCACTGTGCTGGAGGGTGGCGTCGTCGAGGAGAAGTGGAGCTGGCTGCCGACCCTCGGGGTCTCCTTCCACCTGCGGATGGACGGGATCTCGGTGCTGTTCGCCGGGCTCGTCCTGGGCGTGGGCGCCCTCGTCACCGCCTACGCCGCGAGGTACCTGAAGGATGACTCCAGCCACGCGCGGCTCTTCCTGTTCCTCACGCTCTTCGCCACGGCCATGCTCGGCCTCGTCCTGGCGGGCGACGTCA
Organism: uncultured Actinotalea sp.; assembly: GCA_964349585.1. Taxonomy (GTDB): domain Bacteria; phylum Actinomycetota; class Actinomycetes; order Actinomycetales; family Cellulomonadaceae; genus Actinotalea. The sequence goes on from CAYGGX010000049.1 coordinate 7,228, forward strand.
TCCTGCTGTTCGTCTTCTGGGAGCTGACCACCCTCGCCTCGTTCTTCCTCATCGGCGGCAACGGTCTCGCGGGCGCGAAGCCGGCGACGCGCGCGCTGGTCACCACCGGCAGCGGCGGCCTGGCCCTGCTCGCGGCCGCGGTGATGATCGCGGACGCGGCCGGAACCTCGGACCTGTCGGTGATCCTCGCCGACCCGGGCGCGGTGGCCGGGTCCCCGTTGGCGCCCGCGATCGCGGTCCTGGTGATCGTCGCCGCCTTCACCAAGTCGGCGCAGATCCCCTTCCACTTCTGGCTGCCGGACGCGATGGTCGCGATCACTCCGGTGAGCGCCTACCTGCACGCCGCCACGCTGGTCAAGGGCGGCATCTACCTGCTGCTGCGCTTCACGCCTGTGTTCAACGGGATGGTGGGCTGGCGGGCCACCCTGATCACGGTGGGCCTGGCGAGCGCGATCGTCGGCGCCCTGTTCGCGCTGCAGCGCCACGACCTGAAGGCGCTGCTCGCGTACTCCACCGTCAGCCAGCTGGGCTTCATCATCGCGCTGATCGGGGTGGGCACCCCCGCGGCGCTCGCGGCCGCCGCCCTGCACACGTTCGCGCACGCCCTGTTCAAGGCGACGCTGTTCATGCTCGTCGGGATCATCGACCGGGAAGCCGGCAGCCGGGACATCCGCCAGCTCTCCGGGCTGTGGAAGGTGATGCCGGTCACCGCGACCCTCACCGCACTCGCCGCCGCCTCGATGGCCGGGCTGCCCCCGCTGCTGGGCTTCGTCAGCAAGGAGGAGGCGTTCCAGGCCTTCCTCGACGCCCCCGGCCCGGCCTGGGTCGGTGTGCTCGCCACGGTCGCCGCCGTCTGCGCCGCGGCGCTCACCTTCGCCTACGGCTTCCGGATGGTCTACGGGTCCTTCGGTGGGCCGACCGTGCAGCGCGACCTCCACGAGCCGAAGGCGCTCTTCCTCGCGCCGGCGGCCGTGCCGGCGGTGCTCGGCGTGCTGCTCGGCTTCACCCCGGAGGTCCTCAATCCGCTGATCACCCGGACGGTCGTGGACACGCACGGCGTCGACGCGGTGGCGTACCTCGCGCTCTGGCACGGGTTCACGACGGCGCTGCTCGCATCCGCGATCACGATCGCACTCGGGTCCCTCCTGTTCGCCGCTCGCGCGCCGGTGGATCGCACGCTCGATCGGCTGGAGCTGCCCGTCAGCGGCACCGAGGGGTTCGATGCCCTGTACGACGGCGCCGTGGCCACGGGCGCGGTGGTCGGCCGCCCGGACATGCGGCCGGGCCTCGCGGGTCACCTTGCGCGCCCGCTCGTCGCGCTCGTCGCCCTGGGTGCCGTCGGCGTCGCCGTCGTCGGACCGCTGGCGGACCCGCCCGGCGACGTGACTCGCCCGGGCGACTGGGTGGTCGTCGGGCTCCTCGCTGTGGCCGTCCTCGGCGCGGTCGTGACCCGCAACCGGCTGGCCGTGATCTCGATGATCGGGGTGGCCGGCTTCCTCGTGGCCGGGTGGTTCCTGCTCGCCGGCGCGCCGGACCTCGCGTTGACCCAGATGCTCGTGGAGATCCTCACGGTTGTCGTCGCGGTCCTGGTGCTGCGCCGACTGCCCTCGGCGTTCCGCGCGGTCCGTCGGCGGCGGACGCTGGCCACCGCGGTTCTCGCCGTGGGCAGCGGGTGCGTGGCGTTCCTGGCGACGCTCGCGCTGACCGGCCGCCGCGGGGCCTCGCCGGCAGCCGAGGTGCTGGTCAACGACGCCTACGAGCTTTCGGGCGGCACCAACGTGGTCAACACGGTGCTGGTCGACTTCCGCGGGCTGGACACCCTCGGCGAGGTCGGTGTCCTAGCGGTCGCGGCGATCGGCCTGCTCGCCCTCCTGCGCGCGGAGACGCGGCGCCGGGTGCCGGCCGTGCGGCCCGGGGCAGACGCGATCCTGAACGCGGAGTCGCCGGGCAACAACCTGATCCTGATAGTCGTGGCGCGGATCGTGATCCCCGTGATCGCCGCGCTCGCGGTCTACCTGCTGCTGCGCGGGCACTACCAGCCGGGCGGCGGGTTCATCGCCGCGCTGGTCGCCGGGGCCGGGGTCGCGGTCGCCCAGCTCCCGCGGATGGCCGCGACTCCGCTGCGGCTGCAGGCGGGCACGCTCGCCCGCGTCGGAGTCTCGGTGATGGTCCTCACCGGGCTGCTCGGCCTGGCAGCCGGATCGTTCCTTCGACCGCTGCGCGCCGAGTTGGCGGTCGGCGGGTTCAGCACGTCGATGTCCACTTCGCTGATCTTCGACGTCGGGGTGCTGCTCGCCGTCGTCGGGCTCGCCGTCGCCGCGCTGGACCGCCTGGCCCGGGGGGCCGTGCAGCCGGGTGGCAGCGGTTCCGCGCACCCGCGGTTGGAGGCGGGCCGATGACCGCCGCACTCGCCGTCGCCATCCTCACCGCGGGTGGGGTCTACCTGATCCTGCAGAAGGGCCTCTTCCGGGTGACACTCGGCTTCATCCTGCTGGGGCACGCGGCCAACCTGCTCCTCGTCGCCGCCGGGGGGATGAGCCGGCGGGGAGTGCCGATCATCGGCTGGACCGATCCCGAGCTCGCCGCCGACCCGCTGCCCCAGGCGTTCGCCCTGACGGCGATCGTCATCACCTTCGGCATCACGGTCTACCTGCTCGGCCTGTCCGGCGCGGGAGCCGACGACCTCGGCGAGCTCGCCGATCAGGCTGATGAGGATGACGCGCACGACGACGGGTCCGGCCGGCTCGGCGGTACGCGCCCGGACGGCGGTCGGCGCGACGGCGGCCCCGGGACGCAGCGGGAGGTGGCCGAGTGAGCCTCGCTACCGCGCTGCCGCTCCTCGTCGGCGGCCCGCTGCTCGCGGCCTTCGCCGTGCCCATGACCGGCCGCTGGCCGGTGGTGCGCCGAGCGGTCGGGCTGGGCGTGCCCGCCGTCGTGCTGGTCTACGCGGGCTTCCTGATCGCCGCCACCCGGAACGGCGACGTGCTGGTGGAGCAGGTTGCCGGTTGGCAGGCCGGCATCGCCATCCCGTTCGCGGCCGACCTCTTCAGCGCGCTGATGCTTGCCGTGGCCTCGCTGCTGATCCTGGTCACGACCTCGTTCGCGATCGCGACCGGCGACGACCGCGACAGGTACTTCATGCCCCTGGTCCTGGCAATGTCCGCGGGCGTCTACGGCGCCTTCGTCACCGCCGACGTCTTCAACCTGTTCGTGGTAATCGAGGTCGCGCTCATCCCCTCCTATGTGCTGATGACCCGGAGCGGGCGGGCCGCGCAGCTAACCGCCGGGCGCCTCTACCTGACGATGAGCCTCGGGGCCTCGACGATCTTCCTGATCGGCGTCGGGTTGCTCTACGGGGTCACGGGAACGGTCAACCTCGGCGAGCTCGCCGGGGTTGGTGCCGAGTCCCCGGCCGCGGGCCTGGCGGCCGGGGTGATCCTGGTCGCGCTCGCCGTGAAGGCGGCGGTGGTCCCGGTGCACTCGTGGTTGCCGCGCACCTACCCGCACGCCTCCCCGGCGGTCACCGCACTCTTCTCCGGGCTGCTCACCAAGATCGGCGTCTACGCGATCTTCCGCCTCTACGCCGTGATCTTCGGGGGCGACGAGCGGCTGCACACGCTGCTGCTCGTCGTGCTGGTGGCCACGATGGTCGTCGGCGTGCTCGGCGCCCTCGGCCAGACCACCATGCGCTCGATCCTCGCCTTCCACATGGTCAGCCAGGTCGGCTACATCCTGCTCGGGCTCGCCTTCTTCGGGCCGCTCGGCGTCGCCGCCGGGATCTTCTACCTGCTGCACCACACGATCGTGAAGGCGTCGCTGTTCCTGTCCACCGGCGCCGTGGAGACCGTGCACGGCACCGGGCGGCTCGCCAAGCTGGGCGGGGTCGCTCGGCAGGAGCCCGTCCTGGCCGTGGCGTTCGTGCTCGCGGCGCTCTCGCTGACCGGCATCCCCCCGCTCTCGGGATTCGTGGCGAAGTTCGCCCTGATCCGCGCGGCCGTCATCGAGCAGCAGTTCCTCGCCGCCGGGGTGGCCGTGGCGGTCAGCCTGTTCACGCTTCTCTCGATGCTGAAGGTGTGGAACGCGGTGTTCTGGGGCCCGACGCCCGAGGAGCCGACGGATCCGGCGGACGGGCCGCCCCATGCGGATGAGATCGCGGGCGCTGAGAACCTCGAGGCGGACCTGGACGAGCCGCTCGGCGACGAGCACGCCGACGACCCCGATCCGCCCGCGCACGTCCTCACCCGCGGGGGGCGGCGCAGGATGCGGGCCGGGCTCGTCGCTCCGGCGGCCGTGCTCGCCGCGATCTCCGTCGCTCTCGGTCTCGGCGGTGAGGGCCTGCTCGCCCTCGCCGAGCAGGCGGCGGCCGGGCTGGTGGACGTGTCGACGTACGTTGCGGCGGTGACCGGCCGATGAACCGGGTGCTGTCGGAGATCCGCCGAACCGGACGCGTGGTGGCGTTCCTCGGCTACGCGTTCCGCGAGATGGTGGCCGCGACCGGCGAGGTCGCGTGGGACGCGCTCACCCCGATGAACCGACTTCAGCCCGGCGTCGTCGAGTTCCCCCTGCGTTGCCGCACCCCGCTCGAGATCACCACCCTGGCCAACCTGATAACCCTCACACCAGGGACGCTCGTGCTGGCCGTGAAGGACGAACCGCCGACCCTTTACGTGCACGGGATGTACGCCCCGGAGGCCGAGGCGTTCCGGGCGCGGCTGACCTCGATGGAGGACCGGGTGCTGAACGCGCTGCGCGGTCGCGCACCTCGGGAGATGACGCCGTGAACCCGTTGGACATCGCGATCGGCGCCCTCGCGCTGACACTGCTGCCGGCGATGTGGCGGATCGTCCGCGGGCCGAGCGCCGCGGACCGCGCGGTCGCGAGCGACCTGGTGTTCTTCGTGTTCGTCGCCGCGGTCGCGCTGCTCGCGGTCCGGCTGGACCTGGCCGGGCTGTTCGACATCGTCATCGTCGCGACCGTCGTCGGCTTCCTCGCGCCGGTGACCCTCGCGCGCCTCATCGATCGGGGGCGGGAGTGATGACACTCGCGATCAACCTGGTCGGGGGGGTGCTGATCGCCCTCGGGGTCGCACTGGTGGTGCTCGCCGGGATCGGCATCGTCCGGTTCACCGACGCGTACTCCCGGATGAGCGCGGTGACCAAGGCCGCCACCCTCGGCGTCGTCTTCGTGCTCGCCGGCGTGCTCGTGCTCGAGTTCACCTGGGTGAACGCGCTCAAGCTGACGATCGCGATCGCGCTCCAGCTCGCCACCGCGCCGGTCGGGGCGTTCGCGATGGGCCGGGCCGCCTACCGGGCGCAGACCCCGCTCTCGCCGCTCACCCGCTACGACGAGCTGCACGACCCGGGCGAGCGGGACCCCGAGGACTGAGGCGCTCGTCAGGCGGGCTCCACGGGCTGCCGGATGATCGTCCGCATCTTGCTCGGTGCCGCCCCGCGCGGGTCGCTCAGGTACACCTCGTGGTGCTTACCGCGGAGCGCCAGGCCGGAGTCGGTGATGAACGCGTGCAGAGCCGCGACCGTGGGGCCCTCGTCGGCGAACGGGCCGTGGTGCATCACCTGCACGCTGTCGCCCTCGTCGAGCGTCGCTAACCGGAGCCGGTCGGCGGCCGGCGCCTTCCCCTTCCGGACGGCGGCGGCCAGCGCGGCCGCCACCGCCTCGGAGGTGACCACGGGTGGCTGGGCGATCATCATCGTCCAGCGCCAGTCAGCCCTGCGCTCGGTGCTGAAGGCGGTCATCTCGTCGGCCCACCACAGGCCCTCCAGCGGCATCACCTTCCAGGGCTCCGTACCGGCGGCCCTCGCCGCGAACCGTAGGCCGTAGCTCACCGCGTAGAGGGTGGCGACGGCGTCGGCGTACTCGGGTGCGGTGTTCGGGTCGCCCGCGCCGTCCACCATCAGGTAGCCGAGCGGCGGCACGGTCAGCCGGACCGGGGTGTCGGGCGCCCGGTAGAGCTCGGGGTGCGCGAGCCGCAGGTCGTTCGCGCTCAAGTCAGGCGTCCTTTGCGACCGGGACGCAGACCTCCGTGACCCACTTGGCCGGGTCCTGCTCCTCTTGCGGAGAGACCAGGTAGATGTTGAACATCGGCCCGGCGAACCGGTAGCCGTTCTCGGGTACCCAGCTGCCGACCGCCTCCATCACGGAGCCGATGGCGTCATAAGGCCCGTTGAGGATGCCTGTGGCGACCTCCTGCTCGGGCACATCGACGCAGCGGACGTCGCCGGCGTCGGCGAACGGTGCGGCTACAGGGAGCTGGATCTCGACGTCGACGTCGGACTCCTTGTAGTCCTCGTCGTGGAACACGGCGATGGCGCGCGCGTCCGGTGCCGGCATGGTGCCCGAGCTGAAGACCGCGGGCATCAGGCGCTGCCAGAGCTGTCCCTCGTCGGCGTAGGTCGGGATGACGGCGCGCAGCGAGGCGACCGTGCGGGCGGGAAGGGTGCGGTGGTTGATCTCGATGGACATGGCTGGTTCCTCCAGAGTGGCGATCAGGTGGTCCACCTCCCGGATCCGGTCTGCGACCGTCGCGGCGTCGTCGGCCAGGCGTCCTCGGTGCTGCAGCAGCGTCGACCGCAGCGTTGCGGTGTCGCCGAGCGCCGTGACGCAGGCCGCCAGCTCGGCGACCCCCAGTCCGACGTCGCGCAGCTGACGCACCTGGCGCGCGGTTACGAGCAACGCCGGGGAGTAGTAGCGGAAGCCGGAGTCGGGGTCGACGCGCGTCGGGTGCAGCACGCCGTGCTCGTCGTAGTACCGCAGCATGCGGACACTCAGCTGGGTCAGTCGGGAGAACTGGCCGATCGGCAGCAGGTGCTCGCCGGTGGAAGGCATGTCCATGACTCCACACTCTGACACCGTGTGAGACGCAAGGGGTCCGGTCCGGGACCCCGGCTTCGCGAGGGTCGGTGGGGCGGGGTCAGCCGCCCTTCACCGTGACGACCTCGCCGAACTCCTCGTCGTGCACGTATGGCACGAACCAGCCGCCGGCGTCGAACCCCTCGGCCCCACGGCAGACCGCGCGCAGCCCCGAAGAGTCATCGGGCCGGTGCATCCGGTCCACGCGTCGGCCGGGCCGTCTACCCTGACTGCGTGACCACCGCCCTGTACCGCCGCTATCGACCGGAGACCTTCACCGAGGTGATCGGTCAGGAGCACGTCACCGAACCGCTCGCCCAGGCCCTGCGGGCCGACCGCGTCTCGCACGCCTACCTGTTCTCGGGCCCGCGAGGCTGCGGCAAGACGACGTCGGCCCGGATCCTTGCCCGCTGCCTGAACTGCGCAGAGGGCCCGACGCCGGACCCGTGCGGCGTCTGCGACTCGTGCGTCGAGCTCGCCCGCAGCGGCAGCGGGTCCCTGGACGTCGTGGAGATCGACGCGGCCAGCCACAACGGGGTGGACGACGCCCGCGACCTGCGCGAGCGCGCCGCCTACGCCCCGGCTCGCGACCGGTTCAAGATCTTCATCCTCGACGAGGCGCACATGGTCACCCCCCAGGGGTTCAACGCGCTGCTCAAGATCGTCGAGGAGCCCCCACCGCACGTGAAGTTCGTGTTCGCGACCACCGAGCCGGACAAGGTGATCGGCACCATCCGCTCGCGCACCCACCACTATCCGTTCCGGCTCGTCGCTCCGGACACGCTGCAGCCGTACCTGGAGCAGATCTGCGACAGCGAGGGCGTGACGGTGGGGGCGGGCGTGCTGCCGCTGGTGGTGCGGGCGGGCGGCGGCTCGGTCCGCGACTCTCTGTCCGTGCTGGACCAGCTGGTCGCCGGTGCCGGCAAGGAGGGCATCGACTACGAGTCCGCCGTCGCGCTGCTCGGGTACACGCACGCGACCCTGCTGGACGACGCCGTGGACGCGATCGCGGCCAGGGACGGGGCGAGCGCGTTCCGCGTGGTCGACCGGGTGATCGCCACCGGCCACGAGCCGCGCCGGTTCGTCGAGGACCTGCTCGAGCGCCTTCGCGACCTCATCGTCATCGCCGCCTCGCCCGACTCCGCCGACGCCGTGCTGCGGACCCTGCCGACCGACCAGGTGGCCCGGATGCGGGCGCAGGCCGCGGCGCTGGGTGCCGCCGAGCTGTCGCGGTCGGCGGACCTCGCCAATGCCGCGTTGACCGAGATGACCGGGGCGACGTCACCGCGGCTGCACCTGGAGCTGCTTGCGGCCCGGCTGCTGCTGCCCGCCGCCGACGACGGCGCGCGCGGGCTGGGTGCGCGGTTGGACCGGGTGGAGCGGGCGTTGGGATCGGGGGCGCCGGCTGCCACCTTGCGGGCGCCGGACGCCCGGCCCGCCCCGGCTGGGTCGGGGGCGCCGGACGCCCGGCCCGTCTCGCCCGCGCCGGCTGCGCCGGCGATGCCCGAGCCGAGCCCCGACGGGCCGTCCGACCGGCGCGTCGAGACGTCGCCTCCGGAGCCCAAGCACAGCCAGGCGGAGGCGCCCAAGCCGACCCCCAAGGCCGAGCCCGTCGAGTCGGTACCTCCCGAGTCCAAGCCGACGCCCGAGGCCAGGCCCGTCGAGCGGGCACCTTCTGGGGCAGCCGGCCCATCGGTCGCAGCTGCCACCCCTCCCGCCGCGACCGGGATGGAGGCCGAGGACGTGCGCCGGCGCTGGGCAGAGGTGCTGCAGACCCTGCGGTCGATCCGGATGGCCACGTGGGCGCTCGTGAGCCAGAACGCTCAGGTGTCCGAGGTGGCCGCGGGGGTCGTGACGCTCGCGTTCACCACGCCCCAGCTGGCGACCACCTTCCGGACCGGGCCGCACCCGGCGAACGTCCAGCGCGCGCTGCGAGAGACGCTCGGCCTGGAAGCGAGGGTGGAGACCGCGATTGCTGCCGGCGCCAGCGCAGAGCCGGCCGGTCACGGGGCGCGTGGGGCGGCCGGGGCCGGCGGCCCGGAGGCCGACGACCCGGCGGGGGAGTACGTCGTCGGGGATTCCGCCGAGCGCGCCGCGGCGTCGTGGGACGCCGAGC
>CAYGGX010000050.1:0-15831 GCA_964349585.1 uncultured Actinotalea sp.
CCAGGAGGGCGGTGTGCGGGACCAGCGCTGCGGCGACGAGCACGGCCCCGACGCTACCCGCCCGACCGGCGCCGGCGTCGGAACCCGCCGCCCGCGCCACCGCAACCGGCCCCCGACCCCAGGTCGGCGTCCGGGCCGGCCGCCCCGGCAGCCGGGCCGAGACGACGTCGCTTCAGGCTCGGGTGCCGGGCATGCCCAGTGCGACGGGACCGGGCTCGGCGTGGTGCGACGACCGGCCCGACGCCCAGGCGTCCCCGGCCCGGGTCCGGCGTACTCGGAACCGGCCACCGACGAGCGCGGAGTCCGCGATCAGATGGTGTGGCGCGCTGCGGGTCACCTCGACCGACACCATGTCTCCGGGCCGCGGCATGGGGTGCGATCCGGCCGGGTCCGCCGCCTCCGCCGGGCCCTGGGCGTCGGGCGGAGCCGCAAGGTGCACGAGGCGGTTGTCCGCGGCCCGACCGGTGATCCGCCGGGTCGCCGCATCCTTGCGCCCTTCGCCCTCCGAGACCAGCACCTCCACGACGCGACCCACCTGGCTGGCGTTCTCCTCGGTCGAGATCCGCTCCTGCAGCTCGAGGAGCCGCTGGTAGCGCTCCGTGACCACCTGCTGAGGAACCTGGTCGGGCATCTCGGCCGCTGGGGTTCCCGGCCGGATCGAGTACTGGAAGGTGAACGCCGAGGCGAACCTGGCCGCCTCGACCACCCGCAGCGTCTCCGCGAAGTCCTCCTCCGTCTCCCCCGGGAAGCCCACGATGATGTCGCTGGTGATCGCCGCGTCCGGGATCGCCGCCCGCACGCGGTCGAGGATGCCGAGGAACCGCGACGCCCGGTACGACCGACGCATCGCTCGCAGCACGCGGTCCGAGCCCGACTGGAGCGGCATGTGCAGGCTGGGCATCACGGTGGGCGTCTGCGCCATCGCGGCGATCACGTCGTCCGTGAACGCCGCCGGATGCGGCGACGTGAACCGGACCCGCTCGATCCCCGGTACCGCGCCCACCGCCCGCAGCAGCGACGCGAAGGCGGTCCGGTCACCGAACTCGACCCCGTAGCTGTTCACGTTCTGCCCCAGCAGGGTGACCTCGATGGCGCCGTCGTCGACCAACGCCCGGACCTCGGCAAGGATGTCCCCCGGCCGCCGGTCGCGCTCCTTGCCGCGGAGGTGGGGCACGATGCAGAACGTGCAGGTGTTGTTGCACCCGACGCTGATCGACACCCAGCCCGCGTACGCCGACTCCCGTCGGGTCGGCAGGGTCGACGGGAACACCTCGAGCGCCTCGGCCAGCTCGACCTGGGCCTCGGCGTTGTGCCGGGCGCGTTCCAGGAGGACGGGCAGGGCCTGGATGTTGTGCGTGCCGAAGACGACGTCGACCCACGGCGCGCGATCCACGATCGCGTCCCGGTCCATCTGGGCGAGGCAACCGCCGACGGCGATCTGCATGCCGGGACGGGACTCCTTGATCGAGGCGAGCTGGCCGAGATTGCCCTGGAGCCGGGTGGCGGCGTTCTCCCGCACCGCACAGGTGTTCACGACGACGACGTCGGCGGTCCAGGCTGCGGCATCGGCGGCGGTCGCGGGCACGTAGCCGGCCGCCTCGAGGAGCCCCGCCATGTGCTCGGAGTCGTGCACGTTCATCTGGCACCCGAGGCTGTGCACCGCGTAGGTGCGGCCGGGCGCTGGAGCGGTGCCTGTCGCTGTCATCCCGACCAGGGTACGGCGAGCGGCGCTCCGGCCTGTGCGGGGTTCTCCGGCGAGCGGGACATCCCGCCGGCGGGAGCGCTCCGTCAGCCCGCCGTGGCGCTGGCGCGCAGCTCCCGGATCACCGTCACGGTGATCTCGCCCGGATAGCTCAGCTCACCCTCGATGTGCCGGGCGATCGACGCGGCGAGGTCCGGAAGACCCGCGTCGTCGACCTCGTCGGGCTCCACGATCACCCGGACCTCTCGGCCGGCTGCCATCGCGACCACCTTGCGCACCCCGGCCTGCGCGCCGACCAGGGTCTCCAGGGAGGTCATCCGCTCCACGAACTGGTCCAGCTCCTCACGGCGGGCGCCCGGCCTGGAGGCCGAGCACGCATCGGCGGCCTGGACCAGCACGCCCTCGACGGCCGTCACCGGCACCTCGTCGTGGTGCGAGGCGACCGCGCTCACCACGGCAGCCGACTCCCCCACCCGGCGGAGCAGCGCCGCGCCGAGAGCCGCATGGGTACCCGTTCGCTCGGCGGTCAGGGCCTTGCCGATGTCGTGCAGGAATGCCGCGCGTCGCGCGACCTCGACGTCGGCGCCGATCTCCGCCGCCATCACGGCGGCGAGGTGGGCGCTCTCCACCAGGTGCGCGAGCACGTTCTGGCCGTAGCTGACCCGCAGCCGGAGCCTGCCGAGGGTCTCGATGATCTCGGGATGCAGGCCCCTGACCCCCGCCCGCTCCGCGGCGTCATGACCGGCCGCAACCGCACGCTCGGGCGCGCCCGCGACCGCCTCCGCGTAGGCGATCTCGATCCGTTGGGGGTGGATGCGACCATCCTCGATCAAGGACGTGAGGGCGACCGTCGCGATCTCTCGCCGATCCGCGTCGAAGCTGGAGAGCGTCACGGACTCCGCCGTGTCGTCGATCAGCAGGTTCACGCCGGTGATCGCCTCGAAGGCGCGGATGTTCCGCCCCTCCTTGCCGATGATCCGGCCCTTCATCTCCTCGGCCGGCAGGGGAACGACCGTCACCACGCTCTGCGCGCTGGTGGGCCCCGCGAGCCGGTGGACGGCGGACGCGATGATCCCGCGCGCTCGTTCCTCCGCGACCCGGCGGGCCTTGGCCTCCGCGCGGCGCACCGAGGCGGCCGCCTCGTGCTCCGCGAGCTCGGCGGCCATTCGCAACTGCTCGGCGCGGGCCTCCTCGGCGGACAGCCCGGACACGGACCCGAGCAGCTCGACCGCCTCGGACCGCGCGACCGCGACGGCCTCGCGCGCGGCGGCGCGGTCCCGCTCGATCGACGCCGCGCGGGCCTCGTTCTGCTCGAGCAGGTCGCGCACCCGCTTGCGCTCCGCGGTCAGCTCCCGCTCTCGCTCGGTGACTCGTTCCTCGCGGCCCTTGGCATCCCCCAGGAGCGAGCGGGCCTCGGTCTTGATCGACTCGACGTCCTGCAGGGCCTGCTTCCGGGTGGCGTCGGCCTCCCGCCGTGCGATGAGCACGAGGATGAGCGCGACCAGGCAGGCCAGCAGGAGGGCGATGATGATCGCGATCTCGCCCATCGCGCGCCTCCTACCGTCGGTCGTCGACCTCGCGATCCGCACCCCGGGCCCGGCCACCTCTATCGTCCACCATCTCCGCGACAAGTCGGCGCGACAGGCCGGGCGAGTACCCCTTGCGTGCGAGCATCGAGACGGCGCGCCGCGCCGCCACGGTCACCTCGACGTCGTCGCGCCACCGCCTGCGGAGCAGCTCCCGCGCGGTGGCGACCTCGTCGTCCGGGTCCACCTGGTCGAGTGCCGCGGCGGCATCCTCGTCGCCGATGCCGCGGCGCCTCAGCTCCGCAGCCAGGGCCCGCCGCGCAAGCCCGCGCGACTCACGCTGCGAGCGCACCAGCATCCGGGCGTAATCCGCGTCATCGATCAGGCCGACTTCGCAGAACCTGTCGAGCACCCGCTGTGCCACCTGTGGGTCGACGTTCCGGCGCGCCATGGCGTCGGCCACCTGGTGCCGGCTCCGCGGCGCCCCGGTCAACAGCCGAAGCGCGATCGTCCGGGCGACCGACTCCGGTTCGGGGTCCCGGTCCTGCGCCGCCGATCCGTTGCCCGGCGGCTCGGCGGCCCGACGCCCGCGCTGTCTGGTCACCGCGCGCTCCTACCTCCGCCCGCACGGACCCCGGCACTCAGAAGTCGACGCCCTGCACGGGTTCGGCCGGCGCGTCGACCCGCGCACCGACGCCGAGCTTCTCCTTGATCTTCTTCTCGATCTCGTCAGCCAGGTCGGGGTTGTCCTTCAGGAACGTACGGGCGTTCTCCTTGCCCTGTCCGAGCTGGTCGCCCTCGTAGGTGTACCAGGCGCCGGACTTGCGGACGAAGCCGTGCTCGACCCCGAGGTCGATCAGGCCGCCCTCGCGGGAGATCCCGACCCCGTAGATGATGTCGAACTCGGCCTGCTTGAACGGCGGGGCCATCTTGTTCTTGACCACCTTGACCCTGGTGCGGTTCCCGACCGCATCGGTCCCCTCCTTGAGCGTCTCGATCCGTCGGATGTCCAGGCGGACCGAGGCGTAGAACTTGAGGGCCTTGCCTCCCGTCGTGGTCTCCGGGGAGCCGAAGAAGACGCCGATCTTCTCGCGCAGCTGGTTGATGAAGATGGCGGTGGTGCCGGACGTGTTCAGCGCTCCCGCGATCTTGCGCAGCGCCTGGGACATCAGCCGAGCCTGCAGGCCGACGTGGCTGTCGCCCATCTCGCCCTCGATCTCCGCCTTCGGCACCAGCGCCGCCACCGAGTCGATGACCACGACGTCGATGGCGCCGGAGCGGATCAGCATGTCCATGATCTCGAGCGCCTGCTCACCCGTGTCCGGCTGGGAAACCAGCAGTGCGTCGGTGTCGACGCCGAGGTTCTTGGCGTACTCCGGGTCGAGTGCGTGCTCCGCGTCGATGAATGCCGCGATCCCGCCGGCCTTCTGGGCGTTCGCGACCGCGTGCAGGGCGACCGTGGTCTTCCCGCTCGACTCCGGCCCGTAGATCTCCACCACGCGACCGCGCGGCAGGCCGCCGATGCCCAGCGCGATGTCGAGCGCGATGGATCCGGTCGGGATGACCTCGACGGGCGCGCGACCCTCGTCGCCGAGGCGCATGACCGAGCCCTTGCCGAACTGTCGGTCGATCTGGCTGAGTGCGGCCTCGAGCGCCTTCGCGCGGTCTTCAGGAGCTGCCATGTCTCACCTCGGTGGTCCGGGGGGCGGCGTACCACCCGTGCGGTCTGTGTCTGCGGACCGGGTCTGCCGTCTGCCCGCAGTGCGTCTTCCTCTGCTGTTCTTGCGACGCTACGCCGGGCCTCCGACATCCACTCCGCCGCCCCCCGGCGGGTTGTGAATCCCATCGGCGCTGCAGCACCTGTGGACAGGATAGACGAACACCTGTTCGACTGCGCGCGACACGCCGAGCCGGCCCGCCGGGCGGGCCTGGCTCACTCTGCACCAGCCAACGGGCCGATTCACTCGGCACCAGCCAACTGGCCGATCCCAGACCCGATCAAGCGCTCAGCGCAGCAACAGGCGCTCCACGCGTCCCGCGGCCCAGACCGTCCCGATCGCCCCCATCGCGAACAGGTACGCCACGTGCACCAGCACTCCCGGCCCGATCTCGCCCAGCATCAGCTCCCGGACCATCGCGACGCCGTGGTACAGCGGCGTCGCCTGGACCACCCACTGCAGCGGGGCGGGGTAGGCGGACAGCGGGAAGAACGTCGCGGAGAACAGGAACATGGGCATGATCGCGAGCTGGATGTAGTCGAAGTCGGCCCACGTGCGCATGTAGGTGGCCGCGGACATGCCGACGGAGGCGAACGCCCAACCGATGAGCGTCGCGGCGGGCACGGCGAGCAGGGCCCACCAGCTGGTCACGGCACCCGCGGCAGCCGCCACGAGGAGGAAGGCCACGGAGTACACCAGCCCGCGCAGCAGGGCCCAGGTGATCTCACCGACGGCCACGTCGCGGGGCCCGAGCGGGGTGGCCAGCACCGAGTCGTACAGCCGGGCGTACTTGAGCTTGAAGAAGACGTTCGTCGTCGAGTCGAACACCGCGCCGTTCATCGCCGAGGACGCCAGCAGGGCCGGGGCGACGAACACCAGGTAGGGGATGGCCCGGCCGCCGCCAAGGTCGACGTCGCCCACCAGCGACCCGATCCCGACGCCCATGGCGAAGAGGAAGAACACCGGCTCGAAGAAGCCGGAGACGATGATCGACCAGGTGCGCCGGAAGGACACGAAGTTCCGCTCGACGAGCGTGCGGGCCATCCCGGCACCCGCGGGCATCGGTATCGCCCGGGCCACCTGGTGCGCGATGCCGCGCGGGCGCGCCGCCGTCGTCGTCATCTAGATCACCATCCGGCGGCGCAGCACGCGCACCGACAGGATCTGCCCGGCGACCAGCCACACCAGCAGGTAGCCGGCATGGCCCGCCACGCCGCCGAGGGTCGCGGTCCCGAGGGTGAGCGCCCGGCAGGCGTCGACCGCGTGCCACATCGGGGTCGCCCAGGCCACCGGCTGCAGCCAGCCGGGCAGCTGGGTGATCGGGAAGAACGTCCCCGAGAACAGGGTCATCGGCATCACCACGAAGCGGAACAGCAACGTCAGGCCGCGCTCGTTGACCAGCCGGGCGGAGAACGCGTAGCAGCAAGTGGCGAACGCCATCCCGCCGAGCACGGCCATCGGCACGGCCGCGAGCGCCCACCACGACCGAACCGCGCCGAGGGCCGCGGCGACCAGCAGGAAGACCGCCGACGCCATCGTCACCCGGATCAGGACGTACACCTGGTTCCCGACGACGACGTCGCGCACCCGCAGCGGGGTGGCGAGCATCCCGTGGTACGTGCGGATCCACTTGATCGCCGCCATCACGGGGAAGGTCGTCTCGCCCGCGGCCACCTGCACCGCGGTCGCCGCGAGCACCCCCGGGGCGATGAAGGCGACGTAGGGGACGCCGCCGATCCCCCCCGACGCGCGATCCACCAGTAGCCCGAGGCCGAAGCCCATCCCGGCCAGGTACATCAGCGGGGTGAGGAACGTGGAGATCGCGGAGCCGAACCAGATCCGCCGGTACTGGATCAGCAGGTGCTCGGTGACGGCCGACCACCCCCCGGTCCGGGGGATCGTCGTCGTGCCGACGCTCGTGGCAACCACCTCAGTCCACCAGCGTCCGGCCGGTCAGGTGCAGGAAGACGTCCTCGAGCGTCGAGCGTCGCACGAGGGCCGACAGCGGCTGCAGGCCGCGCCGGATGATCTCCGCGTGCGAGCCCTCGCCGTCCGCGGTGTACAGCAGCAGCCGGTCGGGCAGCACCTCGACCCGCTCGGCGATGCCGTCGACCTCACCCAGGTGCCGGGCGTGGTCGTCGCTGTCGAAGCGCAGCTCGAGGACCTCCCTGGTCGAGTGGGCCGCGATCAGCTCCCGCGGCGACCCGTGCGCGACGATCCGGCCCCGGTCCATCACCACCAGCCGGTCGCAGAGCTGCTCGGCCTCGTCCATGTAGTGCGTGGTCAGGACGAGCGTCACGCCCTCGCGCTTGAGCCGGAACAGCCGGTCCCAGAGCACGTGCCGCGCCTGCGGGTCCAGGCCGGTGGTCGGCTCGTCCAGCAGCAGGATCTGCGGGGTGTTCACCAGGGCCCGGGCGATGGTCAGGCGGCGCTTCATCCCGCCGGACAGGGGTTCGACGACCGAGGTGGCGCGGTCGGTCAGCTGGGCGAACTCCAGCAGCTCGCGGGCCCGCTCCCGGACCACCTTCCGGGGCAGCCCGAAGTACCTGCCGTACACCCAGATGTTCTCCTCGACCGTCAGCTCCTCGTCGAGGGAGTCCCGCTGCGGGACGACGCCGAGCCGCGCGCGGATCGCCGGCCCGTCGACCGCCGGGTCCATGCCGAGCACGCTGAGCGTCCCGTCGGTGGGCGGCGAGACGCAGCCGATCATCCGCATCGTGGAGGACTTGCCCGCGCCGTTGGGCCCGAGGAACCCGAACGACTCGCCCGGTTGCACGTCGACGTCTATCCCGTCGACCGCGACGAAGTCCCCGAAGGCCTTGACCAGGCCCCGGGCGATGATCAACGGGTCTGGTCCGGGCACCGGCCGACCCTACCTCGCTTGGCCGACAGCGCGGCAACGGGATTCCCGCGTCACCGTTCGTTGGTCCGCCGGCGCCGGTCCGGGCCCCAGCGCTGCGCCGGTGGCACCTCCATCGCGTCGCAGAGCGCCCGCCAGACCACCATCGGGTCCTCGCCGTCGGCGAGCGCCCGACCGGCCGTCCGATCGTCCAGCGCGCCGATCACCTGGTCGGCCGCGAGCGTCCGGCCCAGCGGACCGAACACCCCGTCCACCAGCTCCCAGAACTCGCTGTAGCGCACCGCGACAGCCTGCCACGACGGGCGACGACGCCCCCACCACGGCCGCGGATCCCGGCTTACCTCTCCCCGACCTGGCACGTTGCGACCCGCCCGGCGCCGGGTGTCACCGCGTGCCACCACAATGGCGGGGTGAGCGACGACGGGGGCGCGGGGTTCTCCGCGCCCACCCAGGCATGGTTCGCCGCTGCCTTCGAGGCCCCGACCCGGGCGCAGACCGAGGCCTGGGCGGCGATCGGCAGCGGCCGGCACGCGCTCGTCGTCGCCCCGACGGGCTCCGGCAAGACGCTCGCCGCGTTCCTGTGGTCCCTCGACCGGCTGATCACCAACCCGGTACCGCCGGACCCGACCGCGCGGTGCCAGGTGCTGTACGTCTCGCCCCTGAAGGCGCTGGCCGCCGACGTGGAGCGCAACCTCCGTTCGCCGTTGGTCGGGATCCGGCAGGCGGGCGCCCGCCTCGGCCACCCGGTGCGCGATCTCGAGGTCGGGATGCGCACCGGGGACACTCCGCCGTCGGAGCGGCGCAGCTTCGCCACCCGCCCGCCGGACATCCTGATCACCACCCCGGAGTCCCTCTACCTGGTGCTCACGTCCGCGGCGCGGGCCGGCCTGGCGGGCGTCCGCACGGTGATCCTCGACGAGATCCACGCGGTCGCCGGCACCAAGCGGGGGGCCCACCTGGCGCTCAGCCTGGAGCGGCTCGACGACCTGCTGGCGGACCACGGTGGTCCCGCCCAGCGGATCGGCCTGTCGGCCACCGTGCGGCCCGTCGCGACCGTCGCGCGGTTCCTGGGCGGGGCCCGGGACGCGCACGACGGCGGCCGCAGCGTCACCATCGTGCAGCCCCCGTCCACCAAGCAGGTGGTGGCAGACGTCGTCGTGCCCGTTCCGGACCTCACCGAGCTGGACGCGGCCGGGACGGCCGGCGAGGGTGACGGCGGCGACCCCACGGCCGCCCGCGCTCGCCGCTCGCTCTGGCCGCACGTCGAGGAGCGGATCGTCGACCTGGTGGCGGCGCACCGCTCGACCCTGGTCTTCACCAACTCCCGGCGCGGGGCCGAGCGGCTGACCGCCCGGATGAACGAGGTCTGGGCCACCCGGCGCGGCGAGGTGCTGCCCGACCCCGGTTCGCTCCGACCCTCGGAGGTGACGGCCCAGTCGGGGGCCGCGGTCGGCATCGACACGGCCGACTCCGCGACGATCCTCGCCCGGGCGCACCACGGGTCGATGAGCCGCACCGAACGGACCCGGACCGAGACCGAGCTCAAGTCCGGCCGCCTCCCGGCGGTGGTGGCGACGTCCTCGCTCGAGCTCGGCATCGACATGGGCGCGGTGGACCTGGTGGTCCAGGTCGGGTCGCCGCCGTCGGTGGCCTCCGGCCTGCAGCGGGTCGGGCGCGCCGGGCACCAGGTGGGCGCCGTCTCCCGGGGCGTGCTCTTCCCGACGTTCCGCGGCGACCTGGTGCCCGCGGCCGTGATCGCCGCGCGGATGCGGGCCGGGGAGATCGAGGAGCTGTCCGTCCCGGCCAACCCGCTCGACGTGCTCGCGCAGCAGATCGTCGCGATGGTGGCCGTCGAGGACCGGACCGTCGACGACGTCGCCGTCCTGGTCCGCCGCGCGGCGCCCTTCAGCGGCCTCGGGGACGCCACGCTGCACGCTGTGCTGGACATGCTCGCCGGCCGCTACCCGAGCGAGGACTTCGGCGAGCTGCGTCCCCGGC
The DNA here is from genome assembly GCA_964349585.1 of uncultured Actinotalea sp. GTDB lineage: Bacteria > Actinomycetota > Actinomycetes > Actinomycetales > Cellulomonadaceae > Actinotalea. Next base: position 9,805 of record CAYGGX010000050.1, read on the forward strand.
TCGTCTGGGACCGCACCACCGATGTGCTCAGCGCCCGGCCCGGCGCGCTGCGGCTCGCCGTGACCAGCGGCGGCACCATCCCGGACCGCGGGCTGTACGGGGTGTTCCTCGCCGGCAGCGGCGCGGAGGCGACCGGCGCGGCGCGGCGCGGCGGCAAGCGGGTCGGTGAGCTCGACGAGGAGATGGTCTACGAGTCCCGGGTCGGGGACACGTTCACCCTGGGCTCCAGCACGTGGCGGATCGAGCAGATCACCCCGGACCAGGTGCTGGTGAGCCCCGCCCCGGGTCTGCCCGGCCGCCTGCCGTTCTGGAAGGGCGACGCGCCGGGTCGGCCCGCCGAGCTGGGGCGGGCCGTCGGGGCCTGGGTGCGCGAGCTGTCCGACCTCGGGGACGCCGCCGCCGCCCGGCTGGCCGCGGACGGCCTCGACGACTGGGCGGCCGCGAACCTCCTCGCCTACCTCGCCGAGCAGCGTGCGGCGACGGGGCGGCTGCCCGACGACGCCACGATCCTCGTCGAACGGTTCCGCGACGAGATCGGCGACTGGCGGGTGGTCGTCCACTCCCCGTACGGCGCGCGTGTGCACGCGCCCTGGGCGCTCGTGATCGCGGCCCGGCTGCGCGAGCGGCACGGGTTGGACGCGGCGGCGATGCACTCCGACGACGGGATCGTCCTGCGGCTGCCGGACACGGTGGACGCCGGGTCCGGGATCTGGGACGTCGAGGCGGGCCGGTGGAGCGGCGGCTCGCCGGAGCCCGCGGTCGAGCTCGCGGACCTGCTGATCGACCCGGACGACGTGGCCGGAGCCGTCCAGGAGCAGCTCGCCGGGTCGGCACACTTCGGCGCCCGGTTCCGGGAGGCCGCCGCCCGCTCGCTGCTCCTCCCCCGGTGGCGGCCGGACCGGCGGCAGCCGCTCTGGCAGCAGCGCCAGCGGTCGGCCCAGCTGCTGTCCGTGGCGGCCCAGTACCCCGAGTTCCCGGTGCTGCTCGAGGCGGCCCGCGAGTGCCTTCAGGACGACTTCGACGTCGCCGCCCTCACCGCACTGATGCACGACGTCGTCGCGCGCCGGGTCCGGGTGGTGGAGGTCACCACGCCGACGCCGTCCCCGTTCGCCCGCTCGCTGCTGTTCGGCTACACGGCCCAGTTCCTCTACGAGGGCGACGCCCCGCTCGCCGAGCGCCGGGCCGCGGCCCTCACGCTCGACCCCACGCTGCTCGCCGAGCTGCTCGGGCAGCCGGGTGCCGCCGAGCTGGCCGAGCTGCTCGACCCCGCGGCGGTCGAGGGGACCGAGGCCCAGCTCACCGGCACCGCGCCGGATCGCCGGGCCCGCGGCGTGGAGGAGGTGGCCGACGTCCTGCGCCGGCACGGCCCCCTGACCCGCGCCGAGGTCGCCGCCCGGACCCGGCCACCCGACCACGCCCAGCTCGACGGGTGGCTTGCCGACCTGGAGGGTGCCCGCCGCCTGATCCGGGTCCGGGTCGGCGACCGGGGCGATCTGTGGGCCGCCGTCGAGGACGCCGGTCGGCTGCGCGACGCCCTGGGCGTCGCCCTGCCCGTCGGGATCCCGGAGGTGTTCACCGAGGTGGTACCCGATTCGCTCGGGGACCTCGTCCGACGGCACGCCCGGACCCACGGCCCGTTCACGGTCGCCGACGTCGCCACCCGGTTCGGGTTGGGCGCCGCCGTGGCGACCGAGACGCTGAGACGCCTGGAGGCCGCGGGGTCGCTGGTCGTCGGCCGGATCCGCCCGGCCGCCCTCGGGGGCACCGGTGAGGACTTCTGCGACCCGGAGGTGCTGCGGACCCTGCGCCGCCGCTCGCTCGCGGCGCTGCGCGCCGAGGTGGAACCCGTCCCGCCGGAGGCGCTCGGCGTCTTCCTCCCCCGCTGGCAGGGCGTCACACCCGCCGGCGGCCCCCCGCGGCACGGCGGCGCCGAGGGCCTCCTCCGGGTGGTCGAGCAGCTGGCGGGTGCGGCGATCCCGGCCTCCGCCCTGGAGACACTGGTGCTGCCGGCCCGCCTGCCGGACTACGACCCGAGGGCGCTCGACGAGCTGGTGGCGGCCGGCGAGGTGCTCTGGGCGGGGCACGCGCCGCTTGCCGGGAACGACGGCATCGTCAGCCTGCACCCGGCCGGAACGGCCGACCTGACGCTCGCGAACCCCGACGGTCCGCCCGGCACCCCGATCCACCGCGCCCTCCTCGACGTGCTGGGGGCGGGCGCGGGCTACTTCCTGCCGGCCCTCGTCGAGCAGGTGCGCGGCCGGCTCGACGATGCGTCGGCCGACGGCGACTCCTCGGACCGCTCGGCCGGCCCGCCGAGCGACACGTCGATCGCCGAGGCGCTCTGGGACCTGGTGTGGACCGGGTGGGTGACCAATGACGGGCTCGCCCCGCTGCGGGCGCTGCTCGGCGCCCAACGGAGGACGGCACACCCGGTCAGGAGATCGACGCCGCGCGGCCGATCGACGGTCGCGCGCCTCGCCCTGCGGCCGGCTCGACCGAACGCGCCGCCGGCGACCCAGGGCGCCGGGCGCTGGTCCCTGCTGCCGCCCCGGGAGACCGATCCCACGGTCCGCGCCCACGCGCTGGCGGCGCAGCTGCTCGACCGGCACGGGGTCCTCACCCGGGCGGTCGCTCCCTCGGAGGGCGTGGCCGGTCAGTTCGGTGCGGTGTATCGCGTGCTCGCCGCCCTGGAGTCGGCGGGGCAGGTTCGCAGGGGGTACTTCGTCGAGCACCTGGGCGGCTCGCAGTTCGCCCTGCCCGGTGCCGTCGACCAGCTCCGCGAGGACGCGGCGCAAATCGCGGTTGCGACCGATGGGCGGCCGCCCGCCCGGGGCCGGCCCGCGATCGTGCTGGCCGCGACCGACCCCGCGAATCCGTACGGCGCGGCGCTGGCCTGGCCGGAGTCGGCCTCCTCGCCCAGCGCACACCGGCCGGGACGTAAGGCGGGCGGCGTCGTCGTCCTGCTCGACGGACGGCTGGTGCTGTACCTGGAGCGAGGCGGCCGGACCCTGCTCTCGTTCACCTCCGTGCCGGAGGACCTGTCGCCGGCGGCGACTGCGCTCGCAGCGAACACGCGGGCGGGTCGCCTCGGCCGCCTCACCCTGTCGCGGGCCGACGGTGCCGAGCTCCTGGATCGCGAGACGCTGGCCGGCCCCCTCGCGACCGCCCTGGCCGCGGCAGGGTTCGGCACCACCCCGCGCGGCCTTCGGCTGCGGCCCGATGCCCGAGGGTGACATCCTGCGGCGCACGGCGGCCGCCCTCGATCGGGCCCTGGCCGGGGCGGTGCTGGTCCGCGCCGAGCTGCGGTGGCCGAGCGCCGCGGGGATCGACCTGGTGAGCCGGACCTTGCTGCGGACGATCCCATACGGCAAGCACCTCTTCACGCGCTTCGACGACGGTCGGACGCTGCACAGCCACCTCCGGATGGAGGGCAGCTGGCGGATCGTTCGGGGCGCGGCCGCGGCGCGTTCGTCGACGGTCCGGGCGGTGCTCGGCACTGCGGACCGGACCGCGATCGGAGATCGGCTCGGCATGCTCCACGTGGTGCCGACCCGCGATGAGCGGTCCCTCATCGCGCACCTGGGGCCGGACCTGCTCGCCGAGGACTTCCCGACCGAAGGCCTGGTTGCCGCGCTCGAGCGGTGGGCCGCCCGGGGCGCGACCCCTGCGGTCGAGGTGCTGCTGGACCAGACGGTCGCGGCCGGCATCGGGACCATCTACGCCGCGGAGTCGCTGTTCGCGCGGCGCATCTGGCCGTGGACCCCGGCCGCCGCCGTCCCGTACCCGGCCAGCCTGCTGATGACGGCCCGGTCCCTGATGCAGCGCAGCGTCGCCGCCGTCAGCCCGACGGCGACCGGCGAGACGGCCCGGGGCCGGACCACGAGGGTGCACGGTCGGGCCGGCCTGCCGTGTCGTCGGTGCGGCACACCGGTCCGGCGGGGGGTGGCCAGGAAGCCGCCGCAGCAGCGACCGGTCTGGTACTGCCCGGAATGTCAGCGGGCGGAGGGTGGCGCGGCGGACACCGGTCAGGCGAACGGGTGAAGCCGCTGGAAGCCCTTGGCGCGCCTCAGCCGACGGGGGTGAGCTCGGAGTACGAGCCGCCGTTCCGGCGCCAGGCCCGGCCGCCGGCGTCGTCCCCGAAGTCGGCGGGGATGATGTCCGGGATCGCCATGCCCTCGGCGACGGCGAGGCGGTCGCTGACCACCCGCAGCACCAGGGAGAGCGGGACGTCGAGGGCGCCGCAGATCGAGCCGAGCAGCTCGGAGGAGGCCTCCTTCTGGCCGCGCTCGACCTCGCTCAGGTACCCCAGCGAGACCTTCGCCGCCGAGGAGACCTCACGCAGGGTGCGACCCTGGCGCTGCCGGGCACCCCGAAGGACGTCGCCGATCTCGTGCCTCAGTACGACCATCGAGCGACCTCCCTCCGTCATGCCCGCGCCGCGGCGGGCCTCAAGACTCCCAACCCCCGTGCGACCCGGGGGACTACTACCGTACCTCGACGCACGGACACCTTCGCGAGAGTTCCGCTGGGTGAACCACGTGCTCGTCACGAAGTCGACAACAAGCCGGTGCCAGATCCTGTTCCCGTTCCATCGGCACGAATGAGTCGAAGGGCAAGGTCCAGGGCGGCGCCTGTGGCCACCCGACGCACCAGGTCCCGGCCGACCGGTCCGCCCGTCACGGACAGCGCGTCGTCACCGAACGGCCCGGCGACGGCGACGTGGAACGTGCCGGGCGCGACGCCGTCCTGCGGGTCGGGGCCCGCGACGCCCGTGGTCGCCACGCCGTAGTCGGCGCCCAGCAGCAGCCGCGCGCCGCGCGCCATCGCACGCGCCACCTCGGGGTGCACCGCCCCTTCACGAGCGAGCAGCTCTGCCGGTACGCCGAGGAGTCCTGCCTTGACGTCGGAGGCGTAGGCGACCAGGCCCCCGCGCACGCACGACGACGCCCCCGGCACCCCGACCAGGGCGGCGACCACCAGGCCCCCGGTCAGCGACTCCGCCGCCGCGATGCTCCGACCCGCATCACTCAGCACCGCGACCAGCTCGGCGGCCGAGGCTGCGGCCGGGTCCGCTCCGGAGTCATCCGACGCGCCGGGCCTCACGCGGCCGTCTCCGGGGCGAGCGCAGTCGCCCGGCGCACCGCGTAGCCGCGGCGGAGGTAGTCGATGCCGGTGACCACCGTGAGCAGGACGGCCGCGAGGATCACCACCCAGGCGAGCGTCGTCGCCCACGGCAACATGCGGTCGAGCGGGAGGACGAACAACCCGATGCCGACCGACTGCAGGAAGGTCTTGACCTTCCCGCCGCGTGACGCGGGGATGACCACGTAGCGCAGCGCGGCGACCCGCATGACCGTGATCCCCAGCTCCCGCACGACGATGACCCCCGTCACCCACCAGGGCAGATCACCGAGCCAGGAGAGGGTGACGAGCGTCGCACCCATCAGCAGCTTGTCCGCGATCGGGTCGACGAACTTGCCCCAGTCGGTCACCTGATCCATCCGTCGCGCCAGGTAGCCGTCCAGGCGATCGGTGCCGGCCGCGAGCGTGAACAGCGCCGCGGCGACCAGCCGCCAGCCGCCGCTCGTGTCGATCAGCAGGGCGACGACGATCAGTGGTACCAGCCCGATCCGGGCGACCGTGATGCCGTTCGCGAGGGTCCACGCCGACGGCTTTGCTGCTGGCACGCCACAACACTACGGGGCCGGGGACGCCTGCCCGAGACACTCCGCCGAGTTCGACAGGTCGGTGTGCCAGTGCTCGTTTGGGCCGGGCCGCGGCGAGCCTTCGGGCCGCCCGGCCGGTCCGGCCCGGGACGCGCCCCGCGATAGTCTCAAGTCCCGTGAGGAGCCACGCCCGCACCCACCCGCGGCGCAACCGTGCGACGGTCGCCGCGGTGCTCCTCGTGCTCGCAGTGACCACTGCCTCCGCGGGCGCGGCGCTCGGCGGCTTGCCGTGGCTGCCGGCCGACACGGACGTGGTGACCGCGCCGTCACCCACGCCGAGCCACAGCCCCACCCCCAGCCC
>CAYGGX010000051.1:0-15808 GCA_964349585.1 uncultured Actinotalea sp.
GATCACGACGACACCGCCCCCGAGATGCCACCGTGAATTCGGGCTCACGGTCTCCTCACTCCGGTCACATCGGCAGGTGCGCGGCAAAGTGAAGACTCCCACCGGGTGATGTGGTGGCGCCGGGGGTGACAAGTCAGCGGCTCAGCCACCTCCCCGCACGCATCACCCGCACTGGGCGCAGGTCGTCGTCGACCACCACGAGGTCCGCGCGCCTCCCCGCCTCCAGCACGCCGATGTCCGAGCGTCCGAGCACCGCTGCGGGCGTGGCGGAGGCCGCCGTCACCGCGTGGTGCAACCGGACTCCGCCCCCGACGGTCGTGCGCACGACATCGAGCAGGCGCGCCGTGCCCCCCGCGATCGCCCCGCTGTCCGCGAGTCTCGCGACCCCCTCCGCGACCCGCACCCCCAGCCCGCCGAGCTCGTAGGCCCCGTCCGGCATGCCTGCCGCCGCCATCGCGTCCGTCACGAGGACGATCGAGTCCGGCCCGAGCATCTCGAAGGTGGCACGGACGGTGGCCGGCGCCAGGTGGACCCCATCGGCCACCAGCTCGACGACGGCGTTCCCGGCGGCCGCCGCGGCGAGACAGGCGGCCACCGGACCGGGGTGGCGATGGTGCAGCGGGGGCATGCCGTTGAACAGGTGGGTGACGGTCGGCCGCTCCGACCGGCCGGCGCGCGAGGCCAGCGCCGACCGCGCCAGCTCCAGCGCGGCGCTCGTCTGCTCAGCCGTGGCATCGGTGTGCCCGAACGACGGAACTGCGCCCCGCGCGGCCAGGGCGACGACGACGCCGTCGGGCCCTAGGACGCCGGGCACCTCGGGGGCGACGGTCATCGACACGAGGTGGCCCCGGGCCGCTTCGGCCAGCTCGCGGACGAGGCCCGGGCGCCCGTCGGTCATCGCCGCCGGGTCCTGGGCGCCGCACCTCGCGCGCGAGAGGAACGGTCCCTCGAGGTGGATGCCCGCGAGGTCACCGGCCTCGGCGAGCTCTGCGAGCAGCGCGGTCCTGGCGAGCAGCACGTCGGGCGGCGCCGTGACGAGTGAGGCCACGAGACTGGTGGTGCCGTGCCGCAGGTGCTCCGCGATCCCGGCCCGGACCTCGGCCGGGTCGGTCGCGTCGGGGAAGCTGGCGCCGCCGCCGCCGTGGCAGTGCAGGTCGACCAGCCCGGGCAGAAGAGTCACCGGCACCACCCGCAGATCCGGGACCGGAAGGTCGGGCGGCGCCTCGGCCGCGGGTCCCACGTACCCAAGGCGCTCCCCGGTCACGACCACCACGCCGTCCTCGATCACCCCGGACGGCAGCACGAGCCGACCGCGCAGGACGGTCGGCGGGGCGCCGTCGTCGGGCCGCAAGACCACCTCCTGGGCGGGAGCCGCTCGCCGGTAACGATGCGGTCACGTCTGAGAATGCATCCTTGACGAGAGTTTGTAAAGAAGGTCTACTAACAAACGTGGCGACGACGACACGCAGGCTCCGGCCCACCAGCAAGGTGCTCCCCGAGCATGCGCGCGCCCACCACCGTTCCATGGTCCTGCAACACCTCTTTCACGAGGGACCGGGATCGCGGGCCGACCTCGCCCGCAGCACTGGCCTCACCCGGGTCACGGTGTCCGACCTGGTCAACGACCTCATCGCCGACGGCCTGGTCGCCGAGCTCGGCCAGGGTTCCCGCGCGCAGGGGAAGGTCGGGAAGCCGGGGATGCTCGTCGGGCTCCGGACGGAGTCGTTCCAGATCGTGGCCGTCGACCTGTCCGACGACGAGCTCATGCACGGCGCGCTGGTCGATCTCTCCGGAACCGTGATCGAGCAGCACTCGACGCGCATGTCGGATCAGCGGGGCGCCGCGGCCGTCGCCTGCCTGATCGACTTCTGCCGCTCCCTGATCGCCCAGGCCACGCGCCCGGTGCTCGGCGTCGGCGTGGGCTCCCCCGGCGTGATCGACGCCAAGGGGACCGTGCTCCAGGCACCGAACCGGGACTGGTACGACCTGCCCCTTGCGGCCACCCTCACTGTCGAGCTCGGCGTCCCCGTGCACGTGGCGAACGACGCCGACACCGCGGCCCTCGGCGAGTACACGTTCGGCGGCGCGGCCGGCAGCGGGCTCCTGGTTCTCACGGTCGGCCAGGGCGTCGGCGCGGGCATCGTGCTCGACGGCGCGCTCGTCCAGGGGCACGCCGACGCCGCGGGTGAGCTCGGCCACGTCACCGCCGTGGACGAGCGCGACGGCTCGATCGGCTCACCCCTCGGAGCACCCCTCCCCTGCGCCTGCGGGCGCTCGGGTTGCCTCGAGACCCTGCTCTCGGTGCCGGCCCTGCGCCGGCGCATCCAGGGTCTCGACCCAAGATCGACCGACGCCGCCCTGGCGTCGGTCGGCCGGCGCCTCGGCATGGTCCTGGCGCCGGTCGTCAGCGCATTGAACCTCGTCGAGGTGGTGCTCAGCGGGCCCGCTGAGCTGCTCGGCGGCTCACTGCGCGACGCAGCACTGGCGGCCATCGCGGAGCGCACCATGCCTGTCACCAGCCGTGACCTGCAACTGCGGATGACCACCCTCGGCGAGGCCGGTGCCCTCTCGGGCGCGGCGGTGCTCGTGCTGTCCGGTCAGCTCGGGGTCACGTGACGACCCCGAGCCGACCGTCCTGGAAGGTCCACAACCCTCGGCGCCGCCAACCGGCGACGCCGGTGCATCGGGAAGGAACCATCGTGAGAATGGTACGCAATGGCGGCATCGCCATGGCCGTGGCGGGCTTGCTCGTCCTGGCTGCATGCAGCGGCACGACCGACGACCCGCCGGCCCCCGGAAACGACGACCCCGCCCCGGAGGGCGCCCAGATCACGCTCTGGGTCGCCGGGGGCGACACCCCCCAGGAGCTGCGGGACTACCTGATCGACACGTTCGCCGACGAGAACCCGGGATCCACCCTGGTCATCGAGGAGCAGGGCTGGGGTGAGCTCGTCACGAAGCTGACGACCTCGCTGCCCGACGCGGCCAACACCCCCGACGTCGTGGAGATCGGCAACACCCAGTCGCCGACCTTCACCACCGTCGGCGCGTTCCGCGACCTGACGCCGATCTATCAGGAGCTGGGCGGCGACGACCTGCTGCCCTCGTTCGTCGAGGTCGGTTCGGCCGGCGGCAAGATCTACGCGCTCCCCTACTACTTCGGGTCGCGCTACATGTTCTACCGCAAGGACATCTGGTCGGCAGCCGGGCTCGACGTCCCCGCCACGCTCGGCGAGTTCGGCGACGCCGTGACCCAGCTCCGCACCAGCACCCAGTCGGGTCTCGCCATGGGCGGGCAGGACTGGCGCAACGGCATCTCCTGGGTGTTCGCGCACGGCGGCGAGCTCGCGGTCGAGGAGGGCGGGCAGTGGACCTCCACCCTGTCCGACCCCAACACGATCGCCGGGCTCGAGGCCTGGCAGGCCATCTACCAGGGCGCCTCCAACGTGCCGGCACCCGAGCGCGACGTCGCCTACTGGGAGTTCCTGAACGACGGAACTGACGGCACTCCCCCGCCCGCGGCCACGATCATGGCCCCGGGCTGGGCGCGCTGGTCGATCGGTGACCTGGTCACCAACGACGCGGGCGACGAGGTTCGCGACGGCATGGCCGACACCGAGAAGTTCGGCATCTTCGGCCTTCCCGGCGTGGACGGCGGACTGGCGCCGGTGTTCGCGGGCGGCTCCAACATCGCCATCTCGGCGCAGAGCCAGAACCCCGAGCTCGCCGAGAACCTGCTCCGGATCATCTTCTCGGAGACGTACCAGACGATGCTGGCGGAGAACGGGCTCGGCCCGGCCAACGCCAACTACGTCAGCGCGCTCGGCGACAACGAGTTCGCCCGGACGATGATCGACACGGCGGCCGCCTCGAAGCTCACCCCGGCTGCTCCGGGCTGGGCGGCGATCGAGGGCGCGTTCGTCTACGAGGAGCTGTTCCAGAAGATCGCGGAGGGCGGGGACGTCGCGGCGCTGGCCGCCGAGTACGACGCCATCCTCACCCCGATGCTGAACGGCTGAGGCACTGCGGGGGCGCGCCCAGCGCGCCCCCGCACGCCCACCCGCCCCGATCACCGCCCGACCGCGCCGAGAGGATCGACCATGGCCGGCACGCTCGTCGCCAGCCCCAGAACCCGACCCGCCGAGACCACCCGGAGCCCCAACGCGCACCGACGACCGTTGGCGCCGTACCTGTTGCTGCTGCCGGCGGTGGCCGTGCTCCTGCTCGGCCTGGGCTACCCGGTCTACTGGCAGGTCGTGACGTCGCTGCAGGAGTACGGGCTGGCCCAGCAGTTCGGGCAGCCGCCGGTGTTCGTCGGCCTGGACAACTACGCGCGGATCTTCTCCGCCGACGCGCTCTGGGCCGTCGTCGTGCGGTCCATCATCTTCTGCCTGGTCAACGCCTTCCTCACGGTGGCGATCGGCTTCGGCTTCGCGCTGCTGATGCGGGCGGTCGGCCGGTTCGTCCGCGTAACCCTGCAGGTCACCCTGCTGCTCGCCTGGGCGATGCCCCTGGTGGCCGCCGTCACGGTCTGGCGGTGGCTCTTCGACTGGCGCACCGGCGTGATCAACTGGCTCCTGGTGCGAATCGGCTTCGAGGGCTTCGCCGGGCACCACTGGCTGGCACAGCCGATGTCCTTCTTCCTCGTCGCCACGGTGATCATCGTGTGGATGTCGGTGCCGTTCGTGGCGCTCGCGGTCTACGCCGGCCTCACCCAGGTCCCCGAGGAGGTCATCGAGTCGGCGCACCTCGACGGCGCGAACGGCCGCCAGATGCTGCGGCACATCCTGGTGCCGATGGTGCGCCCGGTGCTGTCGATAGTGCTGCTCCTCCAGATCATCTGGGACCTGCGGGTGTTCGCCCAGATCAGGTTGCTGCAGGACGGCGGCGCGCCCGTCTCCGAGACCAACCTGCTGGGCAACTTCATCTTCGAGCTCGGCATCGGGCGCCAGGACTTCGCTGGCGCCGCGGCCGTCTCGCTCTTCGTCCTCGCCCTGACGATCGCGCTGAGCTGGCCTTACGTCCGCAGCCTCATCAGGGAGCAGTCATGACCGCCGTCACGAGCGCACCGCTGCCCGGCCCGGTGGCCGGCGTCGAGCGGATCGCCCCCCGCGCCCGACTCGCGGCGGGCGTCCGGCGCCGCACCCTTCGAGCGGGCCTCAGCCTGCTCGCCCTTGTCCTCGCGGCCCTCTGGGCCTTCCCGGTGTACTGGATGGTGCTCTCGGCCTTCACGCCCGTGGCGAGACTGCGCGCGACGACCCCGAGCTTCCTCCCGGTCAGCACGACGACGTCGAACTTCGGCGCCGTGATCAGCGGCTCGAGCTTCCCGGCCGCCCTGCGGATGAGCCTCACCGTGACGCTGGTCACCGTCGTCGCGGTGCTGGCCTTCGCATTCCTCGCGGCACTCGCGGTGAGCCGGTACCGGTTCGCCGGGCGACGGTCGTTCATCCTCGCGGTGCTCTTCATCCAGATGCTGCCCGCGGAGGGCCTGTTCATCGCGCAGTACAAGATGCTCTCCACCGCGGGGCTTCTGAGCTCGGTGATCGGCGTCTCGGTGCTCTACACCGCCACGATCGTGCCGTTCACCGTCTGGATGCTGCGCGGGTTCGTGGCCGGCGTCCCGATCGAGCTCGAGGAGGCGGCGATGGTCGACGGCCTGAGCCGTCCGCAGGCGTTCCTGCGGATCACCCTCCCGCTGCTCGCCCCGGGCCTGGTGGCGTCGGGCGTCTACGCGTTCCTGCAGGCGTGGAACGAGTTCACGATCGCCCTGGTCGCGCTGCCCGCGGAGAGCGCGCAGACGCTGCCCCTGTGGCTGCGGACGTTCCTGGCGGCGTCGATCAACCGGGGCGTGGACTGGTCGCAGGTCATGGCGGCCTCCACACTGATCGCGATCCCGGTGATCATCTTCTTCCTGTTCGTGCAGAACCGGATGGCCTCCGGGCTGGTGTCGGGAGCGGTGAAGGGCTGATGGGGACTGGTGGCGAGCTGCGCGTCGGGCTCGACGTGGGGGGCACCAAGGTGCTCGGCGTCCTGCTGGAGGGGGACCAGGTGCGCCGGACCCTGCGCCTGCCGACCCGGCACGGGATCGACGGCGTGCTGACGACGGCGGGCGAGGCGGTCTCGGACCTGTGCGCCTCGCACGGGTGCGCCCCCGGGGACCTCGCCGGCGTCGGGCTCTGCCTGCCGGGGATCGTCGACCCGCGCACCGGGACGGTGGCCCACGCCGTCAACCTTGGCATCGACGGACCCGAGGTGCCCGTCGGCCCGCTGCTCTCGGCGCGCCTCGGCGGCGTTCCGGTGGCGGTCGAGAACGACCTGAACGCGGCCGCCCTCGGGGCCGCCGACGTTCTCGAGCTCGCCGACATGGCCTTCCTGGCCCTCGGGACCGGGGTCGCCGCGGGGCTCGTCCTGGACGGTCGCCTGCGCAGGGGACACGTCGGGGCCGCCGGCGAGATCGGCCACCTGCCGTACCTGCCCGGCGGTGCCGTGTGCGCCTGCGGGCAGCGCGGGTGCCTCGAGCTGTACGCCTCTGGATCGGCCCTCGACGCGGCCTGGACGGCGACCGGCGCGGGGACACCCACATCGGAGCTGTTCGCCGCGGTCGCCGAGGGTGATCCGGTCGCCGCCGCCGTCCTGGAGGAGTTCGCCGACGCCGTCGCGGCCGCAGTCCGGATCCTCGTGCTCGGCTGCGACGTGCAGCACGTCGTGCTCGGCGGCGGGGTGGCGCAGGCCGGCGACCCGCTCCGCGCGGCGGTGACGGCCGCCCTCGAGCGGCAGACCGCCGGATCGCCGTTCCTGCGCAGCCTGGCCATCCCGGGCCGGGTCACGATCGTCCCGGCCGGAGTCCCGGTCGGACCGATCGGCGCGGCCCTTGCGACCCACGGCGACACCGTTCCCGGCCACCGGGAGGCCGACGGGGTGCCGCGCGTCCGGTTCGACACCGCAACCGCGATCGATGTCCCGCCGTCGGGGGGCACCGACCTCCCAGCCGTCCCGGCGGCGGAGGTGCCCTGATGGAGGTCGTGATCGGCGCGCGCCCCGAGCTTGCAGTCCTGGCCGCCGACGCTGTGGAGCGGCTGCTCCGCGCTCGACCCGACGCCGTCCTCGGGTTGGCCACCGGGTCCACGCCGGGCGACGTCCACGACGAGCTGGTCCGACGGCACGCCGCTGGGCTCTCGTTCGCCCGCGCACGGGCCTTCCTGCTCGACGAGTACGTGGGGCTGCCCGACGAGCACCCCGAGCGTTACCGGACAGTGATCGACCGGGAGTTCACCGGGCGGGTGGACTTCGACCGCGCGGCGGTCGCCGGGCCGGACGGGTCCGCGGACGACCTGCCGGGAGCCTGCGCGTCCTTCGAGGCCATCATCGCGGCCGCCGGCGGCGTCGACCTGCAGGTCCTCGGGATCGGGACCGACGGGCACGTCCCGTTCAACGAGCCGGGGTCCTCACTCACGTCGCGCACCCGGATCAAGACGCTCACCGAGCAGACCCGTCAGGACAACGCCCGCTTCTTCGACGGCGCCCCCGCGGCCGTCCCCCGGCACGTGCTCGCCCAGGGCCTTGGGACGATCATGGACGCCCGTCACCTGGTGCTGCTGGCCATGGGCCGCGGGAAGGCCGAGGCGGTGCATCAGCTGGTGGATGGGGCTGAGTGCCCTCTGGCCCGCGACGGTACTCCAAGTGCACCCCCACGTCACGGCGCTCCTCGACGAGGCCGCCGCCGGCCGGCTGCAGCTCGCCGATCACTACCGGCAGACCTGGCGGCACAAGCCGCCGTGGCAGGGGCTCTAGGTTGCGTCGCTCGCTACGTCGGACGCAACCATTGACTGCTTGAACACACCGGCGTCCGCACTCGGCGGCAGCCACACCCGCGTCCGATACTCCCGCGACTCCCCCGGGGCAAGACTGACGACTTCCCCGTCTCGCTCGGCCCGCGCACGGCCGGCGTCGCGACTAGTGGAAGGTTCGACGCCGAGCACATTGACACCAGGGCTGGGGTCACGCCAGAGCACCAGCAGCGGGAAGGCATCGACGGTCTGCTGGACGTGCAATCGCATGCCGGAGGCGGCGGTCACGGTGGTCGTGCACGTTGGCGCGGGGTCGGGGCGGCAGTACAGCACTGCCTCCTCCGCTGGCGCCGTCGCCGTCACGTCCAGCACCCAAGGTAGGGCAGGGCACGGCTCATCAGTCACGTCGCGTCGGCCTACCACAGTTGCCTCAGCGGAGACCACCGTGCCTGGGCCGATCAAAGGGTGCCCAAGGTTCAGGTGGTGGCGGAACATGTGCCCCGCCGGTTCGAAGCTCCGGTTGACCACAGCGTCCTCGATGCGAATCTCGGGTCGCATGATGGCGGCGACGATCCGGCGCCGCAACGCGAGGGTCGGCTGACCGAGGGCCGCCTCGACGACGTCGCCGACGATCTCGACGACCAGCTCCCCGTCCTCGTCGGTCAGGCGCCACCGAACATTCTCGGCGGGCAGATGGCCGATCCGGCCGTGCATTCCGTGGTCCACACCATCGAACTCGCTCGGCATGCCCGTCGAGGCGAGCCCGCAAGTCGAGAGCAACCCGCCACCGAAGGCCCGCGTCCAGCCGAGGCCTGCCGTCTCATGCCGGCTCGACTCGACAGTCCCCCGGGGCGAACGCCAGGCGAGGGGTATCCCGGCCGCGTGCGCCCACCCGAGGTCCATCGCCCGGTCGAGCAGAACCTCGAAGGAGACGCCGCCCGGGTTGTGGACCACCAGCACGGGTGCGCCACGCCCCGGGCCCTCGTCGCGCACGAACCGTTCGACCATGACGAACTGGTCGGGAGCGCCGACAAGCCTGCGCAGGTCGTCGGGGAGCGTCACCGAGTCGGCACCGAAGCCCATCAGCCCGCCCCACGGACTTCGGCGGTCGATGCGCGGCGCGCACCGACCGCAACGGCCGTCGCCAGGACGGCCCCGGTCAGGACGTACTGCCAGTAGGAAGCCACCCCGAGCAGGTTCAGCGCATTCGCCAGGACCGAAAAGAGCAGAGAGCCAATGACGGTGCCGAGCAGCGTCCCTCGGCCACCGCGCAGCGCGGTGCCCCCGACGACGACGGCGGCGATGACGTTCATCTCGAATCCCATCGCCATGTTGCCCTCGGCGGAGGACAGCCGTCCGGCCATGAAGACCCCGGCCAGGGCGAAGCACGCGCCTGTGAAGACGAAGGCGGTCACCTTCACCCTCGACACGGGCAGGCCGGCCAGCGTCGCGGCCCGTTCGTTGGAGCCGAACGCCCGGAGCGTCCGCCCGAAGTAGGTGCGCCTCAGGAGCAGGTGGGTGAGCACCGCCAGGCAGAGGAAGGCGAGGAACGGCACCGGGATCCATCCCAGGGTCCCCGTGGTCGCGGCGCGGTAGTTGCTGGAAGTGATCGGCACGACGCCGCCGCCGGTCCAGATGAATGCGAGACCGAGGAACAGGTACAGGGTCCCGAGCGTGGCGATGAAGGGGGCGATGCGCAGGTAGGTGACGAGCAGCCCGTTGAGCAGGCCGAGCACGGCACCGATGAGGACGGCGAACAGCACCGCCATGCCGATCGTGGTCGACGGCAGGACTGTCGCAACGGCGATGGCACTGACGGCGATGACTCCACCCACGGAGAGGTCGAGCAAACCGCCGGCGATGAGCAGCGTCATGCCACACGCCGCGAGCCCGACGAGGGATGCCTGGAACAGGATGTTCGAAAGATTCCCGGTGCCCCAGAAGGCGGAGCGCGCACTTCCGGTGGCAAGAGCGAGGAGCACGAGTACGACCAGCAGGTACTGCTGGGACGCCAGGCGCCACAGGACGGCGCTCACGCCGGGGCGCCCCTGCCCTTCGCCGGACGGCTGCGGCAGCGCCTGAGTCGTCTGACTGGTGGTCACGAGCGCCTCCCCTCGAGCATGCGCCGCACCGCGGCACGCTGCGCGCCGTCGATGCCGAGCGCGAACACGAGTAGCGCTCCGAGGGCGACGTACTGGTAGAACGACGGGACGTTGAGCAGGTTAAGCCCTGAGTTGATCATGGAGAGCAACAGGGCGGCGATGAAGGTCCCGACGACCCGCGGACGTCCACCGGCCATGCTCGTGCCACCCAGCACGACGATCGCGATGACCTGCAGCTCAAGTCCACTCGAGATCGACGCGTTCACCGTGCCGAGCTGGCTCGCCAGCAGAACACCCGCGATGCCTGCGGAGGCCCCGGAGATCAGGTAGGCCAGCAGCCGGACTTGGTTGACGCCGATTCCTGACTCGACGGCCGACTCGGGGCTGCCACCGACAGCAATGACATGCTTGCCGAAGCGCATCCGCTCGAGCGCGAAGACGGCGGCCGCACCAATCACGACGGCCGCGATGAAAGGCACCGGCACCCCCGCGATCGTGGCGGTCGCCATCGACTTGAAGGATGGCGAGGTGATCGCAATGGGCGCCCCGCCGGTGAAGAGGAGCACCATGCCGCGAAAGACAGTCAGCGTGCTCAGCGTTGCGATGAACCCCGGGACCCGCAGGTAGCTCACGAGAACCCCGTTGACGAGGCCGAGGGCTGCTCCGACAGTGACACCCATCAGACTCCCGGCCAGCGGGCCCGCCAGGTTCACCGTGGCCGCCGTGATGCAGGCGGTCAACGCCGTTGCGGATCCGACCGAGAGGTCGATGCCGCGGATCGCGATGACGATGGTCATGCCGAAGCCGACGATCGCGAGGATGCCGGCATTGACAAGCATGTTCGTGACGTTGGACGACGACGCGAAGTTCGGGACGACGACCAACCCGACGACGAGCACGATCAGGAACGGGATGAGCACGCCGGCGTTCTGCACCAACCGGCGCCGGTTGTCCGCGCGACGCGCCCGCTCGGCGGACCGGGTTCGCTCATCGGCGACGAGGCTCTGGGTCGAGACGGTTCCCTCAGACATGGCGGTCCTCCTGCGCGACCTGACCGACGGATGCGCTGACGATGCTCTCCTCGCTGACGTCGCCACCGAGGAGCTCGGCAACTTGACGTCCCGCGAAGAAGACCACACATCGATCTGCGATCGCCGCGAGTTCGGGGGCGTCAGAGCTGGAGACGATGACGGCGACCCCCGAGTCCGCGAGCTCCTTGATCAACTGGTAGATGTCCACCTTCGCGCCGACATCGACACCCCGCGTCGGTTCGTTCAGAAGCAGTACCGCGCAGCCCGAGAGCAGCGCGCGCCCCAGCAGGACCTTCTGCTGGTTGCCGCCGGAGAGGTTGCCGACGAGTTGGCGGCCGTGGGGAACCAGGATCCGCATCTGCGACCGGAGACTCTCGAACTGCGCGCCCTCGTCTCGTCGGTTCGGGACCAACCGCTTCCACCAGGGCAGGGAGGAGCGGTCACGGGACACCATCGCGTTCTCCGTGACGTCCAGGTGAGGCAGGATCCCCTCACCCTTGCGGTCCTCGCTGAGCATGAAGATCCCGTTGCGGATCGCCGCCCGGCTGCTGCGCACCCGCGCGGGGCGGCCGTCGACCTCGACCGTGCCGCTCTGGACCGGCAGATCGCCGAAGAGCGCGCGGGTGAGCTGGGTACGCCCAGAGCCCACGAGCCCGGCGAGCCCGAGTATCTCCCCGGCGTTCACCTCGAGGTTGAAGTCGGACGGCACCCCGGCCACGCGCAGGTCGTGCACCCCGAGCCGGACACGTTCGCCCGACGTGGCACCCGTCGCCCGCTCGAACCTCTGCGGGGCGCGCCCGAGCATGTGCTCGACCAGGCGCGCCTCGTCGAGCTCCGCAGTGGACACCTGGGTGACGAGCATCCCGTCGCGCAATACCGCCACGTCATGGCAGATCTCGAAGATCTCCTCAATGTGGTGAGACACGTACACGATCGCCTTGCCCTGGGCCGCCAGGCGCCGGATGATCCCTTGGAGCCGCTCGATCTCTTCGCGGTTCAGGGCCGCCGTCGGCTCGTCCATGATCAAGAGGTCGAAGTCCCGTGAGAGGGCCCGGGCGATCTCGACCATCTGCCGATCGCCGACGGTGAGTGATGACACCGAGCGGTCCGGGGCGAGATCCAGCCCCAGTTCGTCGAGGACCTCCTGGGTCCGACGCCGCGTCTCACGAGCGCCGATCACCCCGCCCCGGGAGAGCTCGTGCCCGAGAAAGACGTTGTCCGCCACCGAGAGTTCGTGCACGAGCCGGAACTCCTGGCTCACGACGCTGATGCCGGCAGCCTGGGCGTCGGCCGAGCCGTGAAAGACCTTCGCCACGCCGTGGACCCGGACCTCGCCGCGCACCGGATGCTCCAAACCCCCGACGATCCGAATCAGGGTGCTCTTGCCCGCGCCGTTCTCACCGACGAGGCCGAGGATCTGACCGCGACCGACCTCCAGGGAGACATCCTTGAGCGCGCGCACACCTGGGTACTCCTGGACGAGGTCCTCGACCTGCAGCACCGCAGACATCGGGCTCCCTTCGGTTCAGTGTGGCGCCGGGGTGGGGCCCTCCGGCCCCACCCCGGTCAGTGGCGGGCGGTCCCCGGAGCGGGGCCCGGAAGGCCCCACCCCGGGGGTGTGTTCAGTTCTGCTCAGCTCGCGAGGCCCGGAATGCCTCAAGGTTGTCAACCGTGACGAGCTCGATCGGGAAGAGGATCGTCCTCGCCTCCGCGTCGTCGAAGCCGGGGTCCTCACCGTTGATCAGCGCGAGGACGGTCTCGACCGCACGAACGCCCTGACCGAACGGGTCCTGGGCGACCGTCGCGCTCATGAGGCCCTGCTCGATGAGGTCCAGAGCAGCGTCGGAGCCGTCGAACCCGATGAGGATGAACCCGTCGGCCACGGACTTGCCGGCCGTCTCCATGGCGCGCTGCACACCGATCGCCGACGAGTCGTTCGCCGCGTAGATGACCCGCAGGTCGGGGTTGGCCGACAGCATGTCCTGACCCGCCGCGAAGCCACCGTCCACGGTGTCGTTGCCATCGAGGCTGGAGACGATCTCGAAGCCCTCAGCGGCCTCGATCGTGGCGACGAACTCGGCAACCCGCTTCTCGCCGACAACCGACCCGGCGTGCAGCTCGACGACGCCGACCTTGTGCGGGCCGGGCTCGTCAGCGAGCTGATCGATGACGTACTGGGCCGCGACGGCACCGCCGTCGACGTTGTTGGACTCGATGTAGGCGTCGTAGTCACCGGCGAAGCCGATGTCACCGATCACGACAGGGATCTTCGCCTCGTGTGCGGCCTCAATGGTGGCGGGCAGGGCGTCCGGCTGCACCGGTGTGATGATCAGGCCGGAGATGCCCTGGTTGATCAGGTCCAGGCTGCCCGAGACCTGCGCCTGCTGGTCGGACTTCTGGTCGACGATCGTTACGCCCACGCCGGCCTCCTCGGCGGCGGCCTTCACGCCTGCCGACCATGCCTGCCAGTAGGGGTTCTGCAGGTCGAACACCGAGTACCCGATGGTCAGCGGGTCCTTGGCCTCGAACCGGGACTCGGAGCCGGCGTCAATCGGGTCAGCGGCGTCGGTCGGATCCGGCTGGTCGGCGCCACTGGCGCATGCCGAGAGCATGAGCCCAGCGAACGAGACGAGCACTGCCGTGCGGATGATGCGCATCATGTCTCCTTTGGCGATCTTGCGGGTGGTGCGTTGGTGGTGGTGATGCCGGGCTCAGGTCGTCACCCGCGGTCAGCGGATGACGGTCCTCAGCCGGCCCGTGTTCGCCGCTGGGGCGACGAAGGTGTTGTCGTGCAGGCCGGACCAGGCGGGCAGAGGCACAGGCTTGTCGTGCGCATGCTCGGTGGGCTCGTGGCTGTAGGTGGAGACCTCGCGCACCACGAGTGGGGTAGCGGAGCCGGGCGGGCACCGGAAGGCGTGCAGGTGCTTGCGGTGCATCACGAACTTGGGGTCGCCCGGCTTGAGCTGGACGTAGCTCCTCAGCTCGCGGTAGGACTCCTCACGGCCGGCGGCGAGGGCCACCCCCTCCGGCCACGGCTCGCCCTCAGGCATCGGGCTGAAGCTGACAACACCTTCGCCGTCCACCGTCACCGGCGTGGAGGAGTAGAAGACGTCCATCTCGCCCGAGACGACCTCGTATGTCTCGGTCTTGCGCTGGTGGTAGTGCGGCGGGCAGAACTTGCCGGGGTGGACGATCATGAGTTTGTCGCACAGGCCGCTGTACTCGGCGTGGGCGGCGCCGGACTCGGGTAGACCGTCGACGGCGGGCTCGTTCAGCGACTCGAAGATCACCATCAGTTCGTACGGCTCGCGTGACCAAATGCCGTTCGTGAACGCCTCGTACTGATCGTCACCGAAGATGATGCCCGCGCTGTCGTTCACCATGTCAGCGGTGACCGGGTACCGCAGCGCACGGGCGAGGCTGGCAGCCTCGTTGAGCCACTCGTCGTACTCCCGGCGGGTCACGAATTCCCGAGCCACAACTTCCTCCATTGGGCGTTCCAGCGCGTTCCGCACCGGCGTCTTGAACCGGTTCGCGGTGAACCGGTTCAAGAGTCTCTCGTGCCGGTGTCTCGTGTCAACACGCAGTCGGTCACAGTCCGGTAACGGGGCTCATCGGGCTTCTGGTGGGGGTGTGGGGTCGAGTCCGCCGGCGACGAGGAGCATGCGTAGGCGGTAGTTGTCGGGGTTGCGGTAGCCGCGGGCGATGCGGCGGTGCAGCTCGATGATTCCGTTGGTGGCCTGGGGCTGCTGCACGGATAGGTGACACCCGCTGTGTGGTGCCGTGAGGTGCCGCTGAGAGGATGTCGACCATGCCTGGGCCCTATCCGAGAGAGTTCCGTGATGACGTGGTGGCCGTCGCCCGCCGGGGCGAGGCCCCGGTCCGGGAGATCGCCAAGGACTTCGGGATCGCGGAGTCTTGCGTGCGCAACTGGCTGCATGCGGCCGACGCGAAGGACGGCGTGCGCGGGCGCCCGGTGCCGGCGGGCGAGCCGGAGCAGATCCGTGAGCTCAAGCGCCGCAACAAGCTGCTCGAGCAGGAGGTCGAGGTGCTGCGCCGGGCGGCGGCCTACCTGTCCCAGGCGCACCTACCGACAAAATGATCTACCCGCTCGTGAGTGAGCTCGCCGCCGACGGGATCCCCGTGGTGGTGACGTGCCGGGTCCTCAAGCTCGCCCGCCAGCCCTACTACCGCTGGCTCGCCCACCCGGTCACGGCCACCGACCTGGACCAGGCGTATCTGGCCAACGCGCTGTTCGATGCGCACCGCGACGACCCGGAGTTCGGTTACCGGTTCCTGGCCGATGAGGCCCGCGACGTCGGGTTCGTCGCGTGTGAGCGCACGGTGTGGCGGATCTGCTCGGCCAACGGCTGGTGGTCGGTGTTCGGCAAGAAGCGCCGGTCCAAGGCCGGGCGTCCGGGGACCGCGTCCCACGAGGACCTGGTCGGCCGGGTGTTCACCGCCGCCGCGCCGAACCAGCTGTGGCTCACCGACTTGACCGAGCACCCCACCGGGCAGGGCAAGGTCTACCTGTGCGCGGTCAAGGACGTGTTCTCGGGCCGCATCGTCGGGTACTCCATCGACTCGCGGATGAAGTCCCGGATCGCCGTCGCCGCGATCGAGAACGCGGTCGCCCGCCGCGGTGACGTAGCCGGCTGCGTGGTTCATTCGGACCGCGGCAGCCAATTTCGATCAAGGAAGGTGCACCGGGCCCTCGAACGTCACCACATGGTCGGGTCGATGGGCCAGGTCGGCTCAGCCGGGGACAACGCCGCCATGGAGTCCTTCTTCGCCCTACTGCAGAAGAACGTCCTGGACCGGCAACGCTGGGCCACCCGCGAAGACCTGAGGATCGCGATCGTCACCTGGATCGAACGCACCTACCACC
>CAYGGX010000052.1:0-10059 GCA_964349585.1 uncultured Actinotalea sp.
GGCCTGGGGCGCGCTCTCGGCGGGAGGGTACGGGCGGGCGGAGCTGGTCGCCGCGTTGCCGGACCTGAACGCGATGATCGGCCCGCAGGCAGGTGACGAGTCAAGCATCGGACTCTCCGCGGCCGACTCCTTCGAGGACCGGGACAGGACGGAGAGCGAGCTGTCCCGCACCATCCGGGAGGCCCTCGCGGACGCCGACGAGGTCGAGGCCATCCACCGCGAGCCGCCGGGCGACGAGCTGATCGATGCGCTCGGTGCCGCGTGGTACCGGGTCCAGCTGGCCCGGCGATTCCACAACGAGGCCGTCGCCCAGACCCAGCGGCTCCGGCGGAAGGTCCTGATCCGGGTCCTGCGCCTGCACGGGCACGCGCCGGTCCCGCAGACCGTCGAGATCGACGACGCGTGTCCCGAGGCCCTGCGCCGTCCGGCAGGTGCCCAATGAGCGCCCCGGGTTGGGTGCCGCCAAGGCGGAGCACGCAGGCGGGCACCGGGACATTCGTAGCGCTGGCCGCGCTCGGGCTGCTGTTCCTGGTGGCGGTCTCGATGGTCGCCGGGGCGGTGGGCGGTCCGCTGCTGCTGGCCGCGGCGCTGCTCGCCTTCATCCCCCTGGTCGGGGTGCTCGCCGCCATCCGCTGGGTCGATCGGTGGGAGCCCGAGCCATGGCCGGCCCTCGCGGTCGCCTTCGGGTGGGGGGCCTCGGTCGCGGTGATCGTCGCACTGGTGCTGAACAGCGGGGCGATCCTGCTGATTTCGATCCTGTCGGGCGCGCAGAGCGCCAACCTCGCGGGCGCGGTGATCGTCGCGCCGGTCGTCGAGGAGGCGATCAAGGGCCTCGGCGTCCTGATCATCTTCGGGGTCTGGCGGCGGTTCTTCGACGGCCCCGTCGACGGCATCGTGTACGCGGCGGCGGTGGCCGCCGGGTTCGCCTTCGTCGAGAACATCCTGTACTTCGGGGCAACCATCGCCGAGTCCGCGGGCGGGGCCGTGCCCGGTTCGGCGGTGCTCGGCGTGTTCGTCCTGCGCGGGGTGATGTCGCCGTTCGCCCACCTGGTGTTCACCGCCTGCATCGGCCTGGCGCTCGGCATCGCTGCCCGTCGACCGGGTCATGACTGGGTCTGGGCCTTCCCGGTCGGGCTCGTCGTGGCGATCATCTTGCACGGGCTGTGGAACGCGGGGGCGGTCGTCGGCGACGGCTCGGCCTTCCTGGCCGGCTACGTGCTGTTCCAGGTCCCGGTGTTCGCCGTGCTGGTCGGCCTGGTGATCTGGCTCCGACGCCAGGAGGCGGCGGTGCTCCGCGCCCGACTGTCCGAGCTCGTAGCGGCGGGCCGGCTGACCGGCGCCGAGATGTGGATGCTGACGTCGCTCCGGCACCGCCGCGCCGCGCGGCGGTGGTCGCGTGACGCCGGCCCGGCGACCGCCGCGGCGATGCGTGACCTGCAGGTGGCGGCGACGCGCTGGGCCTTCCAGCGCCACCGCACGCTGCTCGGGCGGCAGGACCTGCACGGCTGGCAGGACGAGTCAGCCCTGCTGGGCGATGTCGCCGACGCCCGGGCGCGGCTCGCCGCCGGAGCGCCGGTCTAGGATGGGCACCCGCCCAAGCAGCACTACCTAGGGACTGAAGTGAGCAACCCGAACGAGACCGTGATCGGCACCGCAGAGGTCAAGCGCGGCATGGCCGAGATGCTCAAGGGCGGCGTCATCATGGATGTCGTCACCGCCGATCAGGCGAAGATCGCCGAGGACGCAGGTGCGGTCGCCGTGATGGCCCTCGAGCGGGTGCCTGCGGACATCCGCGCGCAGGGCGGCGTGGCCCGGATGAGCGACCCGGACCTGATCCAGGGGATCATCGACGCCGTCTCGATCCCGGTGATGGCGAAGGCCCGGATCGGGCACTTCGTCGAGGCCCAGGTGCTCCAGGCGCTCGGCGTGGACTACGTCGACGAGTCCGAGGTGCTCACCCCGGCCGACTACACCCACCACATCGACAAGTGGGCGTTCACGGTCCCGTTCGTCTGCGGGGCCACCAACCTCGGTGAGGCGCTCCGGCGGATCGCCGAGGGCGCGGCGATGATCCGGTCGAAGGGGGAGGCGGGGACCGGGGACGTCTCGAACGCGACCACCCACATGCGTCAGATCCGCGACGAGATCCGCCGGTTGACTTCCCTGCCGACCGACGAGCTCTACGTCGCGGCGAAGGAGCTCCAGGCGCCGTACGCCCTGGTCAAGGAGGTGGCGACGGCCGGGAAGCTCCCCGTGGTCCTCTTCACGGCCGGCGGCATCGCCACCCCGGCCGACGCCGCGATGATGATGCAGCTCGGCGCCGAGGGCGTGTTCGTCGGCTCGGGCATCTTCAAGGCTGGCGACCCGGCCCGCCGCGCGGCGGCAATCGTCAAGGCCACCACCTTCCACGACGACCCGTCCGTGATCGCCGAGGTCTCGCGCGGCCTCGGCGAGGCCATGGTCGGGATCAACGTCGAGGACGTCCCCGAGCCGCACCGGCTCGCCGAACGCGGCTGGTGACCTTCCCCACCCAGCTCGGACCGGACTGGATCCCGGGTGACGACGGGGTGCCCTACCGGCGCGGTGCCCGGCTGATCCTGCTCGACCCTGCCGACCGGGTGCTGATGGTCCGCGGCCACGACGTCGACGACCCCGCGCGGAGCTGGTGGTTCACCGTGGGCGGCGGGATCGGCCCGGGGGAGACCGGGCCGGTGGCCGCGGCCCGCGAGCTCGCCGAGGAGACCGGCCTGCGGGTCGAGGCGGCCGCCCTGGTGGGTCCGGTGGCCACGCGGTCGGCGAGGTTCGACTTCGCCCGGCAGACCGTACGGCAGGACGAGGAGTTCTACCTGGCGAGGTTCGACGGGCCGGCGGCGATGGTCACCGACGGGTGGACGGACGTGGAGCGGTCGTTCATGGACGAGCTGCGCTGGTGGGAGCTCGATGCCCTGGACGACGTGGCCGAGGAGGTCTTCCCGGCGGGGCTCGTCGATCTGGTGCGGGAGCTGCGCGGCGGTTGGGACGGCGTCGTGCGGCGCCTGGCGGACCAGGTCCCGGACCGGCCCTGACCCGCCCGAGCGGGCGTACCGGCGGGTAGCTTCGGCCGGGCTCTCGATTATGGTCGCTGCATGCAGATCACCTCGCCGGTCGCGCAGATCCCGCGCAGCGGCATCCGGACGCTCATGGAGCTGGCACTGCGCGACCCGCAGGCGATCCGGCTCGAGATCGGTGAGCCGGACGCGACCACCCCCGCGCACATCGTCGACGCCGCCGCCCGGGACGCCCGGGCCGGCCACACGGGCTACACCTCGGCCACCGGGGACATCGCCCTGCGCAGGGCCCTCGCGGACAAGGTCACCCGGGTCAACGGCCGGGCGACCAGCGCGGAGGAGGTGCTGGTGACGCACGGCGCGATGCACGGTCTCGCGATGGGCCTTGCCACGCTCCTCGGCCCTGGCGACGAGGTGCTGGTCCCGGACCCGGAGTTCCCGAACTGGCGGATGGCCGCCGTCGCCGCCGGGGCCACCGTGGCCACCTACCCCACGCGCGCGGGGGTCGGGTTCGTGCCCGACCCCGACGACGTCGCCGCGTCCGTCACCTCGCGTACCCGCGCGATCGTGGTCAGCTCCCCGAACAACCCGACCGGGGCCGTCTACCCGCCGGAGGTGCTCGCCGGGATCATGGCGGTGGCCAGGGCCCGCGACCTGTGGGTGCTCTCCGACGAGTGCTACGAGGAGTTCACCTTCGACGGGCCGCACGCCGGGCTCGCTGAGCTGGACACCGACGGGCGCGTGCTCGCCTTCTACAGCTTCTCCAAGGCCCACGCGATGACCGGGTGGCGGGTCGGGTACGTCGTCGTGCCCGATCCGGACGTTCGCGAGCTCATGGAGCACCTGGCGGAGGCCACGGTCGCCTGCCCGTCGACCGTCGGTCAGCGGGCGGCGCTCGCGGCGCTCGTGGGCCCCCAGGATCACGTGGCCGCGGCCCGCGAGCGGTACCGGGCCAGGCGGGACGCGGCGCTCGACCTGCTCGCGGCCCGCGGCGTGGCCTGCGTCCGGCCGTCCGGCGCCTTCTACCTGATGGTCGACGTCTCGGCGGCGACGCGTGACTCCGAGCAGTTCGCGCTGCGGCTGCTCGCCGAGAAGCACGTCGCGGTTGCGCCCGGCATCGCGTTCGGCCCGGCGGCCGAGGGCATGGTCCGGGTCTCACTGGCCGCAGATCCCGCGGCCATCCAGGAGGGTCTTCGTCGGCTCGCCGACCTGATCGAGGACTGGTCGGCCACGCCGGTCGGCGGCGACCTCGCCACGGTGCCCGGCTGACCCGACCGTAGAATCGCGGATCGTGACTGCTCACCCGCCCGCGGTCGGCGTGCTGGCGCTCCAGGGGGACGTCCGCGAGCACCTGGCGGCGCTGGCGGCGGTCGGCGCCCGGGGGGTTCCGGTGCGTCGGCCCGCCGAGCTCGCCGGGCTGGCGGGGATCGTCATCCCCGGTGGCGAGTCCACGACGATCGACAAGCTGCTCCGGGCGTTCGACCTGTTCGAGCCCCTCCGGGACGCCATTCGCTCCGGGCTGCCGGCGATGGGTTCCTGCGCCGGGATGATCCTGCTCGCCGATCGGGTCACCGGTGGGACCGCCGATCAGCAGACCCTCGGCGGCCTGGACATCACGGTCCGGCGCAACGCGTTCGGTCGTCAGGTCGACTCGTTCGAGACCGACCTGGTGGTCGAGGGGATAGCGGACAGCGCGACGCGCCCGCTGCACGCCGTCTTCATCCGGGCGCCCTGGGTCGAGGAGGTCGGCCCGGGCACCCAGGTGCTCGCCCGCGTGGAGGCCGGTGCGGCCGCGGGTAGGATCGTCGCCGTGCGGGAGCGTGACGTTCTCGCCACGTCCTTCCACCCGGAGATCACCGGCGATCTGCGTGTGCACCAGATGTTCGTCCAGATCGTCAACGAGCGCCGCTGAGGGGTACGCAAGCATGTCCGGTCACTCCAAGTGGGCCACGACCAAGCACAAGAAGGCAGTGGTCGACGCCCGGCGGGGCAAGCTCTTCGCCAAGCTGATCAAGAACATCGAGGTGGCCGCGCGCACGGGTGGGGGCGACCCGGCGGGCAACCCGACCCTCTTCGACGCCATCCAGAAGGCCAAGAAGACCTCGGTGCCGAACGACAACATCGAGCGTGCGGTCAAGCGGGGCTCCGGCCAGGAGGCCGGCGGCGCCGACTACGCGACGATCATGTACGAGGGCTACGCCCCCGGCGGGGTCGCGGTGCTCGTGGAGTGCCTGACCGACAACCGAAACCGCGCGGCTTCGGACGTCCGGACCGCCTTCACCCGGAACGGGGGATCCCTGGCTGACCCCGGCTCGGTCTCCTACCTGTTCTCCCGCCGCGGCGTGGTGCTGGTGCCCAAGGCCGGCAGCGTGTCCGAGGACGACGTCCTCGCGGCGGTCCTGGACGCCGGCGCCGAGGAGGTCAACGACCTGGGCGACGACTTCGAGATCATGAGCGAGGCGACGGACGTGGTGGCGGTGCGCACCGCGCTGCAGGACGCCGGGATCGACTACGACTCCGCCGAGGTGCAGTTCGTCCCCGCGACCCAGATCGAGGTCGACGCCGACGGAGCGCGGAAGATCATGCGCCTGATCGACGCCCTCGAGGACAGCGACGACGTGCAGAACGTCTACGCCAACTTCGACGCCTCCGACGAGGTGCTGGCCGCCCTCGACGACGAGGACTGACTCGGCGCGCGTCCGCCCCGAACCGGCGGGCGGCTGTGAGACTGACCCCGTGCGAGTCCTCGGAGTCGACCCGGGCCTGACCCGGTGCGGGCTGGGCGTGGTCGACTCCGCGCCCGGTCGGCGCGCCGTCCTGGTGGCGGTCGGGGTCGCGCGGTCGGATGCGGCGGACGACCCGGCCCGCCGGCTGGTCCGGATCGGCGACGAGGTGGAGCGCTGGCTCGACGCGCACGCGCCGGACGCCGTCGCCGTGGAGCGGGTGTTCGCCCAGCACAACGTCCGCACCGTGATGGGAACCGCCCAGGTCTCCGGCGTCGTGATGCTTGCGGCGGGCCGACGCGAGATCCCGGTGACGCTGCACACCCCGAGCGAGGTGAAAGCGGCCGTGACCGGCGACGGCAGGGCCCCGAAGGACCAGGTGCAGCGGATGGTCGCCCGCATCCTGGGGCTGGACGAGCCGCCGACGCCCGCCGATGCCGCCGATGCCCTGGCGCTGGCGATCTGCCACCTGTGGCGCCCCGCGAGCCGGGGGGTGGGTCCGGGGGCCGGCACCCCCGCGCAGCGGGCCTGGGCACGGGCGGAAGCCTCGGCGCGCCGCTCCGGGCGCTGAGCCGACCCGTTGTTAGGCTCGTACACATGTTCGGCCCTTGGGAGGACCGTTGATCGCCGGCGTGCGCGGGCGGGTGGCTGCGCTGCGCCTCGACGCCGCCGTCGTCGAGGTCGGGGGTGTCGGGCTGCTGGCCCACGCGACCCCCGCCACGCTCGCGGGCCTGCGCCTGGGGCAGGAGGCCGAGCTGGCGACCGCGCTCGTGGTCCGGGAGGACTCGCTGACCCTCTACGCGTTCGCCGACGGCGACGAACGCGACGTCTTCGAGACGCTGCAGACGGTCAGCGGCGTGGGCCCGCGGCTCGCCCTTGCCATGCTCGCGGTGCACAGCCCGGACGCCCTGCGCGCGGCGATCGCCGCCGAGGACTTCGCCGCCCTCGAGCGCGTTCCCGGGATCGGTCGCAAGGGTGCCCAGCGGATCGTGTTGGAGATCGGTGACCGGCTCGGCGCCGCGGCTCGGCGCCCCGGTGGCCCGCCGCCCGCGGCGGACCGGCGGGATGAGGTGGTCGAGGCCCTGGTCGGGCTCGGCTGGAACACCCGGGCGGCCCAGGAAGCGGTGGACTCCGTGCTCCCGGCGGATGCCGGCCCGATCGAGGCCGGCGACGTCGCCGCGGTGCTCCGCGGCGCGCTGCGGGCGTTGGGCGGCGGGCGTGGCTGAGATACCCGCGGGCCGGATGGTCGACCCCGAGGCGGAGGCGCTGGAGCGCGCGGCCGAGGCGGCCCTGCGCCCCCGGCGGCTCGCCGAGTTCGTCGGGCAGCAGGTGGTCCGCAACCAGCTCGAGCTCATGCTGCACGCCGCCCTCGGTAGGGGAGGGGTGCCCGACCACGTGCTGCTGTCCGGCCCGCCGGGCCTCGGCAAGACCACCCTGGCGATGATCATCGCGGCGGAGCTGGGCACCGGGATCCGGGTCACCTCCGGCCCCGCCATCCAGCACGCCGGCGACCTGGCGGCCGTGCTGTCCTCCCTCGAAGAGGGCGAGGTCCTCTTCATCGACGAGATCCACCGGCTGGCGCGCCCCGCGGAGGAGCTGCTCTACGTGGCGATGGAGGACTTCCGGGTGGACGTCGTCGTCGGGAAGGGGGCTGGGGCGAACGCGATCGGGCTGAGCCTTCCGCCGTTCACGGTGGTCGGCGCGACGACGCGCGCCGGGCTGCTCCCCGCCCCGCTGCGGGACAGGTTCGGCTTCACCGGGCACCTGGAGTTCTACTCCGATGCGGAGCTCGAGCTCGTGCTCGGCAGGTCGGCCGGGCTGCTCGGGGTGAGCCTGCACCCGGACGCGGGCCGGGAGATCGCGGGGCGGTCCCGCGGCACCCCCCGGATCGCCAACCGGCTGCTCCGCCGGGTGCGGGACTGGGCCGAGGTCCGCGGATCGGGCACCTGTGACCGGGCCGCGGCCCGTTCCGCGCTGGAGGTCTACGAGGTCGACGAGCTGGGGCTCGACCGCCTCGACCGCGCGGTGCTGCGCGCGCTGTGCACGGGGTTCGGCGGCGGTCCCGTCGGCCTCGGGACGCTCGCGGTGGCGGTGGGCGAGGAACCGGAGACCGTCGAGACGGTTGCCGAGCCCTTCCTGGTCCGGGAGGGCCTGATGGGTCGGACGCCGCGCGGCCGGGTGGCCACCCCGCGGGCCTGGGAGCACCTCGGCCTGGCCGTTCCGCCCGGTCCGGGGACCCTGTTCGAATGACCTCGGGGGCCCAAAGGCCCAGGTGACGGTGCCCGGGCGCCGGGCGCGACGAATCCCCGGGATCCCGGCGCCGGACGGGTTAGGGCACCGGCCCCCGGGTCGCCTAGACTGCGGCCCGGTTGCCATCGAGAGGGACGTGAGCGCGGACAATGGAATTCTTCATCTTCATCGGCGGGTTGCTGCTGCTGCTGTGGTTCATGTCCAGCCGGACGCGCAAGCAGCAGCAGGCGGCCCTGCGGTTCCGCGACGACCTCCAGCCCGGTCAGGAGGTCATGACGATCGGCCGGATGTACGGCACGGTCGTGGAGATCGACGGCGACCGGGTGACCCTGGAGCTCCTCGACGGCGTCACCGGGCAGTGGGACAAGTCGGGGATCGCGAAGCTCGTCGAACCGCCCGTCGAGGAAGACGACGACGAGTACGACGACGACGAGTACGACGAGGACGAGTACGACGACGACGCGGACGCCGAGGGTTTGCCGGGCGAGGACGACGCGGCTGGCTCCGAGACCCCCGGTGGGGACCCTCCGCGCAGCTGAACCATGTACTGGGGCCCGGCACCGGTGACCCCCACGCGCCGTAGGCGCACGTAGACGAGAGAAGAGTCCGTTGGCCAAACCCGTCCGCCGCGACCGATCGACGCGCCCGTTGGTCACCCTTGCCGTCCTGGTGTTCGGGCTGCTCGGTGCCCTGCTCGCGGGGGTCCGGTGGTCGGACGCCACGATCCTCCCGAAGCTCGCCTTGGACCTCGAGGGCGGGACCGAGATCATCCTCGAGCCGGTGGCCGAGGACGGGGCGCGGGTCACCGAGGACACGATCGCCCAGGCGATCGACATCATCCGGCAGCGGGTGGATGCCTCCGGCGTGGCCGAGGCCGAGATCACCAGCCAGGGCGGCTCGAACATCGTCGTCGCGCTGCCCGGCCGCCCCGACGAGGCCACCCTCGACCTGGTGCGGGAGTCCGCGCAGATGCTCTTCCGGCCGGTGCTCTACGTGACGCTGCCGGAGGCCTTCTCCCTCGACGACCCGGAGGCGATCGACCCGGAGCTGCCGGATTCCGAGCTCTCGGAGGCCCCGGCCGACGGGGAGGGCCCGGCGGATGCGGACGAGCCGGCGACCGGGGAGGAGCCCGCCGCCGACGAGGGGGACACGACGGACGACGCCGCGGCTCCGGCGGACGCCAGCGACCTGGCCTGGCTGACCGACGAGCTGTCCGAGGAGCTTGCCGCCCGCGACTGCACCGACCCGGCGAACCTGCGTGGCGGCGCCGCCCTCGTGGGTGACCCCGACGCAGCGGTCATCGCCTGCGACGCCGACGGCACCGCCAAGTACGCGCTCGGCCCGGTGGAGATCCGCGGCGAGCGGATCGCGAGCGCCAGCTCAGGGCTCAACGTCACCCAGTCGGGGGCGATCACCAACGAGTGGATCACCACCATCAGCCTGGACGGCCGGGGGACGGACCAGTTCCGCGACATCACCGCCCGGCTGATCGACCTGGAGTCGCCGCGCAACCAGTTCGCGATGGTGCTCGACGGGTTGGTGGTGAAGGCGCCGCGGGTGAACGACATCATCCCCAACGGCGAGGCGATCATCTCCGGCACGCTGACCCGTGAGTCGGCGAGCACGCTGGCCCGCCAGCTCAACTTCGGCGCCCTGCCGCTGACCTTCCAGGTGCAGAGCGAGCAGCAGATCTCGGCGACCCTCGGGTCCGAGCAGCTGCAGCGGGGCCTGCTCGCCGGCCTGATCGGCCTGATCCTGGTGGGCGTCTACTCCCTGGCGCAGTACCGGGCGCTCGGCCTGGTGACCGTCGCGTCCCTTGCGGCGGCGGGGACCCTTGCCTTCCTCACGATTTCGGTGCTCTCGTGGGTGCAGGGCTATCGGCTGAGCCTGCCCGGTGTCGCGGGGCTCATCGTCGCGATCGGCATCACGGCCGACTCGTTCATCGTCTACTTCGAACGGATCAGGGACGAGCTCCGGGACGGCCGGACCCTCGTCGCCTCGGTCGAGCAGGGCTGGATCAGGGCCCGGCGGACCATCCT
>CAYGGX010000052.1:10159-15800 GCA_964349585.1 uncultured Actinotalea sp.
CGCGTCGTCGGGCCGGAGGCGGCCGAGCCGGTCCTCGCGACCGCCGGCGGAGAGCGCCTGACCATCGCCGAGCGCCGGGCGGCCCAACGCCGGGCCACGCCCGGCACCGAGGGGGAGGACGCCTGATGGCCGCCAGCGCCATGTCCCAGTGGGGCAACGACCTGTACACCGGCAAGCGGTCGTACGACATCGTCGGCAACCGCAAGCGGTGGTTCGCCGTCTCCCTCGCTCTGATCCTGCTCTCGGTCGTTCTCCTGCTCGGTCGGGGGCTCAACCCGGGGATTGCGTTCCGCGGTGGTTCCGAGTTCACCGTCCCGGGGGTCAGCGACACCTCCCAGCAGCCCGCCGTCGATGCCGTGGCCGCGATTCCCGACGCCGAGGTGCCCAGGGTCTCGGTGGTGGGGGCGAACAGCCTTCGAGTGCAGACGTCGGAGCTGGACGACGCCGAGACGAGCGAGCTCGCCAACGCGCTCGCGGCGGCCTACGGGGTCGACCCGGACGATGTGGGGTCTTCGTACGTCGGGCCCCAGTGGGGCGCCGACGTCACGGGCAAGGCACTGCGCGGGCTTCTCACCTTCCTCGTGCTCGTCTCGCTGGTGCTCACGATCTACTTCCGGGACTGGCGGATGGCGGCGGCGGGCCTGGTCGCGCTCGTGCACGACGTCGCGATCACCGTCGGCGTATACGCCGGCATCGGCTGGGAGGTCACGCCGGCCACGGTGATCGGCTTCCTGACGATCCTCGGCTACTCGCTGTACGACACGGTGGTGGTGTTCGACAAGGTCCGCGAGAACGTGCAGGGGGCCTTCAAGCAGAAGCGCTACACCTACGGCGAGCTGGCAAACCTGGCGGTCAACCAGACCCTGGTGCGCTCGATCAACACCTCGGTGGTCGCGGTGCTCCCGGTCGGCGCGATCCTGTTCATCGGCGCGTTCCTGCTCGGCGCGGGCATGCTGCGCGACATCGCGCTGGCCCTGTTCGTCGGGATGCTGGTCGGCACGTACTCCTCGGTGTTCCTCGCGACGCCGCTGCTGGTCTGGATCCGGGAGCGCGAGCCGTCGGTCGCCGCGCACAACGCCGCGGTGCTGGCCGGCCGCGCCGCCCGCGCGGCGTCGGGCGAGCCGGAGCCGGTGCACGTCGGCTCCCTAATCCCGGGCAGCCACCTCGGCGTGCGGGCCCAGCCGAAGCGGAAGCCGGAGCGCCCGCCGGGACGGCGGTCATGACGCGCGACGCCGAGTTCGACGCCCTGGCCGCCCGCGCGGCGGCCCTGGTGCACGACGTGCCCGACTACCCGACGCCGGGCGTGGTCTTCAAGGACATCACGCCGCTGCTGGCCGACGGCCCGACCTTCGGCGACGTCGTCGCGCACATGGTCCGCCGGGCACCCCCGGTGGACCTCGTGGTCGGGATGGAGGCGCGAGGGTTCATCCTCGGCGCGCCCGTCGCGGCCGGCCTGGGGGCCGGCTTCATCCCGGTCCGCAAGGCCGGCAAGCTGCCCCGGGAGGTGCTGGCGGGGGCCTACCAGCTCGAGTACGGGAGTGCGGTGCTCGAGGTCCACCCGGACACCATCGCAAACGGGTCCCGGATCCTGATCGTCGACGACGTGCTGGCCACCGGAGGGACCGCCGCGGCAACCGTCGAGCTGCTGAAGCGGGCCGGCGGCCAGGTCGTCGGTCTGTCGTTCCTCATGGAGCTGAGCTTCCTGGATGGTCGGGAGCGCCTCGCGGGGGAGCATCTGGACGTCCTGCTCACCTACTGAACCGGCCGCGGGGCGAGGCATAGGTCGCGATCGCGCGGCGTTGTGCCGACATAGACTCGTCGGATCGCGCGCGGAGGGAGGCGACCATGGCCGGGAAGACCTCGCCAGCCGGGAAGGCCGCGCCCGCCGACCCCGCTCCGCCGCCGCCTGACGCCGTCGAGACCTCACCTGAGGGCGGGATGGACGCTCCCGGGAACGGGACGCCGCCAGCCGCGGCGGAGCCGGACCCGGTCGTGGACCACCCACTGACCTCGGCCCCGATGGCGATGCCCGCACCGCGCGCGCCGGGCAACGAGCCGCCGCCGACGGCACCGCACCGCCCGCGCTCCCGGCTGGTGCGGTTCGGGACCAGGGCGCCGGCCGGCTCCCCGGTGCTCGAGCCGCTGCTGGTCGCCGTGCGGGCGAACCACCCGAAGGCCGATGTCGGCCTGCTCGAGCGCGCGTACGCGACGGCCGAGGCCGCCCACGAGGGCCAGACCCGGCGGAGCGGTGATCCGTACATCACGCACCCCGTCGCGGTGGCCACGATCCTGGCGGACCTGGGGATGACGCCGCCTACCCTTGCGGCGGCCCTGCTGCACGACACCGTCGAGGACACGGATTACTCCCTGGACCAGTTGCGCGAGGAGTTCGGCGAGGAGATCGCCATGCTCGTCGACGGCGTGACGAAGCTGGACCGGGTCAGCTTCGGCGACGCGGCTCAGGCGGAGACCGTTCGCAAGATGGTCGTGGCGATGTCGCGGGACATCCGGGTGCTGGTGATCAAGCTCGCGGACCGGCTGCACAACGCGCGCACCTGGCGGTTCGTCCCTCAGGACTCGGCGCGGACCAAGGCGCGCGAGACGCTGGAGATCTACGCGCCCCTCGCACACCGGCTCGGCATGAACACGATCAAGTGGGAGCTGGAGGACCTCGCCTTCGCGACCCTGTACCCGAAGGTCTACGAGGAGATCGTTCACCTGGTCGCGGAGCGGGCGCCCGCCCGCGACGAGTACCTGACGGTGGTCCGGGAGCAGGTGGCGGCGGACCTTCGCGGCGCAAAGGTCCGGGCGACGGTCACGGGGCGGCCCAAGCACTACTACTCGATCTACCAGAAGATGATCGTCCGCGGGCGCGACTTCGCGGAGATCTACGACCTGGTGGGCGTCCGCGTGCTGGTGGAGACGGTCCGCGACTGCTACGGGGCGCTCGGTGCGCTGCACGCGAGGTGGAACCCGGTCCCGGGCCGGTTCAAGGACTTCATCGCGATGCCCAAGTTCAACATGTACCAGTCGCTGCACACGACGGTGATCGGGCCCGGCGGCAAGCCGGTCGAGATCCAGATCCGCACCCACGACATGCACCGGCGGGCCGAGTACGGCGTGGCGGCGCACTGGAAGTACAAGGAGAGCGCCAAGCAGGGCGTCGACGCGTCGACCGACATGGCTTGGCTGCGACAGCTGGTCGACTGGCAGCGCGAGACCGCCGATCCCAGCGAGTTCCTCGACTCGCTGCGGTTCGAGATCCGTGGCGCCGAGGTCTTCGCGTTCACCCCGAAGGGTGACGTCATCGCCCTCCCCGCCGGCTCAACCCCAGTGGACTTCGCGTACGCGGTGCACACCGAGGTGGGGCACCGCACCATGGGCGCGCGGGTGAACGGTCGCCTGGTGCCGCTGGACTCGGCCCTGGAGAACGGCGACGTCGTCGAGGTGCTCACGTCCCGGTCGGAGGCCGCCGGGCCGAGCCGCGACTGGATGACCTTCGTCAAGAGCCCGCGCGCCCGCAACAAGATCCGGCAGTGGTTCTCCAAGGAGCGCCGCGAGGAGGCCATCGAGCGCGGCAAGATCGCAATCGCTAAGGCCATGCGCAAGCAGAACCTGCCGCTGCAGCGCCTGCTGACCCATGAGTCGCTGGTCACCCTGGCGAACGAGATGCGGTTCGCCGACGTCTCGTCGCTGTACGCGGCGATCGGCGAGGGCCAGGCATCGGCGACCTCCGTCGTCCACCGGTTGGTCCAGTCGATGGGCGGGGAGCCGGGCACCGAGGAGGACGTGGCCGAGACGGCCCGGCCCGGCAAGCAGCCGCAGCGAACCAGGTCCGGCGACGCGGGCGTCGTCGTGAAGGGCGTGACGGACGTCTGGGTGAAGCTCGCCAAGTGCTGCACCCCGGTGCCGGGTGACGAGATCATCGGCTTCGTGACCCGGGGTACCGGGGTCAGTGTGCATCGCCTGGACTGCGGCAACGTGGATAACCTTCGCGCGCAGCCCGAACGACTGGTGGAGGTGCAGTGGGACGTCGGTCCGAACACGCTGTTCCTGGTGCAGATCCAGGTCGAGGCGCTGGACCGGAACCGGCTGCTGTCGGACGTCACCCGAGTCCTGTCCGACCACCAGGTCAACATCCTGTCCGCGACCGTGTCCACCACGCGCGACCGGGTGGCGATCTCCAGCTTCGTGTTCGAGATGGCCGATCCGGCGCACCTGAACACGGTGCTCGCCGCAGTGCGAAAGGTCGACGGGGTGTTCGACGTCCACCGGATGACCGGCTCGCGCGCGGCGGAGACCGCCGTCAACTAGGCCGGCCCATCTGCGGGTCGGTGACCTCAGCCGGTGTTCAGCCCCGGGACTCCGAGGCTGCCTGCTCGACCTGCTCGAGCCACGCACGACGGGCTGCGAGGGCCTCCTCGAGCTCGCCGACCATGCGGGCGTTGCCCGCGGCCTTGGCGTCGGCGAGGTCCTTCTCCAGTCCGGCGATGGCGGCGACCAGCTGGGCCGCGGCGCCCTCGGCGCGGGCGCGCGTCTCCGGGTTGGACCTCTGCCACTGCTCCCGCTCGGCGTCGCGCACGGCCTGCTCGACGGCGCGCAGCCGACCGTCGACACGCTGGATGTCCCCGCGGGGGACCTTTCCGGCCTGCTCCCAGCGCTCCAGGATGTCGCGGAGGGTCGCCCGCGCCGCGGCGATGTCGCGGACCGGGACCAGGCGCTCGGCCTGCTCGAGCAGGGTCAGCTTGGTCTGCAGGTTGGCGGAGAACTCGGCGTCGGTGGCCTTCTGGTCGGCCTGTCGGGCGGCGAAGAAGGCGTCCTGCGCAGCGCGGAACCTCGCCCACAGGGCGTCGTCGTCCTTGCGGCTGGCACGACCCGCCGCCTTCCAGCGGGTCATCAGGTCGCGGTACGCGGCCGAGACGGTTCCCCAGTCGGTGCTGGTGGAAAGGGCCTCGGCCTCGGCGACGAGGCGCTCCTTGGTCTCCTTGGCGGCCGAGTTCTGCTTCTCGAGCTCGGCGAAGTAGCGTCGACGCTCGCGGTCGAAGCTGGAGCGGGCGTTGCTGAACCGCTTCCAGAGGGCGTCCTCGCTGGCCTTGTCGATCCGGGGGCCCGAGCGCTGCGCGTCCTTCCACTGGTCGAGGAGGGAGCGGAGCTTCTCGCCGGCCGGCCGCCACTGCATCCGGGCGGGATCCGTTGCGGTGACCTTCTCGGCCGCCTCGACGATCGCGGTCCGAGCCTCCAGCGCGGCCTGCTTCGCGGCCGCCCGCTCGGCCGCGATCACCGCTCGCCGCTCGGCGGCGATCGGCCGAAGGCTCTCCAGCCGCGTGCGCAGTGCGTCGAGGTTGCCGACCGCGGCCGGTGCCTCGAGCTCGGCCGCGAGGTGCTCCAGCGTCGAGTCGACCTCCTTGATCGACAGGTCCGTCGCCTTGAGGCGGGCCTCGAAGAGCAGCACCTTTGCGTTCAGGTCGGCGTACCGCCGGACGTAGAAGGCAATCGCGTCCTTGGGGTCCGCCCCGGGGTACTGACCCACCTCGCGCTCGCCGGCGGGTTCGCGCACCCACACGGTGCCGTCATCCGCAACGCGGCCGAACCCGGCGGCCTCGGCCAGCTCCGCCTCGGACAGGTCGGGGGGGGCGAGGGC
>CAYGGX010000053.1:0-15754 GCA_964349585.1 uncultured Actinotalea sp.
GTGGGGGGCGGCGGCGGGCTAGTTGCGGCGGCGACGGGCTGTCCGTGGCATCGGCGACGATCGACCCATGTCCGACGACGATGCGCAGGCGCCTCCCTCAACCGACGAGGCGCAGGCGCCGCCCCCAGCGGAAGACCCGCGCGCGACGCTCCCCGACAGCCTCCCGGAGCTCCTCCTGCCGGACGCCGCCGCCTGGCGCGCGTGGCTCGAGGTGCACCACACCCAGCCTCAAGGCGTCTGGCTCGTCCTCACCAGGAAGGGCGGCACCACAACGGCCCTCGACTACAAGGCCGCTCTCGACGAGGCCCTCTGCTTCGGGTGGATCGATGGCCAAGGCCGCAGGCGCGACGACCAGACCTCCTACCAGCGCATGACGCCTCGCCGTGCCCGCAGCCCGTGGTCGGCGCGGAACGTCGGTCACGTCGAGCGTCTCGAGCGGGAGGGTCGGATGCACGACGCCGGCCGCGCCCAGGTCGAGGCCGCCAAGGCGGACGGGCGCTGGGCACGCGCGTACGGCGGGCAGGCGGAAGCCGTCGTGCCATACGACCTGGCCGACGCCCTCGCCGCGAACCCCGAGGCCATCGCGTGGTTCGAGGTGCTCACGTCGACCAACCGGTTCGCCATCACCTACCGGGTCGAGGACGCCAAGCGTCCGGAGACCCGCGCCCGGCGGATCGCGGACTTCGTCGAGAAGCTCGCCCGCGGCGAGACGCCCCTCCCGCAGAAGCGCCGCCCCGAGGGCCGTTGACCCGCGGGGCAATAAGCGCTCGCCCGACGGCGGTTCCAGGCTCCACAGTTGTAACATGCCGTCCTGGACCGTCCTGACCGCGCCCGTCCCCGAGAGCCTCAAGGCCCCCGAGGCGTGGGCGCTGCACGGCGTCGGCCGCGTCAGCTACGAGCACGAGACGCGTCGGTGGGGCTACCCCGACCTCATGTACCCGGCGTGGTACCTCTTCGGAGACCTGCAGCCCCAGCCGTACTCGATCCGGCGGTTGCTCGTCGCCGTTCCCGAGGGGACCGAGCACCCCACGGCTGAGGACGTCGTCGGGTTCAGCAAGGTCGCCGTGCCGCTGCAGGACAACACGCACCTCGCCGACATCGAGCTCGGCGTGCACCCGGACTGCGTCGATGCCGGCGCGGATGGGGCCTTGCTGGCGGCCGCCGAGGCGTTCGCCGCCGAGCACGGCCGCACGTCGCTCGTGACGTGGAGCGAGCAGGTCGGCGAGCCGGCACCGGGCCCCGGAGTGCTCGAGCCCCCGACGGGCTCTGGCCGGGTCGACGGAACGACGCACGCGGCGGCCCTCCTGTCCGCTCACGGGTACGTGCTCGAGCAGGCCGAGCGGTACAGCCTCCTCCGGCTGCCGCTGGAGGACGGGCTGCTCGAGACACACCAAGCCCAGGCGGCAGCGAAGGCCGGCGGCGACTACAGCCTCGTGTCCTGGACCGATCGCGTACCCGACGAGTGGGTGGACCAGGTCGCGGTCCTAGAGACCCGGATGAGCACGGACGCCCCGACCGCCGACCTCGACTTCGAGGAGGCGCGCTGGGATGCCGAGCGTGTGCGCACCTGGGAGAGGCAGGTCGCGGATTCCCAGCACGGGTACCTGCTCTCGGCGGCGGTCCACACCCCGACGCGGACGCTGGCCGCGTTCACCGTCTTCCGCTACCCCGTGGAGTACCCCGAGGTCGTCTTCCAGGAGGACACGCTCGTGCTCAGGGAGCACCGTGGCCGCCGGCTCGGCATGCTCGTCAAGACCGAGAACCTCCGTCTGCTCCGCGAGGTGCGGCCCGGTGCCGCAAGGGTGCACACGTGGAACGCCGAGGAGAACTCCTACATGCTCGACATCAACGTTGCGCTCGGCTTCCGCCCCACGGGCGTGGCGGGCATGTGGCAGAAGCGCACCGGCCGGGCGCCCGGGGCCGGCGGGGAGGCGACGCCCGGGGCCGAGACAGCCGCAACGCCCGCCACCGCCGTCCCCGCGCCGACGGCCTGAGGCGCCGCCGGTGGGAGCGCCGATGGACTTCGACCTCGCGTCGCGGGGAAGGCACGTCACGCGCCGCGGCCGGCCGGGCGACCCGCGTCAGGCGGGCAGGACGGCGATCGCGGCCGGGTCCGGGCGCAGCCGCAGCCGATCCCCGGGCGCCGGCAGCGGGGCGCCGGTCAGGTAGGCCCGGCTGGCCTCCACGACCGTCACCTCGCCCACGCCGTCCACGGCGACGACCGTCTCCACCACCCCACGCCGGAAGCCGGACCCGACCACCCGGCCCGCCAGGGCGCCGTCGTCGGCCCGGAGCAGGGAGCCCGGGCCGAGCGCGAGCACGACATCGCCGCGCGCCTCGCCGACGAGGTCTCGCGCCACCGGGGCGTCCCCCGGCACGAACGCCTCGTACCCAAGGAACTCCGCGACCCGGCGCGATGCCGGCCGGTGCCACAGCTCCGCCGGCTCCGCGACCTGCAGCAGCCGCCCGAGATCCATCACCGCGATCCGGTCGGCGACGGCGAAGGCCTCGTCGTGGTCGTGGGTGACGAAGACCGCCGTCGTGCCCGTGGCGACCAGGGCCGCGCGGACCTCACCCGCCAGCCGCTCGCGCAGCGCCCGGTCCAGCGCGGACAGCGGCTCGTCCAGCAGCAGCAGCCGCGGCCGGGGCGCCAGCGACCGGGCGAGGGCCACCCGCTGCCGCTCGCCCCCGGAGAGGGTGGACACCTCCCGGCGGGCGAACCCGGCGAGCCCCACGAGCTCCAGCAGCTCGGCGATCACCGGCGCGCGGGCGGCGCGATCCACGCCGGACATCTGCAGCCCGAAGGCCACGTTGCCCGCGACGTCCCGGTGCGCGAACAGCTGACCGTCCTGGAACAGCAGCCCGAACCCGCGCCGATGCACCGGGGTGTCGGCAAGGTCGGCGCCGTCCCAGCTGATCGAGCCGGCGGACAACGGCTCCAGCCCCGCGATCGCCCGCAGCAGCGTCGACTTCCCGCTGCCCGAGGGACCGAGCAGCGCCAGCACCTCGCCGGGCGCCACGTCCAGGCTCAGCCCGTCGACGGCAGTCGCGACGGTGCCGTCGTCGTCCCGGTAGTGCACGACGACGTCGCGCACGGCCAGTCCGCGCTCGGCGGCACCCCGGCCGGAGCCGGCGGCCATCAGAACTCCCCCGCCGCGCCGGAGCGCAGCCGCTCGGCCAGGGCCATCACGGTCGCGGTCAACAGGCCGAGCACCACGCACGCGGCGAACGCCATGCCGAGATTCTCCGCGCCCGGCCGGCCGATCAGCCGGAAGATCACCACCGGGAGCGTCGGCCGGTCCGGCCGGGCCAGGAACGACGTCGCCCCGAACTCACCGAGGCTCACCGCGAAGGCCAGCCCCACGGCCAACCCCAGGGACCGCGCGGCCACCGGCCAGTCCACGTGCGCCAGCACCCGCCCCGGCGACGCCCCGAGCACGGCCGCCGCCTGGTGCAGGCGCGAGTCGATGGCACGCAGCACGGGCAGAACGGTACGCACCACGAGCGGGATCGCCACCACGGCCTGCGCGATCGGGATCAGAGCCGCCGACCCACGCAGGTCCAGCGCCAGGCCGAAGGGCCGGTGCAGCGCGATCAGGAACCCGAAACCGACAGTCACCGCCGACACCCCGAGCGGCAGCATGAAGACGGCGTCGAGCAGCCCGACCGACCGGCGCGCGGCCCGCCCCCTCGGCCGCCGGGAGACCACCAGCGCGACCAGCCCGCCGACCAGCACCGCGAGCACCGTGGCATCGACCGCTACCCGAACCGACGTAAGCGCGGCGTCCCACACCGTCACGCTCAGGGCGTTGGGCCCACCGGTGGTCGCCAGATTCAGGTAGTTGCCGAGCCCCCACCCGCTCGGGGTGCGCAGCGACCGCACCAGCACGGTCCCGAGGGGCAGGCCGAGCAGTCCGATCACGACGACGCCCGTCACCGCGACCGCGAGCACGTCACCCGGGCGGCGCTGCGGCCCGCGCAGCTCGAGCCGCGGGGCGGTGACGCGTTCGGGGGCGCCCAGGGAGAGCGCCCGTTCCCGCCGGGCTCGAGCCCGGCCGGCCGCGACCAGCGTCCCGGCCACTACGACGAGCTGCACGATCGACAGCACTGCCGCCGAACGCAGGTCCAGCATCTGCGTGGTCTGCACCCAGATCTCGGTCTCCACGGTCCCGTACCGCGGGCCGCCGAGCACCATCACGACGCCGAACGACGTAGCGCAGAACAGGAACACGATCGCCGCGGCCGATGCGATCGCGGGGGTCAACGCCGGCAGCGTCACCGTGGTGAACGCCCGCCAGGGCGAGGCCCCGAGCGACTGCGCGGCCTGCTCGGCGCGGGGATCCAAGTGCGCCCAAAACCCGCCGACCGTGCGCACCACGACCGCGTAGTTGAAGAACACCAGCGCGGCCACGATCCCCGCGAACGACTCGTCCCAGCCCAAGAACCCCAGCGGGCCGTGCGGGGCGAGCACCGACCGGAAGGCGACCCCGACCACCACCGTCGGCAGAACGAAGGGCACGACGACGAACGCCCGCAGCGCCGCCCGACCGCGGAACGCCCGCCGGTACAGCAGGTACGCGCCGGGGATCCCGAGCACGACGGCGATCGCCGTCCCCACGCTCGCCTGCGCCAGGGTCAGCCCGATCACGCGCCAGGTCCGCGCCCGCCCGAACACCTCGGCCAGACCGGACAGGTCCACCGCGCCGTCGGCGAAGAACCCGCGGCCCACCAGCGCCCCGACCGGGTACGCGAAGAACACCCCCAGGAACACCAGCGGGATCCCGGCCGCCAGCCCCCACACGATGAGGCGGCCCGCCCGGGGGGGAGCGACCCGGCTGAGCGAGTCCCCACCCGCGCGGCTTCGCCGCGATGCCCGAGCCGAGCCCCGGCCTCGCTCATCCGGGTCGCCGCCGAAGCTCGCCTCTCCCGGAGTCGCCACGCGAGCTCTGCCGGACGGGTCGGACACCGGGTCCCGATCGGAGGCGGGCCCAGCCACCCAGCCGGAGGCGTCGGACAAGGAGGCCCGGCCGGAGATCGGCTCGGGCACGGGGCGCGGCCCGCGCCCCTGGGCGGGACGGGCCTCCTTGTCCGACGACGGCATGGGATCAGCCGATCACGGTGTCGGTCCAGGCCTGGATCCAGTCGTCCCGGTTCTCGGTGATCGCGCGCTGGTCGACCTCGAAGGGCTCGGGGGCCAGCGGCGCGAACCGCGCCCACTGCTCGGGTAGCTCGACCGAGGAGTCCACCGGGAACACGTACATCGACTCGGGGATGGCGGCCTGGACCTCGGGCGACAGCAGCCAGTCGATGACCGCCCGGGCACCCTCGGGGTTTGCCGCGCCGGCCAGCACGCCGGCGTACTCGACCTGCCGGAAGCAGGTGTCGAGCAGCGCGCCGGTCGGGGCCACGTCGGCGCCCTCGGGCACCTCGTACGGCGGGGACGACGCGTAGCTGAGCACCAGCGGCCGGTCGCCCTCGCTCGACGGCCCGGAGAAGTCGACGTAGTACGCGTCGGACCACCCGGCGGCGACCTTCACGCCGTTGTCCCGCAGTGCGGCCCAGTAGTCCAGCCAGCCGTCCTCACCGAACGCCCCGACGGTTGCGAGCAGGAACGACAGCCCGGGCGACGACGTCGCCGGGTTGGTCACCACGAGCAGGTCCCGGTAGGTCGGGTCGGCCAGGTCGTCGAGCGTCACCGGCTCCGGGATGCCGGCCTCGGCGAACCACTCGTGGTCCACGTTGATGCAAACGTCGCCGACGTCGATCGCGGTCAGGTGCCCCTCGTCGTCCACCGCGTACTGCGCGACGTCGTCGCCGGCCGCGGGCGAGGCGTACGGCTCCAGGACGCCCTCGTCGATGGCGCGCGTGGCGAACGAGGTGTCGATTCCGTAGACCACGTCGCCGAGCGGGGCGTCCTTGGTGAGGATCAGCTGGTTGACCAGCGCGCCGCCGTCGCCTGGTGCGCGGGTCTCCAGCGTGTAGCCGGTGTCGGCCTCGAACTCGGCGATGAGGTCGTCGGGGAGCGCGAACGAGTCGTGCGTCACCAGGACGACTGTGCCGCCGGTCTCCGCACCATCGGCTTGTGGTGGGTCGGCGGGCGCCTCGATCGCCGAGCATGCGGCGAGCGCGAGGGCGCCGAGTGCGCCGATCGAGATGGTCTTCGTCTTGCGGGCGAGGCTCCTCGCCATGGTGTTCCTCCTCGTCGTCGTGCAGGAGGGGTGGCCGCCGTAGCGGCTGAGATTCCCGACTCCCTACGCCGGTATCAACCGGATCAGGTTCGAGGGTCTGCGGTTTGTCCGCACTCTCAGCGTCCGTGCCCTTCCGGGCGACGCTCCCCTGTCGTTCGGCACGACCTTACCGGTCCCGGCGGGTGTGCGCCGATACGCTCGATCCACCGGCGAGGAGGAGCACGTCATGACTGTTCTGGCTGAGCTGTTCGCAGGAACCCACGCCGAGGCGATCGCCCGCGCCGACGTGCTGACGGCGGGCGGCACCCCGCACCCGGCCCGGCACCTGGCCGTGCCGTCGGTCACCCCCCTCGAT
The DNA here is from genome assembly GCA_964349585.1 of uncultured Actinotalea sp. GTDB lineage: Bacteria > Actinomycetota > Actinomycetes > Actinomycetales > Cellulomonadaceae > Actinotalea. The sequence goes on from CAYGGX010000053.1 coordinate 6,544, forward strand.
CTCGAGCAGCTCGGTGAGATCGCCGCGCGGGCAGTCAAGTTCGGCAGCGGCGAGCTCGAGCTCGCCGACGTGGACCTGGACCACGAGCTGCTGTTCCGGCTGCCCGACTTCCTCTGCGAGGTGCTCGCCGCGCTGGGCGCCGACGAGGACCCGGACCTGCTCGGCGAGGTCGCCGAGGAGTGGGGGACCACCGAGGAGCTCGCGATCCCCGCGGCTGACCTGACGCCCGTGCTCCGGGAGATCGTCGACCTGGTCACGGGCGCACTCGACGAGGACCTAGGCGTCTACCTCTGGGTCGAGACGCTCTGAGCCTGCGGTCGCCCCCCTTGGCGGCTACGGTGACGTTCAGGAACCCTGAGGAGGTAGCTGTGGACGACGACGACAAGCAGTCGATGATGGCCCGGCTCGCCGGCCTGGGTCTCGCGCTCGTCGCCGCCTGGGCCGCACAGCAGCTGATCTCCGCCGTGTGGCAGCGCTCGGTCGGTCACAAGCCGCCGAAGCCCGAGGAGGGTGACGCCCGGATGGGCGAGATCGCGCTTGCGGCCGCGATCACCGGCGCGGTCGTGGCGCTGTCGAGGGTGCTGGCCACCAGGGGTGCGGCGAAGTACTTCGGCTGAACCCGCCGCCCCGCGCAGCGGGCCGTCACCGGGCGCCGGATAGCGTGAGGCCGTGAGCCCGCTGCAGTCCGCCGCCCTTGCCCTGGCGATCGCGGCGACGCTGGTCGGCGTCGGGGTCTTCGCCCTCGGCGTCCGCGCCATCGCCCGCGTCATCCGGATCGGAGGTCCTGCCCCCGACCGGCTCGACCACCCGGTCCGACGAACCTGGGTCGCGTTCTGGGAGATCGTCCACCACCGCCGCTTCCGCGGCCGCCCCGCCGTGCTGGTGGCGCACTGGTACGTGATGGTCGCCTTCCCGGTGCTCTTCGTCTCCCTGATCACGGGGTACGGGCAGCTGGTCGAGCCGAGGTTCGCGCTGCCCCTGATCGGGCACTGGCCACCCCTGGAGTGGCTGATCGAGCTCGTCGCGTGGGCCGCGCTGCTGGGGATCGCAGTGCTCGTGACGGTGCGCCAGATCGAGCACCCGCGCCGGGGACGGGCGGCTGCCCCGTCCCGTTCGGCCTCCGGCGAGGGATCGGCCTCGGGCGCACCCGGCGCCCGCGCCTCCCGGTTCTTCGGCTCCAACTCCGGGCAGGCCTACTTCGTCGAGGCGATCATCGGCGGGGTGGTCCTCGCGGTGCTGCTGATCCGGGGCCTCGAGTACGCCCTCGCCGTCCAGGATCTCGGCTTCTCGACCGCGAGCGGCGGTTGGCTGGTCTCGGTCGGCGGGTTCACCCCGGCGGCCGCGTCCGAGCTGTCAGCGGTGACGCTCCGTCATCCGCTCACCGCCTGGTTCGGCGCCGCCTGGACACCGGTGGGCACCGCGACGCTGGAGAACGCCGTCGTCGTGCTCGCGCTCGTCAAGATCCTTCTCTCGATGTCCTGGATGGTCGCCGTCGGGAGCCGGCCGGCGATGGGCGTCTCGTGGCACCGGTTCCTGGCGGTGCTGAACGTCTGGGCCCGGCGCGAGCCCGGACGGCCGGCGCTGGGACCCCTGCCGCCGGTGCGAGCGGCCGGCGCGCCCGTCGACTTCGCCGCGCTCGACGCGCTGCCCCCGGACGCCCGCCTCGGCGTCGGGCGGATCGAGGACTTCACCTGGAAGGGGCTGCTCGACTTCTCCTCGTGCACCGAGTGCGGACGCTGCCAGGAGCAGTGCCCCGCCTGGAGCACCGGGAAGGTGCTGTCCCCGAAGCTCGTCATGCTCGCGCTCCGCGACCACGCGCACGCGACCGCCCCACACCTGCGGGCCGCCCCGAACGCCTCGACGGAGCCGGCGGGCCACACGGCCGAGACCGGGCACGTCCCGCTGCCGTTCCCGACGAGCCGCGGGACGAACGGCGGACCCGACGCGGGCACCCACGCCGGGGTCGACGTCTTCACGCTGGTGGGCGACGTCGTCGACCCGCAGGCCTTGTGGGACTGCACAACGTGCGGCGCGTGCGTGCACGAGTGCCCGGTGGACATCGAGCACATCGACCACATCGTCGACATGCGCCGGCACGAGGTGCTGATGGCGTCCTCGTTCCCGGAGGAGCTCGCGCCGATGTTCTCCGGCCTCGAGCGGCAGTCCAACCCGTGGGGCCTCCCGGCGCGCGGGCGGCTGGACTGGGCCAAGGACCTGCCCTTCGACGTCCCGGTGATCGGCGACGACCTGCCGGACGCCTCAGGCGTCGACTACCTGTTCTGGGTCGGCTGCGCCGGGGCGTACGACGACCGGGCAAAGCGCACCACCCAAGCCGTGGCGGAGCTGCTGCACACCGCCGGGGTGAGGTTCGCGGTGCTGGGTCAGCGCGAGTCCTGCACCGGCGACCCGGCGCGCCGGGCCGGCAACGAGTTCCTGTACCAGGTGCTCGCCCAGGCGGCGATCGAGGCGCTCAACGGGGCCCGACCCAAGCAGATCGTCGCCACCTGCCCGCACTGCTTCAACACCCTCGCGCGGGAGTACCCCCAGCTCGGCGGCCACTTCGACGTGATCCACCACACCCAGCTGCTCGACCGGCTGGTCTCGGAGGGCAGGCTCACCCCGGCCCCGCAGGCGGACCGTTCCGTCACCTACCACGACCCGTGCTACCTCGGCCGGCACAACGAGATCTACGCCCCGCCGCGCGACCTGATCGGGGCGCTGCCGGGGGTGCGGCTGGACGAGATGCCCCGGACCAGGGAGCGCGGGTTCTGCTGCGGCGGCGGCGGCGCGCGGATGTGGCTGGAGGAGCGGTCGGGTACCCGGATCAGCACGGACCGGGCCGCCGAGGCGCTCGGCACGGGCGCGGCGACGGTGGCGACCGGCTGCCCCTTCTGCACGGTGATGCTGTCGGACGGCGTCGCGGCGAACACCCCGAGCGGGTCGCTGCGGAAGGCGGAGGTGGTGGACGTCGCCCTGCTGCTGCTGGACGCGGTCCGCGCCGACCCCGCCGGCGACTGACCGCCGCCGGCTTCCGGCCGGCCTACCTCACCGGTCCGACGACGCCCCGAGCGCCCCGAGCATCGCCGCGCCCGTCTCGGCACCTGCCGGGAACGGGATCTCGACCACCGACTTGCCGCTGGTGACCCGCAGCACCTTGGCGACCGTGTACCGCGGCGAGTCCACGACCTCGACGCCGGTCACGTTCGCGACGGGCAGCACGGTGTGGGCGACCGAGTGCACGGGACGACGGCCGATGCTGAACCAGTCCCGGCGATGAATCACGTGCAGCTCACCCGGGCTGACGCCGACGATCGCCGCGTGCAGGGTGACCGGGCGGATCACGTCGACGACCCGACGCAGCGACCCGCTCTTCCGGCGCACCCCGGTGCGCTGGTGGGTTGCGACGGGCACCACCCGGTCGTCGAGGAGGGAGAGCTCCCGGAGGCGGGTGACCAGCGCGACGTCGTCGTCCCCCAGGTCCCGCAGGGCGATCGGCGGGTGCTCGACGTGCGGCGGCGTCGCGGGGTCGGCCGATCCCATGGCCTCACGGCTCTTCACGGAGATCACCTGCACGAGCCGCTGGAGCAGGTCGTGGGACACGCTGTTGTACCGGACGTTCACGACCAGTCCCGCGTCCTTGCCCGCCACGTCCCGGACCAGCAGCCTTCCGTCCAGGAGGGAGACGCTGCTCATCATGGCCGCGACCCTGCGGTAGGGAACGTCGACCGTCTCGTACCGGTCACCCCGGCGCGTCAGGACCGTCAGGGACTCCGGCCCGGCGATGAGCAGGTGATCGTACAGGTCCATGTCGGGGTTGGCGTCGCGGCGCCAGATCCGCCGAGGCACCTTGAGGACCATCTCGGCGGTGTCGAGATCGAGTGGATGGCCCTTGTACAGCCGCGGCACGTCCTCCGGGCTCCGCACCTCGAAGACCCACGGCCCGAACTCGTCGAACTCAACCGTTCGTCTCATACTCGATCATCCCGCCTTGTGGGTGAGAGCGAAAGTGCGGGTCACCGGGAACGGACGGTCGCCCTGGTCTTCCGCGAGGGCGGCCGGACAGTCCGCCGGTGCTTCGGGGAGCCCGTCCCGGCCGGGGGCGTCAGAGGTCGGCGGGGTCGACGATGAAGCCCATCATGTCCGTGACCTCGCCGCCGACCGTGCGGTGCAGCGCGCGAGCGATCGCCACCACCAGCGGCGTCACCCGGCTGCGCGCGACCCGGTGCGCGGTCGGCGGGTGCTCCGACTCCAGGTCGTCCAGGTCCGGGGGCTCCCACCGCACCAGGTAGGTGACGGCACCCGCGCCGGCCCAGGGCAGCCCGGCGATCACCGGGGGCGGTTCCGGCTCTCCACTCACCTCCAGCGCGAGCAGCCCGTCGGCCTCGAGGTCGGCCACCGCGCCGTAGGCCCGCATCGGCTCGGGATCCGCGAGCGCCGCCCGGTCGAAGTCGTCGGCCGCCGCGTGGATCGCCGCGCGCTGCTCGGCGGTCAGCACCTCCGCGCCGAACACGGCCCGCTCCCCGACGCCCGGCGGCGGCCCCTGCCAGACGGCGCCCGGCAGGTTGAGCGACGCGCGAGGAACCGCCTGACGCATGACCGCCAGGGCCTGCTCGGGCTCCAGCCACACGTCGGACCACACGGTCAGGTCGACCGCGGCGGCCGGTTCCGGGATCAGCACGGTGCCCGGCCGACCGACCGGCCCCGGGGCCGTCCGCAACGCGCCCCCGAGGCGACGCGCCGCCGCAAGGGCCCAGTCGAGCACCCGCGCCTCGTCCCGGACCGGGAGCCCGGCCGGGAACGCCCTGCCGAACCCGTTGCGGTCACCGGACTCGGGCCACGGTGGCTCGCCCCGCTCGACCGGCGCTCGCAGCGCGTAGACGATCCCCATGGCCCCGGGCAGGCCCAGCTCGCGCGCCGCGGCCTGATCCAGGCCGTACGGGCCCACCAGCGAGCTCAACCGCGACAGCTGGATGACGCGCGGGCCGGTGGTGCGGCGCGCGTCCCGCCGGCTCGAACCCTCGGCGGTCGCTCCGACCGATCGCGGGAAGCGGGTCGAGGCGAGGATCTGGACCTCTTCGTGCACGACGTCGCCCGGCAGCGCAAGCAGGTGGTGGCTCGCCTCGGCCGGGTCGAAGGGCGAGTTCATCCCCCGAGGGTAGGCCGGGATGTGTTGCGGGGGTGCTTCGGGAAGGTTGCGCTCAGACGCCGCCGCGGCGGAAGCCCTGCGCGGAGCGGGACGCCGTCGGGCCGCGCTGACCCTGGTACCGCGAGCCGTAGACGCTCGAGCCGTAGGGGTGCTCCGCCGCGGAGGACAGCCGGAAGAAGCAGAGCTGGCCGATCTTCATCCCCGGCCAGAGCTTGATCGGCAGCGTCGCCGCGTTGGACAGCTCGAGCGTCACGTGTCCGGTGAACCCGGGGTCGATGAAGCCGGCCGTCGAGTGGGTGAGCAGGCCGAGCCTGCCAAGGGACGACTTGCCCTCCAGGCGCGCGGCGACGTCGTCGGGCAGGGTCACGGCCTCGAAGGTGGAGCCGAGCACGAACTCGCCGGGGTGCAGGATGAGCGCCTCGTCGCCGTCCACCTCCACCAGGCGGGTGAGGTCTGGCTGGTCCTCGGCCGGGTCGATCACCGGGTACCGGTGGTTGTCGAACAGCCGGAAGAACCTGTCGAGGCGCACGTCGATGCTCGACGGCTGGACCATCGCGGGGTCGAACGGGTCGAGGACGACGCGGCCCGAGTCGACCTCGGCGCGGATGTCCCGGTCGGAGAGGAGCACGGCCACACGCTAGCCGCTGCGCGTCACGGCGGCACCGGCGGGTCGGCTCAGGGCAGGTCGGTGGACATCGGCCAGATGGTCCACTGGGTGCTGCGCATGTGCCGCGGCTGCTGGAGGACGGTGAGCACCTGGAAGGCGATGTCCTGCGGCTTCAGGTACTCGTCCAGCGCCGGGTCGCCCTCGGTGCGGCCGGCCCCGATGGCGAACTCGGTGCTGACGCCCGCGGGGCAGAGGGCCGTGACCCGGATGCCGTCGCGGCGGACCTCACGGTCCAGCGCGCCCGCGAGCCCCATCTGGCCGTGCTTGGTGGCCGCATAGACCGCCTCGTTGCCGTCGCCGCGCAGCCCCGCGACGCTCGCGACGATGATGATGTCGCCGCTGCCCTGCTGCCGCATCTGCGGCACGGCCGCACGCACGGCCCAGACGGTTCCGCTCAGGTTGACCTCGAGCATCCGGACCAGGTCGTCGTCCGAGGCGTCCTCGATGCCGCCGTACATCCCGATGCCGGCGTTGGCGACCATCGTGTCGAGGCGGCCGAACCGCTCGACCGCCGCGCGGACGAACGTGCGGTTGGCCTCCGGGTCGCGGACGTCGGTCGGCACGGCGAGCGCGTGGTCGGAGCCGATCTCCTCGACGAGCTCTTCCAGACGCTCCACGCGACGGGCCCCGAGCACCACGTTCGCGCCGGCCTCGGCGAGCAGGCGGGCCGTCTCCCGGCCGATCCCGGCGCTCGCCCCGGTGATTGCCACCACTGTCCCGGTCAGATCGTTCTTGTCGTATGGCACGGCCAGCCTCCTGATGTTCACGTTCACATCACCCTAGGGCGTCAGGGTTGACTTGCGGAACGCGTCAGGGTGCCTCGCGGATACGCAGGACCGGGACGCAAAGCGAAGGCCCCTCGGAGTAAGCGTCCGAGGGGCCTCGCAGGCCGTCGAGCGTGGAGACCGGTTGCCCGATCCCGTCAACCCCGCTCTGGCGATGCGGCCGGTCAGTTGCACGGTTGCCCGCACGATCGATCGGTGACGACCAGCCTTCCGGTCCGTTCGAACACCTGCGACGCCATCCGCAGCCCATTGAGTTGCCCCAACGAGGTGGTCCGCCGTTCTCCGGTCGGCCCGACGATCCTTCCAGCTACCGTCCGAGTTGCCCCGGTTGGTGACTTTCTGGCGTCGCCGTTGGGGAATTTCTAGTCCTGTCCGACAGCGGCCCGCAAGTGGTTCCGGGCACGAGTTTGCCGGCGCCGGATGTGCACATGACGATCCACAGACGCGAACGCACGAAGGGGCCGCGGACCCACACCCCTGTGGAAGAAAGATGTGCATGGCGATGCGAAGGACGGGGTGCCGCTCGGCCTCGCTCGGGGTGTAGAACTGAGCCACTCGCTGGGCATTCAGCCCTCGCCGCCGAGTCCGGGGGACTCACATGCGCCGCTACTCACTCTCCCGCCTGGCTCTCGGCACCCTCGCAGCCCTCGCGCTCGGCCTGGGCGCTCTGGCCGCCTGCACGCCGGACCCAACCCCGTCGGCGGAGCCGACCATGACCGTGGTCGTCACCCCGACTCCCGAGGAGCCGTCGCCGACGACGACGCCGACCCCGACGCCGGAGCCCGAGCCGACGTCGGACAAGATCGTGCTCAGCGCCGCCGGGGTCGGAGGCGTCGCCATGGGGACGGCCAATCCGAAGGTCGCGCTCGAGGCCCTGCTCGGGCCCGCGGAGCAGGAGTGGAACGACCTCGAGTGCGGGCCGGGCGACGTTGACGCGCTGCAGTGGGGCGCCCTGTCGGTGAGCACCCTCGAGGGCGCGCTGTGGGGCTGGGACATCCAGCCGAAGAGGGGCGCTCTGCCAGCCAACGTGTGGGTCGACTCGGGCGTCACCCCCTATCAGCCGCTCTCGGACGCGCTCGCGCTCGCCGGTGCGACGGGGCCGGACTACATGGCGAACCTCGACATGCTCTACGTGGAAGCGAGTGGTGTCTCGTACTTCGGCGATGGCTCCGAGCCCACCACCTCCGCCGTCCAACTCGTGGGCGTCAACGTGGTGATCTGCGGCTGAGTGCGGGTCGCACGGAGCCGGTATCATCGTCGAGCGCGCTCCCCTAGGGGGTCGCTCGCGGGTGTAGTTCAGTGGCAGAACTTCAGCTTCCCAAGCTGATAGCGCGGGTTCGATTCCCGTCACCCGCTCCATCGTTTCCGCAGGTCAGAGCGTTACGGTGGCTCTGTCGGACCTCCCTGGGACCCTTCTGTTGGTCGGCTCGTGCCATAACGTGCCATAGCGAAGAGGTCCGACCATGACCACTGCGACCGCAGCCCGACGCCACCGCCGCGCCTCCGGGGCCGTGCGCCGACTGCCCTCCGGGCGTTGGCAGGCCCGGTACACCGGGCCCGACGGCGCGCTGCGTCCGTTGGGGACCTTCCCAACCAAAGCCGAGGCCGACCAGGAGCTGGCGCACGAGGTCTCCAAGATGGCCCGTGGCGTGTGGCGGGACCCGCGGCTGGGTGAGCAGCCACTCGGGGAGTGGTTCCTGGCGTGGATCGCCACTCGCGCCGACCTCGCGCCGAGCACCCGGGCGCTGTACGGGCAGCTGCTAGAGCGGTGGATCGACGCCGAGGTGCCGGTGGCTAGCGGAGCGCGGCCGCGGACGGTTCGGCTCGGTGCGCAGTCGCTGGCGTCGGTGACGCCTGCCGCGGTCCGCGAGTGGGATGCGGCGGTGCTCGCCGACGCCGGCCGGCGTGCGGCTGAACGATGGCGGCGCGCCGCGTCGAGCCCCGCGCGGGTCAACGCCGCGATCCGGGCGTGGGCCGTGGCCGCGGGGCGTCCCGTCGCGTCGACCGGGCGGATCCCGACGGGGCTGCGGGAGGCGTGGCTTGAGGCGACCGGCGGTGTGGTGGCCGACCCACGGACGGACCGCCGCAACCTCGGTCACACCGAGGCCGCCCAGGCCTACCGCCTGCTGCACACGGGCATGGCCCAGGCGGTGTCCGACGGCCTCATCCCTGCTAACCCCTGCGCGATCAAGGGCGCCAGCCAGCGCGACTCCCGGCACCGCACGGAGCGCCGGGTGCTGACGCCCGACGAGCTGTGGGCGCTAGCCGATGCGATGCCCGAGCGGTACCGGGCCGCCGTCGTCGTGTCGTTCCTCAGCGGCCTGCGTGCCGGCGAGCTGTTCGCCCTGCAGCGACGCCATGTCGACCTGGCGGCCGGGACGGTCCGCGTCGATCAGTCCCTGGCGCGGCCCGGCACGGGCGGCGGACGGTTCTCGTCGACCAAGTCCCGCGCGGGCGTGCGCACTGTCGTCCTTCCAGCTGTGGCTGTGGACGCTCTCACCGATCACCTGGATCGGTTCACCCCTGCCGGCCGAGACGCCTTGGTCTTCGGCACCCGCACCGGCCGGCCACTCACCGGCGGGAGCCGCACCACGATGTTCGCCCGCGCCCGGC
>CAYGGX010000054.1:0-15045 GCA_964349585.1 uncultured Actinotalea sp.
CCCCGCCCCCGCGGCCAGCAGCATCGCCACGTGGTCCGCCCCCACGAAGCCCGCCACCACCGGCGGGCTGGTCACCGTCGCGCCCACCGCGAGCCGCAGCCCGACCGAGTCCGCGGGAACAGTCCGCGCCGCCGCCTCGAACGGGACGTACGGCGCCCACGCGAGCGACTCGACCGGCAGGCCGAAGTACAGGTGATGCATCGCCGTGTTTCCCACGACCACCGCCTGCACGACGTCGTCGCGCCCCGCCCCCGCGGTCGCGCACAGCTCTCCCGCGAGCCGGTCGACCTCGGCCGTCAGGACATCCCGCATCGCCAGCGTCCGCGCCGGGTCCGTGATGGCGACGGTCAGCCGGGACATCACGTCCTCGCCGAAGGCGATCTGCGGGTTCGGGAGGCCCGCCGCCGCGAGGACGAGCCCGTCGGGGAGGTCGACCAGGTAAGCCGCCAGGCCGGTGGTGCCCAGGTCCACCGCGAGGCCCAGGCGTCGCGCGGCACCGGACCGCTCGCTGCGGGGCCACCCTGCGCCCGCGCCCGCCGGCCCAACCGCGCCGAGCCCGACGCCGGGCCGCCCGACCCCCGGGGAGACCTCGAGGCCTGCCGCCTCCGTCTGGCTGGGGTGGTCCCCGACGCGACTGCTCGCAGGCACCTCCACGATCACCCGACCGGGTTCGGCGACCTGGGCAAGGCACGCGAGCCGCAGGTTGCCCGCCGGATCGCCCGAGTCGGCGGCCGCCGGATCGCCCGAGTCGACCCCGCCGAGGCCGCGCGAGCGCAGCACCTCCGCCTCCTGGGCGGTCCGCCCGCTGAGCCGGCCGGACGCCACCCGAACCACGCACGAGCCGCAGGATCCGACGCCGCCGCACACCGACGCGAGGTCGACGCCGAGCCCCTGGGCGACCCGCAGCAGGCTCTCCCCCACGACGGCAGCGACGCGCCGGCCGCCCGGCTGGAAGACGACGGTCGCCGCACCGGCGCCCGCAGGCGGCGCGGCGCGCTCCCCGTGGGGCGACGCAGCAGCGCCCGCCCCGTCAGGCGACGGCATCGCCCAGTCCGTACTGGTCGAGCCGGACCTTCGCGGGGTCGACGGTCGGCGCGACCGCGGCGATCAGCTCGCCCTCGTCGGCCGGGATCTCGTCCATCGCTCGGGACAACCGATCGAGCCACCGAGCCTCCGGCCGGCTCAGCACCACCTCACCGCCATCCACGGCGCGGCGCAGCACGGCGAGCGCAGCGAGCCCCACCCGCCGAGTCCGCGCGTACGCGGTCTTCTCGGCCACGACCTCCCGGGCGAGCTCCAGGACGACGTCGGGCCGCAAGAGGTAGGCCTGCGGGTCAGTCCCCGCGTCGGACTCGACGAACAGGTCGCGCAGCGCGAGCGCCGAGCCGTCTTGCCGCGCCGTGGCGACGTTCATCAGCCGCGTGGCGTAGACCAGCTGCTCCATCGAGACCGTCGGCGCCATGCCGCCGAGCAGCTTGGAGTTCGCGACCGACTCGTTGCTCCACAGGTCCGGCGTGGCCTTGGCGATGTTCCCGATCGGCGACAGGTGCGCGACCGCGGCCTCGGACCCCTCGAGCGAGATCGGGAACCCGGTGATGGCCTTCAGGAACGGGCCCTCGTAGGCGCAGTCCTTCGACGGTCCGACGGCGCCGCACTCGAACGCGACGAGCGCCCTGGGGATGGTCAGGGCCCGGATCAACGCGGCGAGCACGCGGGGGATGTGCCGCTGGTCGGCGAGCACCATCGCGGTGTTGGCGAACCCGCAGGACGAGTCCCCCGAAGCCACCGCGCCGGTGCGGCCGCAGACGTCGACGAGCGCCGTCCACAGGAATCGCATGTCGCGCGGCGCCAGCACGCCGAGGGCGAAGACGATGCCGGGCAGGTCCGCGTTGAGCATGGCGTCGTCGTGCACCTCCTTGCCCCCGGTGGACTCCACCGCGAGCAGGTCCGCCCCCGCCCGCGCGCTGCCCTCGAAGCTGCGCAGCATGTCCGCCCAGTGCGGCCCCTCCCGGAGCAGGGGCGGGCGGGAGAACTCGCGGATGTCGTTGGGCGTCACCCGCAGGCCCGAGACCAGGCCGCGCTCCGCGTACCGATCCAGCTCGGCGCGCAGCAGCTCGACCACCCGGATCCCCCACTCGGGGTGCAGCGTCATGTCCGGGAGCATCTCGAACTCGACAACCAGCCCCGGGACCGACAGCTCCAGCGCCCGGTCGCACACCCCGGTGATCATCTGTCGGTACTGCCCGACGACGTCGTCCATCGCGTCCGCGTCCACGACCATCGCCGGCAGCGTGAAGTTGATCTCGGGGTGCACCTGGCCGGCCCCGATGCTCAGCCCGGACCGGAGGGTGAGCGGGCGCGGGCACGTCCCGAAGATCAGGCGGTCGACGTCGTCGATCGCCAGGGATCCGAAGTGGACCACCTCAGGCGCCCAGCGCCGACACGAGGCGGCCGGCGAGCGCCGGCGCCGACGCCGCGTCGGCGCTGTAGCCGTCGGCGCCGATCTGGTCGGCGAACGACTGGCTGATCGGCGCCCCCCCGATCATCACCTTGACCCGGTCGCGCACCCCCGCGGCGTCCAGCGCCTCGATCACCTTGCCCATGTTCATCATCGTCGTCGTCAGCAGGGCGGACAGGGCCACCACCTGCGCGGCCTCGTCGCGGACGGCCTCGACGAACCGCTCCGGTGGCACGTCGATGCCCAGGTCCACCACCTCGAACCCGGCGCCCTCGAGCATCATCACGACCAGGGACTTGCCGATGTCGTGCAGGTCGCCGTGCACCGTGCCGATCACGACCTTGCCCGAGCTCTCCACGCCCTCCGATGCCAGCCGCGGTCGGAGCACCACGAGCGCGGCGGACATCGCGCGCGCCGAGATCAGCATCTCCGGGACGAAGTACTCGCCCGACTCGTACAGCTGCCCGACCTCCCGCATCCCGGAGATCAGCCCGTCGCGGAGGATCGCCTCCGGGTCCGCGCCCTCGGCCAGGGCCGCCTCGATGCGCGCGACCGTCCCGCGGGCGTCGCCGTCGATGACCGCCTCCCGGACCTGCTCGATCTGGTTCATCGCTCGGGCTCCCTCTCGTCGGTAGACGTCCCTGCTCTCGACACGCTCACGACCGGCTCGCCCACAACTTCAGCGCGCACGATCTCGTCGGTTCCCCCGCGGCCCACCCGGCTGCCGGGAGCCACCATTAGGAACTCCGGTCCCCAGTCGCCCGACAGCAGCCCCACCATCAGCCGGTGGTCGCTGCCGCGAGTCTGGAAGTCCAGGCCCCAGCGCTCCGCCTTCGCCCGGGCCTCGGCGCGGTACCCGGCGGGCTCGGCGACCTCCCCCTCGAGGTACACCAGCCGTTCGTAGTTCGCGGCCCAGCCCTGCATCACCTCGGACAGGTAGGCGGCGTTCTCGGCCCCGTGCCGGTCGACCAGGTCCTGGTAGCCCTGCGGGCTGACGCCGAGGGTCGCGACGTCGCCGCGCCGGTTCCGCTCGAGGAAGTCCCGGCTCATCCAGTACGTCCCCGGGCAGGCGGCGAACTCCCGGTCGTACCGCTCCCGGCTGCCCAGGTGCAGCGTGATGCAGTCGTGCGCGCGGGCGATCACCAGCGGGACACCCGGGGCCCGCAGCCCCGCCGTCGCGCCGCCGCACAGCGCGTACGCGAGCAGGACGGCGTCGACCTCGTCCGGGTCCGTTGCGTCGATCCGGTCCTGCAGCGCGGCGCGCAGCCGGCCGGGCTGGTCGTGCAGGCCCTGGGGCAGCACCTCGACGTTCACCGCGGCGGCGGAGGTCGCGGCCGCCGCGTACACCGCCCGGGCCAGCGAGGCGCAGGCCAGGACCCGGTAGTGCGCCGCCGCCGCGCTCATGGGCCCGCTGCCGACCCGGGGCCGGACGCGGCACCGGGGACGTCCAGCGCCCGGCGCTGCGCGTGCAGGTTGGCGGCCGGGGTGCCGTCCGGGATCTCGCAGCCCGCCATGGAGATGAACCGCGGTCCGCCCATCGCCCGACAGGCCGCGGTGGCCGCGAAGACGTCGTCGGGCGTGCCCTGGAGCATCACCCGCACCGGGTCGAAGTTCCCGCAGGTGCCCAGGCCGTCGAAGGCCGCCGCCGCGTCGCCGAAGGGCACCATCCAGTCGACGTCGATGATGTCCGCGCCGCTGGTGGCCGCGTCGGCGAGCAGCTTGGAGGTGTCCCCGCAGATGTGCAGCCGGGCCAGGGCCCCGCACTCGTGGATCGCGGCGATCAGCCGCTGCTCGAACGGCAGCGCGTAGCGGCGGTACATCCGCGGGGAGATCTGGGACGCGATCGCGTCGCCGACCCCGATGATGTCCGCCCCCGCTTCGACCTGGGCCATCGCGAACGCGGTGACCTGCTGGAGGGTGAGCTCGAGCAGCTCCAGGACCCAGTCCGGGTCGTCGTAGAGGTCGGTCATGAGCTCCGAGACGCCGCGCAGGTCCGCCGCCTCGGCCAGCGGGCCCTCGACCCAGCCGAGCACGGGGAGCTCACCGCCGACCTGCGACGCGAACTCCGCGACCGCCGCGAGCCGGTCGCTCATCCGCCTGCCCTGCTCCGGCTCCACCAGGCGAAGCCGCGAGAGGTCGGAGCGCTCCGCCAGCAGGTGGTCCTTGAGGATCGGCAGCCCGTCGTCGGGGAACTCCACCGGCGAGCCCAGGTCGGTGGCCTCCCGGTACGGGTCCGAGATGGCCTGGACCAGGTCGATCCCGAAGTCCTCGACCACGGCGAGGTTGGCCGCCACCAGCGCGCGGTGGTCGAGGTAGTACTCCGAGAGCCTGCGGCCCGCGTGGTGGGCGGCGAACGTCATCATCACGTCGAAGTTCAGCGGTCGGGTGACCGGCTCGCCGGCCAGCGTCGCCCGCAAGCGCTCCATCGCGTTCACGTGGGGGATCCCGTCGCCGGTTAGTTCGTCTCTCGAACCTACGTCCTTCGACGGTACTCAGCGGGACGGGCCGGCGGAAGGGGACCAACGGCCCAGGCGGTAGCGGCCAGCCACCCGCCGCGCGCGCCGCAGTCCGCACCACAGACTCCGCGGAAGGTTTGGACCCCTATCGGGCCCAGACCTTCCGCAATCCCGGCCGCGGCGCTTGGTACCAACGTGCGCCAGACACTCTGCGGAAGGTTTGGACCCCTATCCGGTCCAAACCTTCCGCAATCCGCGGCGGGGCGGCAGAGCGGCGCCCGTGAACGCGCATGGTGAGTCGCCGGCCACGCGCCGCCCGCGTGCGGCCCCAAAGCGCGCCGCTCACCACTTGTCGTGCACGTGCTCCCGGATCAGCCGGGCGTAGATCTCCTCAAGAGCCACCAGCAGCTCCTCACTCAACGACTCCAGCCCGGCCGCCGCCGCGTTGCCGAGCGCCTGCTCGGGCCGCGACGCCCCGGGGATCACGGTCGTGATGCCCGGCTGGTCGATGAGCCAGCGCAACGCGAGCTGCGCCGTCGTCGCGCCGTGCGGCGTCAGGGCGGCGACCTCGCGGGCGGCACGGACGCCAACGTCGTAGGGCACGCCGGAGAACGTCTCGCCCATGTCGAACGACTCGCCGTGCCGGTTGAAGGTCCGGTGGTCGTCGGCCGCGAACGTCGTCGTCTCGTCGAACTTGCCGCTCAGCAGGCCGGAGGCCAGCGGCACCCGCGCGATGATCCCGACGCCCGCCTCGGCCGCGGCGGGCAGCACCCGCTCCAGCGGCTTGCGCCGGAAGATGTTGCAGATGATCTGGATAGTCGCCACGCCCGGGTGCCGGAGCGCCTCGAGCGCCTCGTCGACCCGCTCCACCGACACCCCGTACGCCGCCACCCGGCCCTCGTCCACCAGGGTGTCGAGCGCGTCGTAGATCGCGGGGTCGGAGTAGACGGGGGTCGGCGGGCAGTGCAGCTGGATCAGGTCGAGCTTGTCCACGCCGAGATTCATCCGCGACCGGTCCGTCCACGCCCGGAACGCGTCGAGGTTGTACGCCTCCGCGACGTGCGGGTCGGCGCGGCGGCCCATCTTCGTCGCCACCGTCAGCCCGGCGTCCGGCCGGTGCGCGAGCAGCATCCCGATGAACCGCTCGCTGCGCCCGTCGCCGTACCCGTCGGCGGTGTCGAGGAACGTCACCCCCGAGTCCACCGCGGCGTCGAGGATCGCCATCGCCTGGTCGTCGCCGACCTCGCCCCAGCCGCCCCCGAGCTGCCAGCACCCGAGGCCGACCACGCTGACGTCCCGCCCTGTCTTGCCCAGCACACGCTTCTCCATGCCCGCGACGTTACCGTGAGTCCCTGCCCGCCGAGGACCCGCTGGAGGCGCCGTGGCACACCCGAGGCACGACGACGACGCACTCCGGCTCGCCGCCGTGAGCGCTCGCCTCCCGCTGGGCGCCGAGGCGGCCTGGGCCCTGGTCACCGACGTGCGCAACCACGCCCGCTGGGTGCCGCTGACCCGGATCGACTCGGCTCCCCTGCTCGCGGTCGGCGACACCTTCACCGCCGTGAGCGGCCCCGGCTCCGGCCGCGGCTGGCCGGGCCTCCCGGACCGGATGGTCGTCGAGCGACTCGATCCGCCCGACCCGGCGGCCGGCGCCCCGGGCACGGCCGCGTACCGCAAGCTCGGCCCGGTGCTCCTCGGCACCGCGGGCGTCCGGGTGGCTCCCGAGACGACTTCGTCGTGCATCCTCACCTGGATCGAGGACGTGCACCTGCGCGGCCTGCCCCGCCGGCTCACGGCGCCCCTGCTGCGCCCCGTGCTCGGCCTGATGCTCCGCGTCGTGCTGCGCCGCCTCCGCCGCGAGATCGGCTGAGCCGCGCGGTCCCGCCGGGCCCACCTGCCCGGCGCCCCCGCAGCCCGGCCAGTTCCCCCGCAGCCCGGCCAGTTCCCCCGCACGTTTCGCGGCCTCCGGGGCATTCGATGCCCGGATCGCCGCGAATCCCCCCAGCAGGTGGCCCAAAGCCGCCGGCCCGACGGGGGTGGGCGCACCGGCTTGCGCGACCGCTAATCGATGGTTGCAGCGGGCGCCAGCACCTAGCCTCGGCCCGTGACCCCGTTCAGCGTGACCCGTCGCACCGGGGGCAACCGCGCGCTGATCGAGTCGATCCTGGACGACCTGCCGCAATGGTTCGGCCTCCCGGAGTCGAACGCCGCGTACGCCGCCGCGGGCGAGCGGCTCCCCGGCTACGTCGCCACGACGCCCGAAGGCGAGGACATCGGCGTCGCCCTCATCGAGCGGCACTTCCCCCAGACCGCGGAGATCCACGTGATCGCCGTCAAGCCGCGGTGGCATCGCCAAGGCGTCGGCCGCGCCCTGCTCGCTGCTGCCGAGGCAGATCTTCGCGCGGCGGGCACCTGCGTGCTGACGGTGAAGACCCTCGGCCTCGCGGACCCCGACGAGGGCTACCGCCGGACCCGCTCCTTCTACCTGGCCCTCGGGTTCCTTCCCCTGGAGGAGTTCCCGGACTTCTGGGGCCCCGGTACGCCGTGCCTGTTCCTGGGCAAGCCGCTCATCTGCCTCGAACCCGCCCGCGGCCACGCTTAACGCGGCCGGTAGGCCTCGCCGCGGTGCTCGATGCGGAGGACGACCACCTCGCGCAGCCCCTCGTTGATCCGGTAGAGCACGCGGTAGGTGCCTCGCCGGGCTGCGTGGATGCCTGCGAGCTCGCCGCGTAGCGGCTTGCCGACCCGCTTCGGGTTGGTCAGCAGCGCCCCGGTGACGAACTCGACCACTGCGGCCGCGACGGCTTCCGGCAATCGGGTCTGGATCGCGCGAATCGCCGGCGGGGTCAGCACCAGCTCGTAGGGTTCCGGCGCGCTCACGGGCGCAGCAAGCGGATCGCCCCCGCCCCGCGCACCACATCACCCGACGCGTACGCCGCATCGGCCTCCCGGATGTCCGCCAGGGCCTCCGGATCGCTCAGCACCGCCAGCGTCTCCTCGAGCTCGGCGAGATCGTCGGGGCTCATGATGACCGCGGCGGCGCGGCCGTTGCGGGTGACGGTGACCCGCTCGTGCTCGTGCTCGACGCGGTCGATGACATCGCTGAAGTGGTCACGGACTTCGCGCAGCGGCTCAACACTCATGGCCACAATTGTGGCGTCCGACCGGAGATCGTGCAAGGGGCTTGGCGGACTCCTCCGATCGACAGGGACCAGAACGCGAGCGATACCCCGACCCGTACGGCCGCGACGCAACGAATTGCCGCCGAAAGACGCTCTCGCGCAACGGATCGCCGCCCGAAACGCACGGATGCGACCCGCCGATCCGGCGCCGGTCCGCCTAGCCTCAAGGCAGGCCACCACCGGAGGACGAATGCAGCGCACCGCCACCCGACGGCACTTCCTGATGTGCCGGCCGGACCACTTCGAGGTCGCGTACGCGATCAACCCCTGGATGGACCCCACCCAGGAGGTCGACACCGCCCGCGCGATCGACCAGTGGGAGGCCCTGCGCGCCGCGTACCTCGAGTGGGGGCACCGCGTCGAGCTCATCGACCCGATCCCGGGCCTGCCGGACATGGTCTACTCCGCCAACGGCGCGATAGTCGTGGACGGGCTCGTGTACTCAGCGAAGTTCAAGTACCCGGAGCGCGCCGCCGAGGGCCCGGCCTTCGAGAAGTGGTTCGCCGACCGGGGCTACGTCACCCACACGGCGGCCGAGGTCAACGAGGGCGAGGGCGACATCCGTTGGGCCGGCGACGTCATCCTGGGCGGCTCCGGCTTCCGCACCGACCCGGCCGCGCACGCCGAGCTCGCCGCGCTCACCGGCCACGAGGTGCTCACGCTCACCCTGGTCGACCCGCGCCTCTACCACCTGGACACCGCCCTCGCGGTGCTCGACGACGACCCGGCGCACCCGGTCATCGCGTACTACCCCCCGGCCTTCTCCCCCGAGTCGCAACGGGTCCTGGCCGAGCGGTTCCCCGACGCGCTGATCGCCACCCAGCGGGACGCGGAGGCCCTCGGCCTGAACTCCGTGTCCGACGGCCTGAACGTGGTGCACTCGCCGCTCGCGGTCGACTTCCCGAACCAGTTGGGCGACCTGGGCTTCGAGCCACGCGCCATCGACACCAGCGAGCTGCTAAAGGGCGGCGGTGGCGCCAAGTGCTGCACGCTCGAGATCCGCCCGCCGCGGGAGGACTGACATGGACACCGCGCCGATGGCGCCCGCACGTGCGGCCGGCCTGCACCTGGCGGGCAACTACCACCCCTTGCCGATCGAGATCGCCAGCGCCGAGGGCTCGTGGGTGCGCGACACCGCCGGCATCGAGTACCTCGACCTGCTCGCCGGGTACTCGGCGCTGAACTTCGGCCACCGGCACCCCGCCCTGGTCGCCGCCGCGCACGCCCAGCTGGACCGGCTCACCCTCACCTCCCGGGCGTTCGACCACGACCTGCTCGGCACCTTCGCCGACCGGCTCGCCGCGCTGATCGACCCGCTGGTCGCCCGCTCCGCCGACGGCGCTCGCACCCTGGTGCTGCCGATGAACACCGGCGCCGAGGCGGTGGAGACCGCGATCAAGGCGGCCCGCAAGTGGGGCTACGACGTGCGCGGCCTGCCCGACGACGCCGCCACGATCGTCGTCGCGTCCGGCAACTTCCACGGCCGGACGACGACCATCGTCTCGTTCTCCACCGACGACGACACCCGGCGCGGGTTCGGGCCGCACACCCCCGGCTTCCGGGTGGTCCCGTTCGGGGACGCCGCGGCCCTGGCCGCCGCGATCGACGACACCACGGTGGCCGTCCTGCTCGAGCCGGTGCAGGGCGAGAGCGGCGTGATCGTGCCGCCCGCCGGGTACCTGGCGGCGGTCCGGGCGGCGTGCGACGCCCGCGGCGTGCTCCTGATCGCCGACGAGATCCAGTCCGGCCTGGGCCGGACCGGCACCACCCTGGCCTGCGAGCTGATGGGCGTGCGCCCCGACCTGGTGCTGCTCGGCAAGGCGCTCGGCGGGGGGATCCTGCCGGTGAGCGCCGTCGTCGGGCGCGGCGACGTGCTCGGCGTGCTCACGCCGGGGACGCACGGGTCGACCTTCGGCGGCAACCCGCTGGCGTGCGCCGTCGGACTGGCGGTCATCGACCTGCTGGACACCGGGGCGCCGCAGCGCGACGCGGCCCGGCTCGGGGCACGGCTCACGGACCGGCTCGACGGACTGGTCCGGGCGGGACTGATCGCCGAGGCGCGGACGCTCGGCTTGTGGGCCGGGGTGGACGTCGACCCCGCACACTGCACGGGGCGCGAGATCGCCGAGCGCATGCTCGCCAGGCGGGTGCTCGTCAAGGACACCCACGGGTCGACGATCCGGATCTCGCCCCCGCTGGTGATCGGCGAGCGCGACCTGGACTGGGCGCTGGACCAACTCGCCGACGCCCTGCGCTGACCCGCCACGCGTCCGGCATGCTTGGGCCATGCACGAGCAGCGCTCCGGGCGCGAGCCGACTGGCATGCGCGAAGCGCCCGAGCCGAACGGCCGGCACGGGATCGAGCTGGACGCCATCGATGCCGCCCTGCTCACGGAGCTCAGCCGGGACGCCCGGGCCAGCTTCGCCCGGCTCGGCGCCGTGGTGAACCTCTCCGCGCCGGCGGTCAAGCGGCGGGTCGACCGGCTTCGCCGCCGGGGGGTGATCGACGGCTTCACGGTGCGCCTGGACCCCGCCCTGCTCGGCTGGGCCACCGAGGCCCACGTAGAGGTCTACTGCGCGGGCGGCACCAGCCCGGCCACCATGCGCGAGGCGTTCGAGCGGTACCCCGAGATCGTGGCGGCGAGCACGGTCACCGGCGAGGCGGACGCCGTCGTGCAGGTGCGGGCACACGACGTGCGGCACCTGGACGTCGTCGTCGAGCAGATCAACGCCGAGCCGTTCGTCCTCCGGACGCGTTCCAGCCTGGTGCTCACCCCGCTGGTGCGCCGCCCGGACCTGCCCCCCGTGCGCGACTGATCGCAGGGTTCCGACAAGGATCGGCGGCCGTCGTCGGCGAGGGTCACCAACAGTTCCGCTCTGAGCGTGCAGATCCCGGAAATGACTTCTCAGGTGTCGGTCCCCGGTTGCACGATGACCCGATGACCAACGACCTAGCAGTCGAGGCACACGGCCTCGTCAAGCACTTCAAGACGACGAAGGCGGTCGACGGCATCGACC
This sequence comes from uncultured Actinotalea sp., assembly GCA_964349585.1. GTDB lineage: Bacteria > Actinomycetota > Actinomycetes > Actinomycetales > Cellulomonadaceae > Actinotalea. The sequence continues at coordinate 11,115 of CAYGGX010000054.1, forward strand.
TCGCGGTGCAGACCGGGACCGTCTACGGCGTGCTCGGCCCCAACGGCGCCGGCAAGACCACCGCCGTCCGGATGCTCGCCACCCTGCTCCGCCCCGACGCCGGCACCGCCACGGTGCTCGGGCACGACGTCCGTCGCGAACCCGACGCCGTGCGCAGCCTGATCGGGCTCACCGGCCAGTTCGCCTCGGTCGACGAGGACCTGACCGGCACCGAGAACCTGGTGCTGATCGCCCGGCTCTACGGGTTCTCCCGGGCCGCCGCGCGCGCCCGAGCCGCCGAGCTGCTGCACGCCTTCGAGCTCGAGGAGGCGGCCGACCGTTCGGTGAAGACCTTCTCCGGGGGCATGCACCGGCGGATGGACCTCGCCGCATCCATCGTGATCAGTCCCCGGGTGCTGTTCCTCGACGAGCCGACCACCGGTCTCGACCCGCGCAGCCGCAACCAGGTGTGGGACATCATCCGGGTCCTGGTCGACGACGGCGCGACGGTCCTGCTCACCACGCAGTACCTCGAGGAGGCCGACAACCTGGCCGACCGGATCGCGGTCATCGACCACGGAAAGGTGATCGCGGAGGGCACCGCGAGCGAGCTCAAGGCCTCGGTCGGCTCCAGCTCGGTGCACCTGCGGCTCGCCGACGCCGCCCAGCGCGACCTGGCCCAAGAGGTGATGTCCCGCACCCTCGGCGTCCGCGTGCTGCTCGCCACCGACAGCTCGGCGCTGTCGGCGCGGATCGGCCGGGCCCGGGACGCGAGCTCGTTGCTCCCGGACCTGCTCGACGCCGGCATCGAAGTCGCCGAGGTCTCCCTCGGCCAGCCCTCCCTCGACGAGGTGTTCCTGGCCCTCACCGGCCACCCCGCCGCGGAGACCACGACCGAGGAGGTCGCATGAGCGCCCGCGAAGTCAGCCTCCCGCTCGCCGCCCCCAGGGCCGGACAGGACGGGGAGGTCAACCCGCTGCGTGCCGCGGTGGCACCGCGCGAGCGCCCAGCGCGCCCCGGGCCGCTCGCCAACGCGCTCACCTTCGGCTGGCGAGCCCTGCTGAAGATCAAGCACGTCCCCGAGCAGCTGTTCGACGTCACCCTGACGCCGATCATCTTCACGCTGATGTTCACCTACCTGTTCGGTGGGGCGATCGCGGGCGACGTCCGCACGTACCTGCAGTTCCTGCTCCCGGGGATCCTGGTGCAGACGGTGCTCATCATCACCGTGTACACCGGCTTCACGCTGAACACGGACATCACCAAGGGGGTCTTCGACAGGTTCCGCTCGCTGCCGGTGTGGCGGCCCTCGCCCATCGTCGGCGCGCTGCTCGGCGACACCGTGCGGTACTCGGTCGCGTCCGTGATCACCCTCGGGCTCGGCTTCATCCTCGGCTTCCGCGCCGGCGGCGGGATCGTCGGCGTGCTGCTCGGCGTCGGCCTGCTGCTCGTGTTCGCGTTCTCGATCAGCTGGATCTTCACCTCGCTCGGGCTGGTGATGCGCTCGCCCAACGCGGTGATGGGCACCTCGATGCTGGTGCTGATGCCGCTGACCTTCGCGTCGAACATCTTCGTCCGGCCGGAGACCATGCCGTCAATCCTGCAGTCCTGGGTCAACATCAACCCGGTGAGCCATCTCGTGACGGCCGTCCGCGGGCTGATGGGCGGCACCGCAACCTTCTCCCAGGTCGCCTGGGTTCTGGTGGCCTCCGCCGTGATCACCGCGGTCGTCGCACCGATCACGATGCGGCTGTACCGGACCCGCAACTAGCGCAGGGCGCGACCGCGGCGCCTGGACGCCCACGTTCGGCAGAACCCAGCCGGTCGGAGCGAAACTGTCGCCATGTGACGGGAGCGCTCCGACCGCCCACGTGGCGCTACGAGGCCGAGGGCTCCTCGTCGTCGTCGTCCTTGCACCGGGTGGTGACCACCATCACCGGGCACGACGCGTGGTGCAGCACGGCCTGACTGGTCGACCCGAGCAGCAGCCCGGCGAACCCGCCCCTGCCCCTCGAGCCGAGGACCACCAGGTCGACGGCGGTGGAGAACTCGGTGAGAATCTGGGCGCCGGTCCCGTCGAGCACGTGGCGGCGCACCTGGAGCCCGGGGTGGTCGGCGAGCGCCCGGTCGACGACGACGTCCAGCCCCTCGGCGACGTCCCGCAGCACCGCCTCGTGGTCGATCGTCGCGGGCAGCCAGGCGAGGTAGCTGGTCCCCGTGCCGATCGGCACCCCGGCCACCGCCGTCAGCTCGGCGTCCCAGGTCTCGGCCTCTCGGATCGCGCGCTCGAGGGCGAACTCGGCCGCGGGCGACCCGTCGACCCCCACGACGATCCGGCGCACGACCGGGCGGGTCGGCAGCTCGTGCTCCTCGCGGTCCTCGGCATGCTCGCGGTGCGGCACGACTACCGTCGGGCAGTGCGAATGCGCTGGCAGCGCCGACGAGACGGTGCCCAGCAGTCGTTCGGCGAACCCGCCGCGGCCGCGGGTGCCCACCACCACCGTCGCCGCGTCCGCCGACAGCTCGACGAGCACCGCGGAGGCGTCGCCCGTCGCCACGGCCGAGGTGGTCCGGACGCCGGTGACCGACACCCGCGCGACTGCCTCGTCGAGGACCGCCCGGGCACCCTCCGCGATGGCGCTGTCGTCGAGGGCCGCGTAGCCCCCGTCCAGGGCCGCCGCCGTGAACGACGGCACGGAGTATGCGCACACCAGGTGCAGCCCGAACCCATGGACCCGGGCATAGTTGGCGGCCCAGTCGGCCGCTGCCAGGCTCGCCGGCGAGCCGTCCACACCCACAAGGACCACGTCACGGTGCATGAGCATCTCCTCAGGCGGGGGCCGTCACCCCCATCCTGCCCTCGAAATGCCCTCACCGGGCAGATGAGCGCGGGTAATCACCCGCGCGGCCGATCGTGCGGGTCGGACGGCCGACACCCGGGCGGGCGCTCAGGCGGCGAGGTACGCCTGCCAGGAGGGGTGCGGACGCACCGCGGCCGTGAGCACCGCCGTGGGGCCCCGCGGGACGGTCGGCGTCACCAGCAGCTGCCAACCCAGCTCGGAGATCAGGTGGTCGGCCTTGCGGTGGTTGCACCGGGAGCAGGCCGCGACGACGTTGGTCCAGTCGTGCACGCCACCGCGGGACCTGGGGTGCACATGATCCACGGTGTCGGCCGGCCCGGCGCAGTACGCGCAGCGGTGGCCGTCGCGATGCAGCACCATCCGGCGGGACGGCGCGACCGTCCGCCGGTAGGGCACGTGGACGTACCGGGTGAGGCAGAGCACCTGCGGGACCGGCACGGCCAACGACGGCGACCGCAGCATGCGGCCGTCCGACTCGAGGACGACCGCCTTCCCGCTGAGCACCAGCGTGATCGCGCGGTGCACGCTGACCACGCAGAGGGGCTCCCTGCTCGCATTCAGCAGCAGCGACCGGCGCAGCGAGCCGTCCCGGGCGTGATCCCCCACCCGTTCGGTGGAGAGGGTCAGCGTGCGCACGGCGGCCTCCGGGTCGTTCGGGCCCGGCTGGCTGACGGGTCCGGCTGGTGGAGCAGCGGTGCCTAGAGTACGCGGTCCCCAGCGGAGGTCATCCTAATTCGCCGCGATCCGGGCACGACTGTCGGCCATGGGCACCGCGTCGCGGCCCGGAGAGACCTCAGGCGATGAGCCACCGGCCCATCGCCTGAAGAAGGTCAGCCGAGCGTCAGCCGATGACCCGCACGAACGTCGGGTTCGTCTGCCAGATCGAGCGGAACTGGACGGTCTTGCCGGGCCGCGGGGCGTCGATCTGCATGTTCTCGCCGGCGTAGATGCCGACGTGACCCGGCGAGACGATGATGTCGCCGGGCAGCGCATCCGCGCGGGAGACCTGGACGCCGACGCTGTAGTACGCGCCGGAGCTGCGCGGCAGGGAGATGCCGAGCTGCGCGTACACGTAGGACACGAAGCCGGAG
>CAYGGX010000055.1:0-15021 GCA_964349585.1 uncultured Actinotalea sp.
CAGGACGACGTCGCCCCACCTCGCCAGGACCTCCGGGGCGCGGGCGGCGAGCTTGCCCCGCAGCAGGCGCCACTCGTACTCGAGCTGGCCGTCCGTGACGACCACCGGGCTGGTCGGGGGTCGGACCCCCGCCACGAGGTTCCGGTCGAACCGGTAGCCCCGGGCGTCGGCCTCGTCGGCCAGGAAGTGCAGGTAGGCCACGATCAGGTCACCGGGCCACGCGGCGGTGCCGCCAGCGCGATCACCCGCCCAACCGGCAGCGGCCCGGTCGCCGGGACGTCGCGCTGAGCCGCGCGGCGGTACGCCCACCGCGGCGGCTGAGCCGCCCGCGGCGAGTGCGCTGCCCGCCCGGAACCGCTCGAGCTGCGGGTGGTGGCGATACCCGCGGGTCGCGCCGGCGAGCACCTTCTGGGCCAGCAGCGCCTCACGCCAGGCGGCGGTGAGCCCGGCGGCGTCCAGGTACCGCGGGTGCAGCGACCACAGCCGCACGTTCAGCCCTCGCCCCTGGCCGCCCACCACTCGCGCAGCGCGGCCTCGGCCGCCTCGACCGGCTGCGGCCCGAGCTCCATCCGCCGCTCGAGCAGGAACCGGTAGGCCTCGCCGACCACCGGCCCCGGCGGCACCCCGAGCAGCGCCATGATCTGCTCCCCGTTCAGGTCCGGTCGGATCGCCGCCAGCTCCTCGTGCTCCTGCAGCTCCGCGATCCGGGCCTCGAGGTCGTCCTGCGCGCGCCGCAGGCGGTCGGCCTTGCGCCGGTTGCGGGTGGTGCAGTCCGAACGGGTGAGTCGGTGCAGCCGCTCCAGCAGCGGGCCGGCGTCGGTCACGTACCGGCGAACCGCGGCGTCCGTCCACCGGCCCTCCCCGTACCCGTGGAACCGCAGGTGCAGCTCGGTGAGGCGGGCGACGTCGTGCACCGTGTCGTTGTCGAACCGCAGCGCCCGCAGGCGCCGGGTGGCGAGCTTGGCGCCGACCACCTCGTGGTGGTGGAAGCTCACCCCGCCGCCGGCCTCGAAGCGGCGGGTGGCCGGCTTGCCGATGTCGTGCAGCAGGGCGGCGAGCCGCAGCACCAGGTCGGGGCGGGGCACCGGACCGTCGGGGCCGGACTCGAGCGTGATCGCCTGGTCCAGCACCGTCAGCGTGTGCTGGTAGACGTCCTTGTGCCGGTGGTGCTCGTCGATCTCCAGGCGCAGGGCGGGCAGCTCCGGCAGCACCTGCCCGGCCAGGCCGGTGTCCACCAGCACCTCCAGGCCGGGACGCGGGTTGTCGGCGAGCAGGAGCTTGATCAGCTCGTCGCGCACGCGCTCCGCGGACACGATGCCGATCCGCTCCGCCATCGCCGTGATCGCGGACCGGGCGTCGTCGTGCAGGCGCATCCCCAGCTGCGCGGCGAACCGGGCGGCGCGCATCATCCGCAGCGGGTCGTCGTCGAAGGACTGGCTCGCCGCCACGGGCGTGCGCAGCAGGCGCCCGGCGAGGTCCGCCAGCCCGTCGAACGGATCAACGAACGTCAGGTCTGGCAGCCGCACCGCCATCGCGTTGACGGTGAAGTCCCGCCGCGACAGGTCACCGGTCAGCGAGTCCCCGAACGCGACCGTCGGCTTGCGCGAGTCGGGCTGGTACGCGTCGCTGCGATACGTCGTCACCTCGACGACGACGTCGTCGCGCCCCCCGCGGGCGAAGCGGCGCGCCCCGATGGTGCCGAACCGGCGGCCGATGTCCCAGTGCGCGTCCCCCCAGGCCGCGAGGATCGGCTCGGTCTGCTCGACCGTGGCCGAGGTGGCGAAGTCCAGGTCGCCGGTGGTCCGGCCCAGGAAGGCATCGCGCACGGGGCCGCCGACCAGGGCGAGCTCGTGCCCCGCAGCGGCGAAAGCCCGGCCGAGCTCCAGGGCCTCCGGGGCGAGGTCTGCCAGCACCGCCGCGGCCCGGCGCTGCAGTGCGGCAAGACCTGCGGGTTCGGAAGTGGTCGGCACGGCACACCAGCGTGCCAGATGGAGCGGTCGTTACAGTGTCGGCATGGCGAGCATCGTCCCTCACCCGAGGCGGGGAACCCCCACGCCTCCGGGCGGTCATGCTCTGCGGATCGACCCGCGGACGGGGCGCAACGCCCGCCCGCGCTCCCTGCCCGTGGTCGAGGAGACCTCCGCGGGCGGCCTGGTGGTGAGCACCGAGCGGAAGCTTCGCGCGGCGGTGATCGCCCGTCGCAACCGCGCCGGCCGGCTCGAGTGGTGCCTGCCGAAGGGGCACCTCGAGGGCTCGGAGACCCCGGAGCAGGCGGCCATCCGGGAGATCGCCGAGGAGACCGGGATCATCGGCGAGATCGTCGCCCGGCTCGGCTCCATCGACTACTGGTTCACCGGCGAGGACCGTCGCGTGCACAAGGTGGTGCACCACTTCCTGCTCAAGGCCGTCGGCGGCGACCTGAGCGTCGCCGGCGACCCCGACGGGGAGGCGGAGGACGTCGCCTGGATCCCGGTGACCGAGCTGTCGAAGCGACTCGCCTACCCGAACGAGCGACGGCTCGCCGAGGCCGCGACCGCGGTGCTCGCGGACTGCAGCAGCACCCGATGAGGCGGGGCGTCGGGGGGGCCGTCGCAGCCGTGCTCGCGGGCCTTCTCGGTGGCGTCGCGGGAGCGCCCGCCGCCTTCGGGACCACCGACGACGACGGCGCCCCCGCCGCCGAGGTGCTCATCACCTCGATCACCCCGCGGGTGCTGGGCCCGGGAGAGGACCTCCGAATCCGGGGGACCCTGCGGAACACGGGCCCGACGGCGATCACCGAGCCCCGGGTCGCGGTGCACCTGGGGAACACTCAGTTCATCAGCCGGTTCTCCCTTGATCTGTGGCGCAGTGCGGGGGACCAGGAGGCGCTCGGCCCGACGGTGCACACCGTCGACCTGGCGGCCCCCCTCGCCCCGGGCGCCTCGGTCCCGGTCGACCTACTGGTCCCGGCCGGGGCCATCGGCCTGCCGACCAGATTGACCTCCTGGGGGGCCAGAGGGCTGGCCATCCAGGTCACGGATCGCTCGGCTCCGGCGGCCGGACGGCTGTCCGTCACCCGCACCTTCGCGCTCTGGTTCCCGGACCAGCAGGTCACGGCGACCCGGGTCAGCATCCTCGTTCCCATCGCGGGACCGGCGATCGATCCCGCGGGCTCCTGGACGACCGCCCTCGACGAGGCGACCCGGCCGGGTGGGCGGCTGGCCGCGGTGCTCGCCGCCACCGGCGGTCACACCGAGGTCACGTGGGTGGTCGACCCGTGGCTGATCGACGCGGCCCCGCAAGCCGGCGGGGCGGCACCCGGGTGGGCCGATGGGCTCCTCGAGGCGATGACCGACCGTGAGGTCCACCTGCTGCCCTATGCCGACCCGGATCTCGCCGCGCTCGCGCACGCCGGGGCCGGCGAGCTCCTGGTGACCGCGACCCGGCGCGCGCACGACGTCGCGCGGTCCTCGGGCCTACCCGACGGGGCGCGCGTCCAGCTCGCCTGGCCCGCCGACCCGCTTCCCGACCAGGCCACCGCCGGGCTCGCCAACTCAGACCGCACCCGGGCCCTGGTGGTCGGTCCCGGCGAGCTGCTGCCGCCGGCCGTGCTGACGTACACCCCGACCGGTCGCACCCAGGTGGCGGTGGGCGGGGGGGAGGTCACGGTCCTGGTGCCCGACGAGCGCCTGTCGGGAGCCCTGGTCACGGGTCAGGTGCTGGCCGCCGGCTCGGGATCTCCGGTGACCGGAGCTGTCGCCGCCCAGGACCTGCTGGCCGAGCTCGCGGTGATCACCCGGGAACGCCCCGCCGACGGCCGACACCTCCTGCTGACCGTGCCCCGCGACTGGTCCCCCGATCCCGCTGTGGTCGACGCTCAGCTGGGCGCCATCCTCGACGCGCCCTGGGTGCGTGCGGAGCCCGTCTCCGCGCTGATCGGCGCCGCCGATCCCGAGATCGATCGCGGCACGCTGCCGTCCCGGGAGGTCGCGCGCACCGAGGTGAGCCCCGGCGAGCTGGATCAGGCGCGAACCGCGGTGAGCCTTCGCGAGCAGCTCGCCACGATCCTCGCCGACCCCGAGGGGGAGCTCGGAGATCTCGAGCTCGAGCTGCTTGCGCCGGCATCCGTCGCCTGGCGGGCCGACCCGGTCGGCCGTGCCGCCGCGGTGAGCGAGTCGCGCAGCGCGACGGAGCGGCTCCGGGCCGGGGTCTCGGTGCAGCCCGGGCCGGCGGTGAACCTTGTCTCCACCTCGGGGGACATGCCGGTCGACGTGGTCAACGATCTCGATCAGGAGGTCACCCTCCAGGTGGCCCTCGTGCCCGGGGACCGGCGGCTCGTCGCCGACGAGGCGGTCCCGGTCACGATCCCGCCGCGCAGTCTCGCGACGGTCGTCATCCCCGTGCACGCGGTGCAGAGCGCCGACGTGGACGTCCGGGTCGAGCTCCGCACACCAGACGGCGTAGTCATCGACGACAGCAGCCACTTCACGGTCCGGGTCCGGGCCGAGTGGGAGGGGATCGGGACCGCCGTGATCGGCGGCCTCCTCGCGATCGTGCTCGCCATCGGGCTGATCCGGACCATCCGACGCGGGCGGGCCGGATCGCGGACGGCGCCACAGGCGCGGTCCGGTCCCGACACACTGTCACCCGAGGAGGACGCCGAGCGGGAGCGCGCCGACGACTCGGACGGCGCGCCGGGCCCGGATCCGGGGGAAGGCGACGAGCCAAGCTCCCCAGACGCACCCCCCGACGAGACGGAGGCCAGGCACACGTGAGCGAGACATCGTCGGGGCTGGGGCGCAACGCGGCAGTGATGGCCGCTGGGACGGCGGTGTCCCGCGTCCTCGGTGTGGTGCGTGCATCGGTCCTGGTCGGGGCTATCGGGTTGAACGCGGCCGTTGCCGACGCCTTCGAGACCGCCAACTGGCTGCCCAACATGCTCTACATGCTCATCGCCGGCGGCGTGCTGAACGCCGTCCTGGTGCCGCAGGTGGTCCGGGCCTATCGCTCGGCGGACGGCCAGAGCTACGTCGACCGGCTGCTCACCCTCTCCGTCGTGCTGCTGCTCGGCCTGACCGCGCTGCTCACCCTCTGCGCGCCGCTGATCATCCGGGTCGCGATCAGCGCTGAGGTGCCGGAGTTCGCCGGGCTGGCGACGGTCTTCGCCTTCTGGTGCATCCCCCAGGTCTTCTTCTACGGCCTGTACACCCTGCTGGGTCAGGTGCTCAACGCGCGCGGGAACTTCGGGCCGTACATGTGGGCGCCCGTGCTCAACAACGTCGTCGCGATCGCCAGCCTGGTCACCTTCATCGCACTGTTCGGGCGCCACATCACCGGCGGCGCGGCGGACGACCTCGGCGTCTGGGACGGTCCCCGGATCGCCGTCCTGGCCGGCGGGGCGACGCTCGGCGTGATCGCCCAGGCCCTCGTCCTGCTCGTGCCGCTGTACCGCAGCGGCTTCCGGTACCGGCCCAGGTGGGACTGGCGCGGCACCGGCCTGGGCACCGCCGGTCGGGTCGCGGGCTGGGCGTTCGGGGCGCTCGCCGTCGGCCAGGTCGGCGTCCTCGTCGTCGTGCGGGTCGCGAACGACGCCGCCCAGGCGGGCTTCGAGGCGGACATCGCGGGCTACAACGCCTACACCAAGGCGTTCCTGATCTTCATGCTGCCGCACTCGCTGGTCACCGTCTCGCTGCTGACGGCGCTGTTCACCCGGCTCTCCGACCACGCCGCCGCGCGCGACACGGCCGCGGTGCGCAGCGACTTCTCCTACGGTCTGCGCACGGTCTCCGTGTTCACGATGTTCGCCGCCGTCGCACTGTCCGTGCTGGCCCTGCCGATCGCCCGGACCATCTTCCCCAGCGCGCAGGCCGCCGAGATCGCGACCCTGCCGCCGATCATCGTCGGCTTCATGGTTGGGCTCGTGGCCCTCGGGGCCTGGTCGCTGTGCCAGCGGGTCTTCTACGCGTACGAGGACGCCAAGGGCCTGTTCTGGATCCAGGTCGCGATGGCTGGCTTCGTCATTACGGGAACCTTCGGCGGCCGGCTGCTCCTGGAGCCGGAGCGGTGGGTCGCCAACGCCGCGCTGGCGATCGCGGCCTCCTACGTCCTCGGGGCGCTCTGGGGGGGCACGCAGGTGTGGCGCCGGCTCGGTGGCGGCGCGTCCCGGATCATCCGGCTGCACGTCCGGGCCGGGTTGGCCGCGCTGCTGGCCGGGGGCGCCGGATGGGCGGTGAGCAGGGTCTTCGGTGACCTCGTCGGGGCCGGACTGCTCAAGTCGCTCGCCGCCTGCGTGGTCGTCGGCGCCGTGCTGCTCGGCGCCTACGTGGGTCTGCTCCGGGTGCTCAAGGTGGCCGAGCTGGACGCCCTGCTCCGCCCGCTGATCGCGCGGCTGCGCCGTACCATGGGCACCCCGGCGCCCGCGCAGGAGCCCGTGCCGTCCGAGCGGGAACCCGCGGAGCCGGAGCCAGCACCCGAGCCCGAGCCCGAGCCGCAGGGAGGTGATCGTCTGGACGGCGTCGTCGGCCGCGGAACCCTGCTCGCCGGTCGCTACCGCCTGCACCAGCCCGCACCCACCGACCTTCCGGGGGTCGACTGCTGGAGCGCCCGGGATCAGATCCTGGACAAGCCGGTCCGGGCACTCGTGCTCCGCGCCGGTCGGATCGCCCAGGCCCAGGACGGCGCCCGGCGCGCCGCGCTGGTGTCCGACCCCCGCCTGCTGCGCGTGCTCGACGTCGGGGACCACGAAGGCGTCGTGTACGTCGTGACCGAGCCCCTGGTCGGCACGAGCCTGGCGCAGCTGACCGAGCACGGACCCCTCCAGGCGGACCAGGCGCGGGCGATCGTCGCCGAGGCCGCCGCGGCCCTCGAGGTTGCCCGACGGCGCGGTGTGCACCACCTCGCCCTCCGCCCGTCGGCCCTGCACGTCACGCCCGACGGCGGCGTCGTCGTGTCGGGCCTCGCCCTCGACGGCGAGCTCCTCGGGCACGACCTCACCGGCGCGAAGGCCACCTCCCGTGCCGACACGGTCGGCCTCGTCTGCCTGCTCTACCTCGCGCTCACCGGTCGCTGGCCGGCGCGCGACACCCTCGTCCCGTTCGAGGAAGCGGTGCTGGCGCCCGTGGTCGAGGGCGTCCCGGTCGCCCCCGCCGAGCTGGCACCGGGGATCCCCAACGACCTGGACACCCTCTGCGCGGTGACGCTCGGGCCGCACGACGACGGTCCGCACAGCCCGGCCGAGCTGGTCCGCGAGCTCGAGCCCTGGGGGCCGATCCACACCGGGGCGGTCTTCGGGCCGCTCGACCCGGCGACCACCGCGACCATCCCCTCCGGGCCGTGGGACGCGGGCGCCGACAGTGCGCCGGCCGACGACTCCGGCAAGGAGGCTCCGTCGGGGGCCGTGGAGCCGGGCACGGAGGCGACCGCGGGCGCGGCTGCCGCCGGGGGGAAGGCCGGGGAGGTCGCGACCGGGAAGGCCGCGAAGGGCAAGGCCGGCGGCGGGAAGGGCAAGGCCGCCGCCGTCGAGGACGACGCCGAGGCCACCGCCGTCGTCCCCCCGGAGAGCCCGGAGGCCGCGCCGCACCCCGTCCCGCGGCGTCCCGTCCGCCGGGGTGAGCCCTGGACGTCTCGGCCAGGTGTGCCGCCCCCGGCCGAGCCGCCGATCTTCCGCGCCGACCCGGTCCCCGCCGCCCGGCCGTCCGGCGGCGCGACCGCGCTCCTGCCCGCGTCCGACCGGGGCGACCAGGAGGACTTCGACTCGCTCCTCCGCAGCCCGGAGCCACTGGTCAAGCGGCGCTTCAACCCGACGCCGTTCGTCCTGGGGATCATGGGGATCCTCGTGGTCGTCGGCATGGTCATGGCCTGGAACGCGCTGACCCGACCCGCCCCGCCGATCGGCGGCGAGAGCGGCCTGGACCTGGACGACTACCCCGATCTCGAGGAGGAGCCCGACGCGCCGGGTCCGGAGGCCGGCAACGGGGATCCGACGGCGCCGCCGGTCATCGCGTCGGCGCAGATGCTCGACCCACCCCCGGGCGGGGACGACAACGAGCATCCGGAGGCCGTGCACCTGGCCATCGACGGCGATCCCGCCACCTTCTGGTTCTCCCGCTCGTACGCCTCACCCACCTACGGGATGAAGCCCGGGATCGGCTACGCCGTGACCCTCGCCGAGCCGGCGGCGGTGAGCACCGTGACGCTGCGGGTGAACGGCAGCGGCGGTGTCGTGGAGGTCCGGCTCGTCGACCCCGCGGCGCCCGCCGACGGTGAGCCGCTGGCGTCCGGCCCGCTGAGCCCGGAGACGGTGCTGACCTTCCCGCCCACGGTCGGCCAGCACGTGGTCCTCTGGTTCCCCGCCCTGCCGCAGACCCCGGACGGCAGCAACCGCATCGAGCTCTACGAGGTCGCCGTCTCCTAGGGCCGCGTCGGGCGGTCGGCGGAACACCTGCGCCCTAGGATCGGTTGTGCGCCACAGAGGCTCACCCATCCCACTTCACCCGAGGACCCATGACTGACACCATCCGCGACCTGGTCATCGTCGGCTCGGGGCCGGCCGGCTACACCGCGGCCATCTACGCCGCGCGAGCGGGCCTGGCGCCCGTCGTCGTCGCCGGATCGGTGACCGCCGGCGGCGCACTGATGAACACGACCGAGGTGGAGAACTACCCCGGCTTCGTCGACGGCGTGATGGGCCCCGAGCTCATGGAGACGATGCGCAAGCAGGCCGAGCGCTTCGGGGCGGAGATCCTGTCCGACGACGCCGTCGCGCTGGACCTGGCGGGTCCGGTCAAGACCGTGTCCACGGGGGGCGGCGAGGTGTACCGGGCCCGCGCGGTGGTCCTGGCGATGGGCTCGGCGTACCGCGAGCTCGGGCTGCCCGAGGAGAAGCGGCTGTCGGGGCACGGCGTCTCCTGGTGCGCCACGTGCGACGGGTTCTTCTTCCGCGGCCAGGACGTCGTCGTCGTGGGTGGTGGCGACTCCGCGATGGAGGAGGCGACGTTCCTCACGCGGTTCGCCGAGTCGGTGACCATCGTGCATCGCCGGGACGAGCTGCGGGCCTCGAAGATCATGGCGGACCGCGCGCTGGCCGACCCCAAGATCCGGTTCGCGTGGAACAGCGAGGTCGTGGCGCTGCACGGCGACAGCAAGGTCTCCGGCGTGCGGTTGCGCGACACGGTCACCGGCGAGGAGCGTGACCTCGCGGCGACCGGCGTCTTCGTCGCGATCGGTCACATCCCGCGCAGCGAGCTGCTGGTCGGGCAGGTGGCGCTCGATCCCGAGGGCTACGTCCTGGTCGGTGCACCCGGCGAGCGCGGGACCGCGACCAGCGTTCCGGGCGTGTTCGCCAGCGGCGACCTGGTGGACCGGGTGTACCGCCAGGCGATCACGGCCGCCGGGACCGGCTGCGCCGCCGCGCTCGATGCCCAGCACTACCTCGCCGACCTGGTCGACGCCCTGCCGCCGACCCCGGCCAGCCTGCCCGAGAAGATCGAGGAGCACATGTGAGCACCGTTGCCGTCACCGACGAGACCTTCCAGTCGAAGGTTCTCGACTCCGAGCTGCCCGTCCTGGTCGACTTCTGGGCGGAGTGGTGCGGGCCGTGCCTGCAGGTTGCCCCGATCCTCGAGGAGCTCTCCGAGGCCTACGCCGGTCGGGTGGTCATCGCCAAGCTCAACTCCGACGAGAACCCCCAGGTGACCGCGGCGTACGGGATCACCTCGATCCCGACGCTGAACATCTACCGGAGGGGCGAGCTGGTCAAGCAGGTCGTCGGAGCACGACCCAAGCCGGCGCTGGTCGCGGAGATCGAGTCCGTCCTGGAGTGAGTCCGGGCCGCCCGCGGACCGACCCGCGGCGGGACGAATGCACTGCAGGCGCCCCTCGGGTGCGTGGCAGACTCTGACGCATGACTCCCGAGCACGGCAAGCCGACGGGGCAGGTGACGCCTGCCTCCGGCAGCGCCGCCCACCCTGTCCAGCCCGGCACCGGGACCCGACTCGACCCCTGGATCGACGCCTACTCGGCGCGCGCGCACGGCATGCGCGCCTCGGAGATCCGCGCCCTGTTCGCGGTCGCCAACCGACCGGAGGTCGTCTCGCTGGCCGGCGGGATGCCCTACCTGGAGGGGCTGCCGCTCGACGCCATTGCCGAGTCGGCGCACGAGCTCATCCTGAAGCGCGGCACCACCGCCCTGCAGTACGGCTCCGGCCAGGGGGACGAGACCCTGCGGGAGCAGATCCTCGAGGTCATGCGGATGGAGGGCATTCAAGCCCACCCCGACGACGTGGTGGTCACCACCGGCTCGCAACAAGCGCTAGACCTTGTTACCAAGATCTTTGTCAACCCGGGCGACGTGATCGTCGCCGAGGCGCCCAGCTACGTCGGCGCGCTGGGCGTGTTCCGGTCCTACGAGGCCGAGGTGGTGCACGTGCGGCTGGACGAGCACGGGCTGATCCCCGAGGCGCTGGAGGAGGCGCTGGGACGGCTCACCGCCGAGGGACGGCCGGTCAAGCTCATCTACACCGTGCCCAACTTCCACAACCCCGCCGGCGTGACCCTCAGCCTGGAGCGCCGCCCTCGGATCCTGGAGATCGCCCGGCGCTACGGCGTGCTCGTCATCGAGGACAACCCCTACGGGCTGCTCGGGTTCGACAGCGAGCCCCTGCCTGCCCTGCGATCGATGGACGACGCCGGCGTCATCTACCTCGGGACGTTCTCCAAGACGTTCGCCCCGGGTTACCGCGTGGGCTGGGCCGTCGCGCCGCCCGCGGTCCGGGACAAGCTGGTGCTGGCCAGCGAATCGGCGATCCTCTGCCCCTCGAACGCGTCCCAGCTCGCAGTGTCGACCTACCTGACCAACCACGACTGGCGCGGCCAGATCAAGGCGTACCGGGTGCTGTACCGGGAGCGCCGGGACGCGATGGTCGGGGCGCTCGCGGAGCACATGCCGGAGGCCAGCTGGACCGTGCCGGGCGGCGGCTTCTACACCTGGGTGAAGCTCCCTCCCGGGATCGATGCGACGGCGATGCTGCCCCGGGCCATCACCGCCCTCGTCGCCTACGTCTCCGGGACGGCGTTCTACGCCGACGACCAGGGCTCGGACCACATGCGCCTGTCGTTCTGCTACCCGACACCGGACCGGATCCGCGAGGGCGTGCGAAGGCTCGCCGGGGTCGTCTCGGCCGAGGCGGATCTCGTCCGGATCTTCGGAACGGACGGCACCCACGGCCGCGAGGCTCGCGGCACCGCCGGTCCGGACCTGCGCTGACCTAGCTCACCTCAGGACGCCCGGGTCCCCCGGGGAGAGCACGGACAGGATCCGGTTCAGGTCCTGCACCGAGGCGAACTCGACTGTGAGGCGTCCCTTCGACTTGCCGAGGGAGATCTTCACGCGAGTGTCGAAGTGGTCCGAGAGTCGGGCCGCCAGGTCCTCCAGCGCCTCGTTTCGGTCACCGGGACGCGGCCGGCGCGGCACCGCACGTTGCTCGGCCCCCACCGCGACGATCTCCTCGGTCGCGCGCACCGAGAGACCCTCGGCGACGATCCGCTGCGCCAAGGCCTCGATCGCGCTCGCGTCCGACAGCCCGAGCAGCGCCCTGGCGTGCCCGGCGGAGAGCACGCCAGCCGCGACCCGCCGCTGGACGCCCGGGGGCAGCCGCAGCAGCCGCAGCGTGTTCGTGATCTGCGGGCGGGAGCGGTGGATCCGTCGTGCAAGCTCGTCGTGGGTGCACGCGAAGTCGTCGAGGAGCTGCTGGTAGGCGGCCGCCTCCTCGAGCGGGTTGAGCTCGCTGCGGTGCAAGTTCTCCAGGAGGGCGTCCCGAAGCAGGTCGGTGTCCTCGGTCTCCCGGACGATCGCCGGGACCGTGGTCAGGCCAGCCTGCTGAGCCGCGCGCCACCGCCGCTCACCCATCACCAGCTCGTAGCCGTCCGGCACCGGTCGGACCACCACCGGCTGGAGCACCCCGACCTCGCCGATGGACGAGACGAGCTCGGTCATCGCGGCCTCGTCGAACGCCGTTCGCGGCTGCCGCGGGTTCGGCCGGATCGAACCGACCGGCACCTCCGCGAAGTGCGCCCCGGGCACGGCGACCAGCCCGCGGTGCCCGAGTGCCGCGCCGGCCGGGCTGCCGTCCTCCCCCGACGTGCCGGGGAAGAAGACGTCGACCGGGCGGGGATCCCCAGAGCTGCTCGGGATCAGGGCGCCCAGGCCTCTGCCCAGCGCGCGACGCTTCTCGGCCATCAGCTCTCCTCCGTCGGGGTGCTGCTCCACGCCACGTCGGGCCCCTGCATCCGTGACCGGCGACCTGCGTGCGCCGGGGTCCGTTCGGCCAGCTCGCGGGCGGCCGCAAGATACGAGAGCGCGCCGGACGACCCGGGGTCGTACGTCATGACGGTCTGTCCGTAGCTCGGCGCCTCCGAGATCCTCACCGAGCGCGGCACTGTGGTGTGCAGGGTTTGCTCGGGGAAGTGCTGGCGCACCTCTTCGGCGACCTGCTGCGCCAGATTGGTCCGGACGTCGTACATGGTCAGCAGGATCGTTGACACGTGCAGCGGCGGGTTCAGGTGGTTCTTGATCAGCTGCACGTTCTTCAGGAGCTGGCTCAGGCCCTCGAGCGCGTAGTACTCGCACTGGATGGGGATCAGGACCTCGTCACCGGCAACGAAGGCGTTGACCGTGAGCAGCCCGAGACTCGGGGGGCAGTCGATGAAGACGTAGTCCAGGCGCTCCGTCCCCGACGCCTCGCTCCGGTGGAGGAACGCATCGATGGCGTTGCGCAGCCGGTTCTCCCGCGCGACGAGAGAGACGAGCTCGATCTCGGCACCGGACAGGTCGATGGTCGCGGGCGCGCACCAGAGCCGGGGGATCCGTGATGACTGCTGGACAACCGACCCGAGCTCGACGCCCTCGATCAGCACGTCGTAGATCGAGGGGGTGCCGGCGTGGTGGTCGACACCCAGTGCGGTGGAGGCGTTGCCCTGCGGATCGTTGTCGATCACCAGCACGTTGAGGCCCGCCTGGGCCAGCGCGGCCGCCAGATTGACGGCCGTCGTCGTCTTGCCGACGCCACCCTTCTGGTTCGCCACGGTCAGGACGCGCGTTTGGTCCGGGCGCGGAAACCGCCGCCCGGAGAGTTCGATCCGGCGCCGGGCGTCCGCGGCGAGCTGAGCCGCTAGCGGGGTGCTCTCGTCGACCCGGGGTAGCCCGTCTATCAGGGCCGCTCGCCGCTCCTCGGACAGAGAGTCGGGGGTCGCGCTCCACGCTCGGTTCTGCTCTTCCACGCCACCTCCGCTCGTCGCAACCCACACATCCTGCCACCCCAGAGGGCCGGTGCCGTACGTCGATGCACAGGTAGATCCCCCTCAGCGGGAACGGCGCCGGGCGGGAGGCGGTTGGGGATCTCCCACGCGCACGATCCGAACCAGCGTGGTCGGGTCGGCACCGTCGATCGTCCCCGCGGTCAGGATCTCCGTCTGCCCACCTCCTGCGGTCCAGATCGTCGCCTCGGCGTCGCGCAGCTCCTCCGCGGCTCGCCCGCCCTTCATCGCAAGCAGCACCCCTCCCCGGACGAGCAGCGGCATCGTCCACGGGACAAGGCGGCGCAGCGGTGCGACGGCTCGGGCCGTCACCGCCTCGGCCAAGACCTGATCGTGCAGATCCTCGGCACGGCCGCGGACCACCTCCACCGAGCTGAGGCCCAGTGCCGCGCACACCTCGTTCAGCCACGCCACGCGCCGCTCCATGGGCTCGATCAGGATCGTCCGGAGGTCGGGACGCATCGCGGCCAGCACCACGCCCGGAAGCCCCGCGCCGGATCCAACGTCGACGAGGGTGCCCGACGGGGGGAGGTGCGGACCCACCGCCGCGCAGTTGAGGATGTGCCGCGACCACAGCCGACCCACCTCGCCGGGTCCGATCAGGCCGAGTCGCTCCCCCTCGCTGCCGAGCATCCGCGCGTATCTCGACACCGCCTCGTACGCGGCGCCGAAGTACGCCGCGACCCTCGGTTCCTCAGCGAGCGTCGGGTTGGGAGCCCGGCTACCGCCCGCGCCCGAAGGAATCGGCGATTCGCCATCCTCGGGTCGATGTTTCACGTGGAACCACCTTCCGGTGCATCGCGATCTTCAGCAACGGGGACGTCCCTGGCCCCTTGATGTTTCACGTGGAACCAGGCCCACGCGCGTGCGCCTCGGCCATCGCCAGGCGGCTCGCCGCAGCGGGCCACCCGGTCCGGAACCGGAGAAGGCGCCGGACCGGAGAATTGCGTAGTCGGCCGGGTCAGGACGGGCGGATCACGACGTACCGCTCGGGCTCCTCGCCCTCGCTCTCGCTGACAAGACCGGCCGCGGCGACGACGTCGTGCACCACCTTCCGTTCGAACGGGTTCATCGGCGCCAGGGAGACCGGCTGCCCAGTGGACAGAACCTCGGCGACCGCCGCCGAACCCACGACTGCGAGCTCGGAGCGCCGGGCGGCACGGAACCCACCGATGTCCAGCATGAGCCTGCTCCGCTCCCCCGTGCGGGACAGAACCGCGAGACGAGTCAGCTCCTGCAGTGAGTCCAGCACTACTCCGTCGGTCCCGACGAGCCGCTTCAGATTTCGCTCGCCGGACCCCTCGGCAACGATCTCCACGGCGGCCCGCCCGTGATCCACGTCGATGTCGATGTCACCGTCGAGATCGACGATGTCGAGCAGCTCCTCCAGGTAGTCAGCCGCAATCTCGCCCTCCTCCTCGAGTCGCCGAGTGAGGCCTGTCGCGTCGATCGGTGAGTCCGTCATGTCACTCCCTCGCTGGCGGCCGAGCCGCTCTTGCCACTCAGGCTTGGGCGCCTGATTCGTCCTCGCGCCCCTCCGGGGCAGTCTCTTCCCGCTTCCCGTCGGCGGCGCGACGCTCGCGACTCCGTCGGCGCCGGGCCTCGTTCGCAGATGGCGTCGACCTGCCACCCTGTCGACCGGCCGCATCCGGGGCGGTGCCGCCTCCGGAGCTGGCACCCGGCTTGCGGGCCTCACCCGGCTTGCGGGCCTCACCCGGCTTGCGGGCCTCA
>CAYGGX010000056.1:0-14720 GCA_964349585.1 uncultured Actinotalea sp.
GGCCCTCGTACAGACCAACTGAACCCACCTGTCTCACCCGCCTTGACAGATTCCGAAGGGGCTCCGCCGTTCTCGGCGGAGCCACACGGGTGGGGAGGTTCAGTGAGCGGGTCTGGGGAGGTTCACGAGAGCGCCGTCAGCGCCGAGCGTGGCTTGACGGGGAGGCAGGCAGCATGACCGAGACGATCTCGTCCGTGACGACGACGGACGTGGTGTTGGACGAGGACGCGCGGCGTGGGCTGGCTGGGCAGATGGTCGCGCAGGCCCGGGCCCTGGCGCGCGCGGCATTCGAGATCGCCCCGGCCCAGTAGGCCCGCCTGGACGCGGTGCACCGGGTCGCGGTTTCGTGTCCCGTTAGCCACCACGGCGCACGTGCCGCCGAGCCGGCGTCACGCACTAAGCGAAAGATCCAAGTCAGTTCTGCCGCGTCCGCTGAGGGGCCGCGCGCCCCAACAATCGTGTGCCGAGCTTCACGACCTCCTCCACCAGCAGCACCGACACCGCGACCGCCGCGCAGATCGCCCACTGGCCCGCGGTGAGCGCCGTCGTGCGGAAGACGTCGTGCAAGAAGGGCAGCTGGACGATTGCCACCTGGAGGGCCACGACCGCGGCGAACGAGATCCAGAGCCAGCGGTTGGAGAACAGATGGCTCGTGAAGACCGTCTCCCGCTCGGCACGTGCGTTGAGCGCATTGAAGAACTGGAAAAGCACGAAGGTCGTGAACGCCATCGTGAAGGCCGCAGCCTCGATGTAGACGCCGCCCGCCCAGGCGAGCACGCCCAGTGTCCCGGCGGCCATGACCGTGCCGCTGCGCAGCATGCGTCGCAGGCGCCGGGCGTTGAGCACCCGCTCCGTGGAGCGGCGCGGCGGTTCGGCCATCAGCCCAGGCCGCGCGGCATCGACACCGAGGGCGATGGCGGGCGGGCCGTCCATGATGATGTTGACCCAGAGCACCTGGATCGCCGCGAGCGGCGCGGGCAGGCCGACGACCGCGGCGCCGAGGAAGGACAGGATGGCGCCGATGTTCGTGGACAGCTGGAAGCGGACGAACTTCACGATGTTGTCGTAGATGCCCCGGCCCTCCCGGACGGCGAGCACGATGGTCGCGAAGTTGTCGTCCGTCAGGATCATCGAACCGGCTTCCTTGGTGACCTCCGTCCCGGTGATCCCCATGGCGACACCGATGTGCGCCGATCGCAACGCCGCGGCGTCGTTGACCCCGTCCCCGGTCATCGCGGCCACGTGCCCCCGAGCAGTGAGCGCCTGGACGATCTCGACCTTGTGCTCGGGCGAGACCCGTGCGAAGACTCCGATCTCCTCGATCCGGCCAGCGAGCCCGTCGGGCCCCATCGCGTCGATCTCCGCGCCCGTCACGACCTCGCCGCGGATGCCCAGTTCCCGGGCGATGGCGGCGGCGGTATCTCGGTGGTCACCGGTGATCATCTTGACGTCGATGCCGGCCCGGTGGCACTCGGCGATGGCCTCACGGGCCTCCGGCCGGGGCGGGTCGGTGATGCCGACCAAGGCCACGAGTGTCAACTCAGTCAGCAGGTCGACGACGTCCTCCGGCTCGAGCTCGGCTGCGGAGGCCGGCAGGGTGGTGGTGGCGGACGCCAGCGTGCGCAGGCCCTGGCTGCCGAGGTCCTGCACCTGGGCGAGCACCCGCGCACGACCGTCGTCGTCGAGCGCCCGCACGCCCTCTGACGTGCGCAACGACGTGCAGCGATCGAGGAGGACGTCCGGTGCGCCCTTAATGTGGACGCGAATGACGTCGCCTTCCCGGTGCAGCGTGGCCATCCACTTGCGTCCGGCGTCGAACGGGACGGTGCTGGCCCGGGGGTGCGCCGCCCGCAGCTGCTCGACGTCGACGCCCGCGCCCCGGCCCAGCATGACCAACGCCCCCTCGGTCGGGTCGCCGATCACGCGCCCCTCGGCGTCGACCGTCGCGTCGTTGCACAGGACGAACGACGTCACGGCGTCGTGGGGGACGGCCTCGACGGCGAGCTCTCGTTCCTCGCTGACGACGGACCGGACCGTCATGCGGTTGAGCGTGAGCGTGCCGGTCTTGTCGCTGCAGATGACGGTCGCCGCGCCCAGGGTCTCGACGGACGCCAGCCGTTTCACGATGGCGCCTCGCTTGGCCATGCGGTTGACCCCGAGGGCGAGGGTGAGGGCGAGGACTGCCGGGAGCCCCTCGGGCACGGTGGCAACGGCGAGTGCGACCGCACTGAGTGCGAGCTCGCCGAGCTCCGCACCTTGGAACAGGGCCAGGACCGCGTAGATGGCGACGGCGATACCACCGATGAGGGTGATCCGGCGCCCGACGGAGTCGAGCTGGATCTGCAGGGGGTTCTTCGGCTCGACGCTCGTCGCGAGCATCCCGGCGATCGCACCGACCTCGGTGCTCATCCCCGACGCCGTCACGAGCACCTCCGCCCGGCCCCGGGTCAGGGTGGTACTCATGTACGCCATGGACCGGCGTTCGGCGAGCACGGCGTCAGGGGCCGTCGGCAGCACCGTCTTCGCGACCGGCTGCGACTCCCCGGTCAGCGCGGACTCATCCGCCTCGACGGACTCCGCCACCAGTAGGCGGCCGTCGGCTGGGAGCCGGTCACCGGCGTCGAGGAGCACGACGTCGCCCGGCACGACGTCCTCGGCGTCGACGAGCTGCACGTACCCGTCCCGGCGGACCCGCGCCGTCGAGCTGAGCATCGTGCGGAGCGCCTCAAGGCTGCGCTCTGCGCGGTTTTCCATTACGAAGCCGATGGTGGCGTTGATGAGCAGGACGACGCCGATGACGATCGCGTCCTTGAGGTCACCGACGACGCCCGCAAGGACTGCCGCGCCAAGCAGGATGAGGATGAGCAGCGAGCGGAACTGGTCGAGGAACCGCAGGAGCGCGGGCCGCCTGGCGGGCTCCGCGAGCCGGTTGGGCCCGTAGCGCTCGAGGCGCGTTGCGACGTCGGCAGCGCTGAGGCCGCGCACCGCGTCCACGCCGAACGCCCGCGCCACCTCTTCCGGGCCGACGGCGTACGGTCGCTCCGCAGCGCCGTCCGACAGGGTGACGACTGTTGCCGGCGTCTTCGTGGTCACGGACATGTCGTTCATGAGACCTCCAACGGCCCTAAACACGTCGGAGGTCTCACCAGCCGCGAGCGGCCCGCATCGCCGGGCCCGATGACAGACCGTGGTGACGGCTAGGCGTGGGGTTACTCCCCTCCAGGAGTCGAAGTAAACGTCACGTCCGACCTCCCGTCAAACGGCCGCGTTGACTCAG
Source organism: uncultured Actinotalea sp. (assembly GCA_964349585.1). GTDB lineage: Bacteria > Actinomycetota > Actinomycetes > Actinomycetales > Cellulomonadaceae > Actinotalea. Next base: position 3,278 of record CAYGGX010000056.1, read on the forward strand.
CTGAAAGGTCCGCGTGGGTGGGTACGTTTGCCTCATCGGGGAAGTTCCGCCTGGCGGCGCGCCTGAGCGGGCGGGGTGACGGCTCGCAGCACGCATGGGGGATGGGTTGGCCATCGACCCGGGCTTCCGGTAGGCGAGCCGGTTTGAAGTCCCTGGTCGGCAACGCTCCGAGGTGGGCGGCCTCGGCGGTGAACGCGGCGCCGACCGTGACCGGGCGGCCGGTGATCACCCGGGCGTCGTCCTCGACCAACCCGCCGTCGATCACCCCGGCCCACGGTTCGATCACCGGCCGCGCCCGCCCCGGATAGGTCTTTCGCGGCAGCGGCAGCGCCGAGTCCAACGCCTGGCGCACCGTGCGCCGATGCACCCCGTGCCTCTCCGCCAGCTCCCGGATCGAGAGATCCTCACGCCGCGGGGTCCCCGCCTGCACGCTCGAAGGAGCCTGTGGCAGCCTGGATGCCCTCCCGGGGTCTTGCTCGAGGCCGCCGGGCCAGTGCTCAAGGACCTGGCCGCGGCACGCGGCTACTCCCGGCTGGCTGTGTTCGGCTCGGTCGCGCGCGGACAGGCCCACGCGGCGTCTGATGTCGATCTGCTCGTGAAGGCCCCGGCCGGGACGTCCTCGTTCGACTTCGTGCGCTTCGAGCGGTTGCTCGCCGACGTGCTGGGCCGGCAGGTCGACCTCGTCGAGTACAGCGGCCTCAAGCCCGGCCTGGACGACGACATCCGCCGCGAGGCCGTGGAGCTGTGACGGACCGCACCGCGTCGGCGAACCCCTGACGGTCGGGCAAGGCATCACGCTCTATCGGCGTGATATCGTCAGATATCTAGGAGGTGGCCCATGCCAGACATCCTGATCCGCAACTTTCCCGCCGAGGACCTGACCCTGCTCGACGAGCAGGCAGCGAGGCTCGGCATCTCACGCACCGAGTACCTGCGCAGGCACCTGCACCGCGAGGCTCGACGGACCGTCGGGCCGGTCACTGCGGCGGACCTGCGCGCACTGGGAGATCTCGTCGCCGACCTCGCAGACGAGACAGTGATGTCCGAAGCCTGGTCATGACGACGTCCTGGCTGATCGACAAGTCCGCCCTCGTCAGGCTGGGCCAGAGCGCCGACGCCGAGGAGTGGGCCAACCGGATCGAACGCGGAATGGTCGCGATCACTACAGTCACTCTGCTTGAAGCCGGCTTCTCGGCCCGGTCCGCCGACGACCTCGGGCGCACGCTGGCCTCCGCGCCGGTGGGATCGATGCCTGTGGAGTACCTGACGCCCGCCGCCGAGGACCGGGCCGTCCAGGTACAGCGACTGCTGGCCGAGCGTGGCCGGCATCGCGCCCCCTCCATCCCTGATCTCCTCGTCGCAGCGGCGGCCGAGCTGACGCAACGGACGGTCCTCCACCTGGACAAGGACTTCGACCTGATCGCCGACCTGACCGCGCAGCCGATGGAACGCCTTCGCGTCGAGTGAGCCAGGCGTCCACCTAGGGATCACCCCCACACCGCACACAGTTCGACGAAGTCGTGGGTTCGATTGCCGCCACCCCGACCAGCGCCGCCCCGGATGACCCGAACGGGTGAACGTTGTCCGCAGCGCACTCGCTCGAAGTGCGGATCTCCGGTCAAACGGTGACGATTCTCTCCTCGCATGACAGGAGGTTCACCGTGGCTCGAAGCACCAAGCAGCAGACTGCGAGCGCCACCGCCGGACAGACCAAGGGCTCCCCCCGGACCCCGAAGGCGACCGCGAAGTCACGCACTGGCGGGACTGCCCGAACGTCCAACGGGAACGTCACGCAGTTGCACGACACCGGCCCGGGGCTGGGACACCCGATCTTCGACGAGCTCATCGCCGAGCTCGGCGACCCGCGTCGCTCCGCATAGCCCCGCCGAGCGGCACGCGGGCCAGCCCATCCGCCGGCCCGCAGGGGCCCCGGGTGCGCTCACCGCCAGCGGAACAGCCTGGCCGCAAGGGGAATCGCCACGACTGTCCACGCCGCCATCACCAGCACCTCCACGGTCGGGAACCGACCCTCGTACCACCCCGCCGCGAGGGCCTGCGAAGCCGCCCCGAGCGGGGTGGCCCGGCTGATGGCCTGGACGGCATCCGGCAGCAGCGGCAGCGGGAACCACACCCCGGCGAAGAACAGCGACGTCATGTAGACCGCCATCCCGGCGCCGGTTCCGGTTCCCGCCGTCGGGACGAGCGCGGCGATGAGCGTGCCGACGGCCATCGAGGCGGCGGCCGCCGTCACGAGTGCCAGGACCGTCACTCCGACATCCGCGGGCATCGAGATCCCCAGGACGATCGCCCCGGCAGCGACCGCCAGCCCGGAGGCCACGACCAGCATGCCGAGGTTCACCGCGATCTGGGCGACGAGCAGCCGCGACGGCGGTAACGGGGTGGTGGACAGCCGCCGGAGCACGCCGCTCTCCCGGTAGGCACCCATCGCCGGCGGCAGCGTGGTGTAGGCGACTGTGCCGATCGCCAGGGCCAGCACGATCGGGGTGTAGGCAGTGATCGCGGTGATCTGCGCGAGCACCGGGTCCCGGGCGTCGAACGGCTCGTCCGCCCAGGGCATCAGCAAGCCGAGCCCGAGCAGAAGCAGGCTCGGGAAGAGCAGGCCGAAGAACACCGCGGCGGGCTGGCGCAGGTAGAGCCGCGCCTCACTGGCGGCGACCTTCCACAGGACGCGCATGCCCGTTGCCCGGTTGGGCCGGGCGGTAGGCCGGGTCGAGACGATGGTGGTCATCTGGTACCTCCTGAGGTGGGGTTGTCGACGAGCGAGACGAACGCCTCCTCGAGGGAGCCCTGGTCCACCCGCAGCTGGGTTGGTCGAGTGCCGGCGGCGGCGACCGCGAGAACGACGTCCACGGCCACGTCACCGCCGCGGACCTCGTGCTCGAACCCGGCGGCCGCCGGAGTCGTGACCGCTTCGGCGACACCGGGCACCGAGGCGAGCAGGCCGTCCGGCAGCGGTCCCGCGGTGCGGAACCGCACGGTCTGCGTCGTCGCGCGGGCGGTGAGGTCGGCCGGGGTGCCCTCCGCGACGATGCGGCCGTGGTCGATCAGGAGCACCCGGTCGGCGAGCCGCTCCGCCTCCTCCATGAAGTGCGTGACCAGCAGGATCGTCACGCCGCGGTCGCGGATGCGTTCGATCACCCCCCACGTGTCCCGGCGGGCGCGGGGATCCAGGCCGGTGGTCAGCTCGTCGAGAATCGCGACCTCGGGGTTCCCGACGAGGGCGAGTGCGACGGAGAGTCGCTGCTTCTGCCCGCCGGACAGGCGGCGGAACTGGGTGTCCCGGCGATCGGCAAGCCCGAAGTCCGCGATGAGCCCGGCGGGGTCGGCCGGGTCCGAGTAGAAGGACGCGTACAGGTCGAGCGCCTCCCGGACCGTGATCCACGCCGGCATCTGGCTCTCCTGAAGTTGAAGGCCGAGTCGTTCCCGAAGCGCGGCGCCGTCGTGCTGGGGGTCGAGACCAAGCACCTTTACGGTGCCGGCGTCGGGCCTGCGCAGTCCGGCGACGGACTCGACGGTGGTGGTCTTGCCGGCCCCGTTCGGGCCGAGGATGCCGACGATCTCGCCGGCCGCGACGGTGAACGACACATCGTCGACGGCCACCGTGTCGCCGTACGCCTTGCGCAGGTTGGTCACCTCGATGACGGGCATGCTGCCTCCTTGCGGGTGTGCTGGTTCGCGGGACGGCGCCGACGGCGCCTCCCGGAAGTGGACTGTTCTCAGCTCTTCGGGGGCGGGATCGGGATCGTGCGGACCACGGCGAAGAGGGCCGCGGCGAGGAGGACGGCGATCCCGACGACGATGGCAAACCTGGCCCCCTGATCGAGCCCGTCGATCTGCACCCCGCGGCTCAGCGCCGCGAGGGCCACCAGGACCGGTCCAACCGTGATCGGCAGCGTGAGCGTGCCGACCCAGGCACCGAACCGGAGGTAGACCGCTCCGACGAGCAGGCCGCTGAGGCTGGCGGCGGCGATGATCAGCGTGGCGTCAAGGACGACCGCGCCCAGGTCACCGACATCGACGAACGACCAGGAGACGTCGGTGATGGCCTGATCCCAGCCGTTCGCGCGGTAGACCACGCGTTCGACGGCGAATCCGAGGGTGACCACGCTGCCGTAGACCACAGCCATGACCAGCGCCGTGCTGATCGCGGCCCTGGCGAACACGCTGCGGGTCATCCCGACCGCGACGTGCGGCCCGATGGCCGCCGCGCAGAGCGACACCGCGATGGAGAACGGGAACCAGACGCCGGCTCCCTGCCGGGCGAACTGCATGATCGACATCTCGACGGACCCGAAGGTGTTCACCGCGATGACCACCGCGACCCAGAGGACCGCGAGGATCCCGGCGAACCATCCGGCGATCTTCACCTGGGCCCGCACCAACCACAGGAGCGTACGGGCGTACGGCGTGCGGCGCGGGGAGGCGGCGGCGGGTGCGCTGACGGCCGTCATCGCTGCACCTCCTCCTGGACGGCGAGCCCCGCGGGCCCGGTGAGGTGGACGAAGAGGTCCTGCAGGTCGACCGGGCCGAGATCGAGGCCGAGGCCCCGTGCGGCGGTCCGGTCGGCTTCCTCGAGCCGCCCGTAGACGGTGGCCTGCGCGGTGCGCCCGAGCGTCTGCCGGGCGATCACGGTACGACCCGCCGTGAACTCGGCGACCGCGTCTGCCGGACCGGTGACGGTGTTGCCGCGGGCGCGAACCGCATCCGCCTCGTCGGCGAGCAGCACCCTGCCCTGGTGCAGGATCACCACGGTCTCGACGAGCCGCTGGATCTCCTCGATCAGGTGGCTGGAGATCACGATCGTGCGCGGGTGCTCCACGAAGTCCGCCAGCAAAGCGTCGGCGAACGCGTACCGCGAGGGTGCGTCCATCCCCAGGTGGACCTCGTCGAGCAGGGTCAGGTCGGCCCGCGAGGCCAGCCCGACGACCACGCCGAACGCCGACCTCTTGCCGCGGGAGAGGTGGGAGGGCTTGCGCTTGGCCGGCAGCTCGAAGACATCCATCAACCGGCCGGCCAGCTCCCCGGAGAAGTGCTCGCGTGCCTGCTCGACGTACCTCAGGTTGTCCCGCAGCGACCACTCGCTCAGGACGTCGCCGCTCTCCCGGATCAGGCACACGCCGGCAAGCACCCGGTCGTTCTCCCACGGGTCCTCGCCGTCGACGAGAACCGTCCCGGAGGCCGCCCTGCGGAAGGCGGCCAGCACGGACAGCAGGCTGGTCTTGCCCGACCCGTTGCGGCCGATCAGGCCGGTGATCGAACCCGCGGGGAGGGTGAACCCGACCCCGTCCAGCGCCGTCGTCGAGCCGTAGCGCAGGGTGAGGTCGCGGACCTCGACGCCGAAGCTCATCGGTCCTCCTTCGGGTCGGTGGCGGCCGCGAGCGCCGCGGGTGGGTCGGCCACGGCCGCGGGCGCCGCGGGTGGGTCGGTGGCGGCCGCGAGCGCCGCGGGTGGGTCGGCCACGGCCGCGGGCGAGGCGGCGAGTTCCCGGAGACGGCGGGTGACCTCTTCGATCGGGATCCCGAGCATCCGCGCCTCGCCGACCACCGGGTCGACGACCTCGGCGAAGAAGCGCTCGCGGCGCCCGGCGAGCAGGCGGTCACGGGCGCCCGCGGCCACGAACATCCCCACTCCGCGCCGCTTGTACAGCGTGCCCTCGTCGGTGAGCTCGGCGAAGGCCTTGGCGGCTGTCGCCGGGTTGATCCGGTACGTGGTCGCGTACTGGTTGGTCGACGTCACCTGCTCCTCCTCCCCGAGGGCGCCGCTGACGATCTCGGTGCGGATCTGGTCGGCGATCTGCAGGTAGATGGGCTCGCGTCCGTCGAACACGGCACCTCCCGCCGACCTTCATGGGTTCGTTACTTCACTAATGAACCATGTATCGGCCCGCTGGCGCAAGTCCCCCGCTGCGCGCGACGGCCGACGGCCGCCCCCGCCGCTACAGTCGCTGGGTGCCGATCCCCGAGTTCGTGACCGGGCTGCGCGCCGCCGTGGGCCACGACCTGCTCTGGCTGCCCGGGGTCTCGGCGGTGGTGACCGACGACGACGGCCGCGTGCTGCTCGGCCGTCGAGCGGACAACGGCCGGTGGGCCGTGGTCAGCGGGATCCTCGACCCCGGCGAGGAGCCGGCCCCGGCAGCCCTGCGCGAGGTGCTCGAGGAGACGGGGGTCGTCGCCGAGGTGGTCGCCCTGACCGCCGTGTCCGCCGGCGACGTGATCACCTACCCCAACGGCGACCGGGCCCAGTACCTCGACCTGTGCTTCTGGTGCCGCCACCTGAGCGGGGAGGCCCACGTGGCCGACGACGAGTCGCTGGAGGTCGGCTGGTTCGAGCCCGATGCGCTGCCGGAGCCCCTGAATTCCTCCAGCGCCGAGCGGCTCGCCCGCACGCTGGCGCACATCGAGGGCACGACGACGCAGCCCTGGTTCGAGCGCTGAGGCGACCTGGTGCCCTCAGGCCATCAGGCGGGCGGCGACCAGCTCGGCGATCTGCACGGCATTCAGCGCCGCGCCCTTGCGCAGGTTGTCGCTGCTGACGAACATGGCCAACCCGCGGCCCTCCGGCACCCCCGGGTCCACCCGGAGCCGGCCGACGAAGCACGCGTCGGCGCCGGCCGCCTGGAGCGGCGTCGGGATGTCGCTCAGCTCGACGCCGGGCGCCCCGGCCAGCAGCTCGAGCGCATGCCCGACCGACAGCGGCCGGCCGAACTCCGCGTTGATCGACAGGGAGTGCCCGCTGAACACCGGCACCCGCACGCAGGTGCCGGACACCAGCAGGTCCGGGATCCCCAGGATCTTGCGCGACTCGTGCCGCAGCTTCTGCTCCTCGTCGGTCTCGAACGACCCGTCGTCGACGATCGAGCCGGCCATCGGGAGCACGTTGAAGGCGATCGGCCGCGCGTACTTCTCCGGTTCGGGGAAGGTGAGGGAGCCGCCGTCGTGCGTGAGGGTGGTGATGTCGGAGTCGGCCAGCGCGCGGACCTGCCCAGCCAGCTCGGCCACCCCCGCGAGCCCGCTGCCGGACACGGCCTGGTAGGTGGACACGACCAGTCGGCGCAGGCCGGCGGCGTCGTGCAGGGGCTTGAGCACCGGCATCGCGGCCATCGTGGTGCAGTTCGGGTTCGCGATGATCCCCTTCGGGGTGTGCGCGACGGCGTCCCCGTTCACCTCGCTGACCACGAGCGGCACCTCGGGGTCCCGCCGCCACGCGGAGGAGTTGTCGATCACGATCGCGCCCGCCGCGGCGAACCGCGGCGCCTGCTCCTTGGAGGTGCCGCCACCGGCCGAGAAGAGCGCGATGTCGATGCCCGACAGGTCCGCCGTCGCGACGTCCTCGACGACGACCTCGGTCCCGTTCCAGGGCAGGGTGCGCCCGGCCGACCGGCCCGAGGCCAGGTACCGGATGCCCGCCACCGGGAAGCCCCGCTCCGCGAGCATGTGGCGCATCACCCCGCCGACCTGCCCCGTCGCGCCGACGACGGCGACGTTCACCCCGCTCATCGGCCCGTCCCCCCGTAGACCACTGCCTGCTCGTCCTCGTCGTCCAGGCCGAAGGCGGTGTGCACGGCGCGCACCGCGTCGTCGAGCTGGTCCGCACGCATGATCACCGAGACCCGGATCTCGGAGGTCGAGATCATCTCGATGTTGATCCCGGCATCGCGCAGCGCACCGAACAGCTTGGCCGACACCCCGGGGTGCGATCGCATGCCCGCCCCGATCAGGGAGAGCTTGCCGATCGTGTCGTCGTACTGCAGCGCCTCGAACCCGATGGCGTCCTGCACGGCGCTCAGCGCGGCCGTCGCGTTCTGCCCGTCGTTCGCCGGAAGGGTGAAGGAGATGTCGGTGAGGCCGGTCTGCGCCGCGGACACGTTCTGCACGATCATGTCGATGTTCACGCCGGCGGCGGCCACCACCTCGAAGATCTGCGCCGCGGTGCCCGGCACGTCCGGCACGCCGACGACCGTGACCTTAGCCTCGCTCCGGTCGTGCGCGACGCCGGAGATGATCGGCTGCTCCATCTGTCCCTCTTCCTGTGCGGGCTCGTCGGTGACCAGGGTTCCGGTCCGGCCGGAGAACGAGGACCGGACGTGGATCGGCACCCCGGTGCGCCGGGCGTACTCGACGCAGCGCAGCATGAGCACCTTGGCCCCGCTCGCCGCCATGTCCAGCATCTCCTCGTACGTGATCCGGTCGAGCTTGCGGGCGCTCGGCACGATCCGCGGGTCCGCGGTGAACACGCCGTCGACGTCCGTGTAGATCTCGCAGACGTCGGCCTTCAGCGCGGCCGCGAGCGCCACCGCCGTGGTGTCCGAACCACCCCGGCCGAGCGTCGTGACGTCGTTGGTGTCCGGGTTTACCCCCTGGAACCCGGCCACGATCGCGACGTTGCCGGCGTCCAACGCCGAGCGGATCCGGCTAGCGCGAACGTCGATGATGCGCGCCTTGCCGTGGAACTCGTCGGTGATCACGCCGGCCTGCTGGCCGGTGAACGACTGCGCGTGCACGCCGAGGTTGGCGATCGCCATGGCAAGCAGCGACATCGAGATCCGCTCGCCCGCGGTCAGTAGGATGTCCATCTCCCGCGCGGGCGGCAGCGGCGTGACCTCGTTGGCCAGGTCGATCAGCTCGTCCGTGGTGTCGCCCATGGCCGACACGACCACGACGACGTCGTCGCCGGCCCGCTTGGCCTCGGTGATCCGCTTGGCCACCCGCTTGATGCTGGTCGCGTCCGCAACGGAGGATCCTCCGTACTTCTGCACGATCAGGCCCACGGTGCGCTCCGGCGGTAGTGATGGACGAGTGAGGTCCGAGGATAGTGCCGCCCGGGGCATGCCCCCCCGGGATTTCCGTCATGTGGATCCGGACAGCCTGCTCGACGGCTCCACGGGCCGCCCGGTGCCCGCCGAGGGCTACGCCTCGTGCAGGGCCCGGAACTCGGCCTCGGCGGCGACGTCGTCGTCCACGTCCAGGCGAAGGTGCGCGAGCACCGTCTGGAGCACCCGGAGCAGGCCCGAGGCTCGCTCGCCCCAGTTCGCCAGGTAGGAGTACTGCCACCACCACAGGGCCTCGATCACCTGGTCGGCCTCGTAGTGGCGCTGGCCTTGGGACAGGGCCCCGGCGATCAGGACCAGGTCGCCGGACATCGACGAGGTGACGACGGTGCGACCCAGTACCGGGTCGTCGACCTCCGTGTAGACGTCGATCCCCTCGAAGAGGTTCTCGAGCGCGGCGGCCAGCGGGTCCAGGTCGGCATCGGGGCCGACGTCGGGCTCGAACCTCTCGGCCGGCACGATGTCGATCATCGCTCCCAGTCGCGCGCCGGCGGCGAGCATGTCCGAGACGGCGAGCAGCAGCAGCGGGATGGCGACCTCGGGGTTCGCGCCGGCGGCGACCTCGGTGACCGTGGTCAGGAAGCGTCGCGCCTCCAGGGAGGTGGACTCGGCCATCTCGCGCAGGTCGTCGGGGACCTGTTCGACGGCGTCGGCGTCGTCTCCCGCGGCGCGGGGTATCCGTGGGATCTCAGGCACTGATCTGTCTCCGTCCCTCGAAGGCCCGACCTAGGGTGACCTCGTCGGCGTACTCCAGGTCCCCGCCCACCGGGAGGCCGGACGCGAGCCGGGTGACCCGCAGGCCCGTCGGCACCAGCATGCGCGCCAGGTAGGTGGCCGTCGCCTCGCCCTCGACGTTCGGGTCCGTCGCGAGGATCACCTCGGTGACGGTGCCGTCCGCCAGGCGGGTCATCAGCTGGGCGATCCGCAGGTCGTCCGGACCCACGTTGTCGATCGGGTTGATGGCCCCGCCGAGCACGTGGTACCGGCCGCGGAACTCCCGCGTCCGCTCGATCGCGACCACGTCCTTGGGCTCCTCGACGACGCAGATGATCGCGTCGGTCCGGCGCGGGTCTCGGCAGACCCGGCAGAGCTCCTCCTGGGTCACGTTCCCGCACGTGGCGCAGAACCGGACCTTGGCCTTGACCTCGGTGAGCGAGTCCACGAGGCGGCGCACGTCGGCGGGGTCGGCGGCGAGCAGGTGGAAGGCGATCCGCTGCGCGCCCTTGGGACCGACGCCGGGCAGCCGCCCGAGCTCGTCGATCAGGTCCTGGACCGCACCCTCGTACACACCGCCAGCCTACGTGGTGCCCGGCGGTCGGACGTCGGACCCCGACCGGCGCCACGCCCCGCTTCCCGGCCCCGCCCGCCGCGTCATCCCGGAGGGCGCGGGCAAGTCCGGCGGTGCCGATCAGCACGACGACGGCGGCGGGGGCGGTCAGCCAGACCACACCCTGGCCCGCCACCACGGCGTTCCCGGCGGCCGCGCCGACCGCGATGCCGAGGTTGAACATCACCGGCATGATCGCGCCGGCGGTCCGGCAGCCGCGTCCCGGCCAGCCGCATGATCATCGTCTGGGCGAGCGGGGGCAGCGCGCCGCTGGACAGCCCCCACAGGACCACCACGACGACGGCGCCCGCGGGGTGTGCCCCGCCCCGGTGCGCGGCCAGCAGCGTCGCCCCGACGAGGCCCGCCGCAAGGATAAGGAACACCTCCGGACGGCGGTCACCGAACCGCCCGACCAGGAGCACCGCGAGTGCGGAGACCGTCCCGAACAGCAGCAGGACGCCGCTCATCTGGCCGGGAAAGGCGCCTGCGGCCCCGCCCAGCAGCGCCGTGATGAAGGTGAAGACGGCAAAATGGCCCACGAGCACCACCCCGGTGAACCCGGCGAACACCATGGAGTCGGCGCAGCGCGGGGTCGGCCTCGGCCCGGACTTCGATGAGCGTCGATGTCTTCAGGACGCCGACGCTAGACACTGACACCAGTGTTAAGGTCAAGGCCGCGCCGCAAGAGGGGGTCTGATGAGGATCGGCGAGCTCTCCCGGCGGGCAGGGGTGTCCACCCGCCTGCTGCGGTACTACGAGGAGCAGGGGTTGCTGGATCCGGCCCGGGCCGGCAACGCGTACCGGGAGTACGACGACGACGACGTCGCGCGGGCGGAGCAGGTGGCGCTGATGGTGCGCTCGGGCCTGCCGACCCGCCTGATCAAGGTGCTCCTCGACCTCGAGGAGACCGAGCGTCGCAACCCGGCCGACTCGTGCCCGCTGGAGGTCGCCCAGACGCTCGCAGCGGAACTGGTCGACCTCGACGAGCGGATCGCGTGCCTGCAACGCAGCCGCTCGACGATCCACGACTACCTGGTGCGCACCGAGCACGCCGCCCTGGTGCGGGCCCGCACGGGCGTCAGCCTTCCTCGGTGACCTCGTCGATGACCGTGCCACCGAGCATCTGAGCGATCAGCGGCTCACCGACCATCCCCGACTCGCTCAGCTCCGGGTCGTCCGGGCTGGCCTCCTCCGAGGGGTCGGCCGACGGCGGTGTCGCCAGCGGCGCCGGCCGCCGCGGTGCCTTCGCGGGAGGGGGGGCGTCGGGC
>CAYGGX010000057.1:0-13465 GCA_964349585.1 uncultured Actinotalea sp.
CCGGCCGCGGCGGCGATCCTCGAGGACCTCGCGGACCGGTTGCGCGCGGCTGTGGCGGGCAGCACCGGGCGGGTCGAACGAAAGCCGGCGTCCGTCGTGCTGCACACGCGGACGGCCACGGACGACGACGCCGCGCGCCTCACCGCCGCGGCCCTCGCCCTGGGCGCGCGGGACGGGGTTGACGTGCTGCACGGCAAGGACGTCGTCGAGCTCTCGGTGCACCGGGCGACCAAGGGCGGCGTCCTGGCCGCCCTCCGCTCGGAGCTCGGCGTCGGCGCGCTCGCCTACGCCGGGGACGACGTCACCGACGAACGCGCGTTCGCCGCACTGGACCCCGCGGACGTGACGATCAAGGTCGGCGCGGGCTCGACGGCCGCCCGGTTCCGGGTAGCCGACCCGGTTGCCTTCGCGGCGGTCCTTGGACGCCTCGCGGACCTCGCCGCTCGGGAGTGACCTCGGCGCGAAGGGTGACCAAGGCCGGTCGTCCCGGCCGCACCCGGTGTGGCAGGATGAAGCCCGCACGGGAGGCGGCCATCCGGGCGCCCGTCCGCGCAGGTGCCATCCGGCACGCACTCCCATCACGACGGATCGTCCGGCACGTACCTGCCGGTGGAGGGAATCATGGCAACTGTCACGTTCGACAAGGCGACGCGGACCTATCCCGGCACGGAGCGGCCCGCGGTCGACGCGCTCGACCTGCACATCGAGGACGGCGAGTTCCTCGTTCTCGTCGGCCCCTCGGGCTGCGGCAAGTCGACGTCCCTGCGCATGCTCGCCGGCCTGGAGGACGTCAACTCCGGCCGCGTCCTGATCGGTGACCGCGACGTCACCGACGTCCAGCCCAAGGACCGGGACATCGCCATGGTGTTCCAGAACTACGCCCTCTACCCGCACATGTCGGTTGCGGACAACATGGGGTTCGCCCTGAAGATCGCCGGGCGCCCCAAGGCCGAGATCCGCAAGCGCGTCGAGGACGCCGCCAAGATCCTCGACCTGTCGGAGTACCTCGACCGCCGGCCCAAGGCCCTCTCGGGTGGCCAGCGCCAGCGCGTCGCCATGGGCCGCGCCATCGTGCGCCAGCCCCAGGTGTTCCTGATGGACGAGCCGCTGTCGAACCTCGACGCGAAGCTCCGCGTCCAGACCCGCAGCCAGATCGCGTCGCTGCAGCGCCGCCTCGGCGTCACGACGGTCTACGTGACCCACGACCAGACCGAGGCGCTGACCATGGGTGACCGGATCGCGGTCCTCAAGGACGGGCTCCTCCAGCAGGTCGCAACGCCGCGCGAGATGTTCGACCGGCCGAACAACGTGTTCGTGGCGGGCTTCATCGGCTCGCCCGCGATGAACATCGGCTCGTTCCAGGTCGTCGAGGGCGCCGCCCAGCTCGGCCAGACCCGCATCCCGCTCGAGCGCGCCGTCGTGCAGACCATCACGCCGGAGGACAAGGGCCACATCACGATCGGCTTCCGGCCGGAGTCGCTCGACGTCGTGTCCCAGGCCACCGAGGGCTCCATCCCGGTCAAGGTCGTCCTGGTCGAGGAGCTCGGCGCCGACGCCTTCGCCTACGGCGAGCTGCCCGCCGCGGGAGCCGCCGCGCGCGACATCCACTCCGGCGCCGGCGACGCCCAGATCATCGTCCGGGTCGACCCGCGGGCCGTCCCCAGCAAGGGTGAGACCATCTGGGTGAGCATCCGCGAGGGCGAGCGCCACGTGTTCTCCGCCTCGACCGGTGACCGCATCGAGGTCTGACAGGCACCACGTGGGGGCGGGGCGGCCGGTGCCGTCCCGCCCCCACGCATGAGAGGAGCCGATGGCCACGTCGCTGCAGATCACCGCCGCAGCAGCCGATGCGGCTCTGCTCGACCTGCCCTGGCAAATCCCGCTCGAGGAGTGGCCGGAGCAGTACCTCGCCGCCCTCCCCCGCGGCATCTCCCGGCACGTCGTCAGGTTCGTCAAGCTCTCGGGCCGCGTGATCGCCGTGAAGGAGATCGGCGAGGTCGTCGCCTACCGGGAGTACGAGCTGCTCCGGGCGCTCGGTCGGATCGGCGCCCCGAGCGTCGAGCCGGTCGGCGTGATCACGGGCAGATCCGCGCCGGACGGGGAACGGCTCGAGGCCGTGCTGGTGACCAAGCATCTGCAGTTCTCGCTGCCGTACCGCGCACTGTTCAGCCAGTCGTTGCAGCCGGACACCACCGGTCGCCTGATCGACGCCCTGGCGGTGCTGCTCGTCCGGCTGCACCTGGCGGGCTTCTACTGGGGCGACGTCTCCCTGTCGAACACGCTCTTCCGCCGCGATGCCGGCGCGTTCGCCGCCTTCCTGGTCGACGCCGAGACCGGCGACCTGCACGACCGGCTGACCGACGGCCAGCGGGGCTACGACCTGGAGATCGCACGGGTGAACATCATCGGCGAGCTGATGGACCTGGAGGCGGGTGACCTGCTCGAGACCGGGGTGGACACCATCGCGGTCGGCGACCGGCTCGTCGAGCGCTACACCGAGCTGTGGGACACGCTCACCGGGTCCGAGTCGTTCGGTGCCGGGGACCGCTGGCGGGTCGCCGCGCGGATCGAGCGACTGAACGACCTCGGGTTCGACGTCGGCGAGCTGGACATCACCACCGACGTCGGGGGCACCTCCGTTCGCATCCAGCCGAAGGTCGTCGACGCCGGCCACCACGCGCGGCGCCTCATCCGCCTGACCGGACTGGACGTCCAGGAGAACCAGGCGCGCCGGCTGCTCAACGACCTGGACTCCTTCCGGGCCGCTACCGACCGCCAGGGGGAGGACGAGGAGTTCGTCGCCCACGACTGGCTGACGAACGTCTTCGAGCCCGCGGTCCGCAGCGTCCCCCGCGAGCTCCGCGGCAAGCTCGAGCCCGCCCAGATCTTCCACGAGATGCTCGATCACCGCTGGTTCATGTCGCGGGAGCAGAATCGGGACGTCCCGATGACCGAGGCCGCGGAGAGCTACGTCGAGAACGTGCTGCGGCACCGCCCGGACGAGGCGCAGCTGCTCGGGCCGGGCGACACGGCGAACCTGCCGCGGATCACCGACTGAGACGCAGCTGCGCGACCTGGTACAGCCCGATCCCGGCGGCGACGCCGGCGTTCAGCGACTCGACCGTCGCCCGGATCGGGATCGCGGCCACGACGTCGCAGGTGGACCGGACCAGCCGGCCGAGACCCTTGCCCTCCGAGCCGACGACGAGGACCACCGGCTCGGTGGCCAGCTCGACGTCGCCGACGTCCACCGAACCACCGCCGTCCAGCCCGACGACGAAGCATCCCGCGTCCCGGAGCTCGCCGAGCGCGCGGACCAGGTTGGTCACCCGGGCGACCGGGACCCGCGCCGCAGCCCCCGCGGAGACCTTCCAGGCGGCCGCGGTCACGCCCGCGGCCCGCCGCTCGGGGATCACGACACCGTGCGCCCCGAAGGCCCCTGCCGAGCGCAGCACCGCGCCGAGGTTCCGCGGGTCGGTGACGCCGTCCAACGCGACGATCAGGGCGGGCTCGCCCGCCTTCTCGGCGCGCGCCAGGAGGCTCGACAGCTCGGCGTAGGCGAAGGCCGGGACGCTGATGGCCACGCCCTGGTGCACCAGGCCGTCGGTCATCCGGTCCAGCTCGATGGGGGTCACCTCCATCAACGGGAGGCCCCGCGCCGCCGCGACGCTCCGGATCTCGCGGACCCGGTCGTCGACCGTGATCCGGTGCCCGACGAAGACGGCGGTGCACGGCACGCCGGCCCGGAGTGCCTCGAGCACCGAGTTGCGACCGGCGACGACCTCGGCCGCGCCCGCGGGTCGCCGGGAGCCGGCCCGAGGCGCACCCGGCCGTCGACCCGGGGTGCGCGACTTGCCCGCCGCGCCCGCCCGCTCGGCGGCCGCCTTGCGCTTGGCTGCGACGTGATAGGGACGGTCCTCCGCCTTCGGCGTCGGCCCCTTGCCCTCCAGAGCGCGGCGACCCTTGCCGCCCGACCCGACGGTCGCGCCCTTCTTCGAGCCGGACTTGCGGGTGGCGCCCCGGCGCTGCGAGTTTCCTGGCATCAGTCGGCATCCCTGTCGTCGAGGCTCCAGCGGACACCGGTCGGCGAGTCCTCGACGAGGATGCCCGCGGCGGTGAGCCGGTCGCGGACGGCGTCGGCGGTCGCCCAGTCTCGCGCGGCGCGCGCGGCCGCGCGCAGCTCCAGCTCGGCGGCCACCAGGGCACCGAGCGCCCGCTGCGCGGCCGACGAGTCGGGCGGCTCCCACCGCGCCGGGTCCAGGCCGAGCACGTCGAGCATCCCGCGGACGGCCACCAGCTCCTGCCGAACCGTGTCGGGCGAGCCGTCCGCGAGCGCCGAGTTGCCCACCCGCAGGCGCGCGTGCACGACGGCGAGCGCCGCCGGCACGTTCAGGTCGTCGTCGAGCGCGGCCGTGAACTCGTCCGGCAGCGGGGCCGCGCCGACCTCCTCGGGACTGACCGGGTGCTGGGCGACCCGCTCGGTCGCCCGCGCGACGAAACCCGCCAGCCGGTCCCAGGTCGCCTCCGCATCCGGCAACGTCTCCGGCCCGTACTCGAGGGTCGAGCGGTAGTGCACGGCAGTCAGCGCGTAGCGCAGGACGACGGGCCGGGTCTGCGCCAGGACGTCGTCGACCAGCAGGAAGTTGCCGAGCGACTTGCTCATCTTGGCGCCGTTGACGTTCAGCAGACCCGCGTGCAGCCACATCCCGGCAAACCCGTCGCCCGCCGCGCGGGACTGGGCGATCTCGTTCTCGTGGTGCGGGAAGCGCAGGTCCAGGCCGCCGCCGTGGATGTCGAACGTCGCGCCGAGGTACCGGCGGGCCATCGCGGAGCACTCCAGGTGCCAGCCCGGCCGCCCTCGCCCGAACGGGGTGGGCCAGCTCGCCGAGTCGTCCTCGTCGGCCTTGGCGGCCTTCCACAGGGCGAAGTCTCGCGGGTCGCGCTTCCCGGCGCCGGTGTCCTCGTCGGGCGGGGTGTCCGTGCCCTGGTTGGTCAGCGATCCGTACTGGGGGAACGAGCGCACGTCGAACCAGATGTCGCCCTCCCCCGTCACGTAGGCGTGGCCGGCGTCGAGCAGCCGCTGCAGCAGCTCGACCATCTGCGTGATGTGCCCGGTGGCCCGCGGCTCGTAGGTCGGCGACAGGCAGCCGAGCGCGCCGTATGCCGCGGTGAACTCGCGCTCGTAGCGCTGCGCCCACGCCCACCACGGAACGCCGGCCTCGGCGGACTTGGCCAGGATCTTGTCGTCGACGTCGGTCACGTTGCGGACGAACGTAACGTCGAGACCGCTCCGGCGCAGCCAGCGAACGAGGACGTCGAACGCGACCGCCGTCTTCAGGTGCCCGACGTGCGGCGGGCCCTGCACCGTTGCGCCGCACACGTAGATGCCGACCCGTCCCGGCCGCAGGGGGACGAGCTCCCGCTCGGAACGGGTCGCGCTGTCGAACAGGTGCAAGGTCACCGCGCAAGGCTACCGGCGCCGGGCGCGGCACTCAGCCCATCGGCATCGTCGAGGCGCGCACCACGAGTCGGTTCGGCAGCACCTCGACGCCGCCCTCGAGCTTGCCGTCGATCGCCGCGGAGAGCCGCTGGGCCGCCACCCTGCCCAGGTCCTCCAGGCCGAGGTCGATGCTGGTCAACGGCGGCCGGCTGTTCCGGGCGAGCACCTCCCAGTTGTCGTACCCGATCACCGCGATGTCGGTGGGCACGCGCTTGCCGAGCTCGTGCAGAGCATCCAGGACGCCGCGGGCGATCTGGTCGGACCCGGCGAAGATCGCGTCGACCTCGGGTGCGCGTTCCAGCAGCAGCCGCGTCGCCCCGCGACCCCAGGCCTCCGACCACTCGCCGAACAGGACGTCTCCACCGGCGAGCGTGAGGCCGGCCGCCTCGAGCGCCGCCGTCGCCCCGACCACACGGTCGCTCGCCGCGCTGTACGTCACGTCACCCGTGATGTGCGCGATGTGCCGCCTCCCGCGCGAGATCAGGTGCTCCACGGCGAGCCGGCCGCCCCCCACGTTGTCGGTGACGAGCGAGAGGTCCTCCGGGTCCTGCGACGGCGAGTACGCGTACACCACCGGCACCGGGAGCGAGCGGCCGAGTGAGGGCCGGGGGTCGGGTCTTGCGCCCACCACGATGAGCCCGTCGATCCGACGGGAGAGCAACGCCCTGATGTGGTGCTGCTCCCGGATGGCGTCATCCCTCGCATCGCAGAGGAACACCGACGTGCGGTCGGCCCCGAACGCGTCCTCCGCGCCGAGCAGGATGGGTATCGAGAACCGACCCTCGAGGTCGGAGGTCAGCAGCCCGACGGTGCCGGTCCGCCCCGCGATGAGCCCCCGGGCCAGGGCGTTGGGCAAGAACGAGAGTCGCTCGGCGGCCTCGATCACCCGCGCCCGCGTCTCCGCTCGCACCTGGCTGCGCCCGTTCAGCGCCTTGGAGGCGGTCGCGACCGACACGCCCGCCAGCCGCGCGACGTCGGTCAGCGTGGTTGCCGATCCCCGACTGCCGCTTCGCTGCGCTGTCGTCTCGACCACTTGGATCCCTGCTCTCATCGGCGCGCGGCGGGGGTCGCAGGCGTCGTCTTGACCGAACTGTAACCCTCGGTTGCTTGACGTGTCGACACTGACACCAGTAGATTCTGAAAACCTTTTCGGGGTAGTGAGTCTCTACGGAGTTCTCCGTCTTGTCGGCATTACAGCAGGTCAAGACGATCTTGGATCCGCGAATGGCCCGCTCTGCCCGGCAACGATGAGGCGTACAGAAACGCTACTGACAAGGTATTCGGCGATCCCACGTGGTGGGAGGAGCCAGTATCCCGCCGAGCGTGCACGGCGCTCAACGACGAGCACGAGGAGAACCAATGAACATCACGCGAAGCAGCGGCCGGCATCGCCGGGCGCTCGCGGGAGTCGCTGTCGCGAGCATGCTCGTCGCCGGCCTCGCGGCCTGTGGCGACGACGGCGACACCCCCCCGCCCGCCGACCCCGGCGACGACCAGGGCACCTCGGGTGAGGCGTGGGAGGGCGTCGACGACGGTACGACCCTGACGCTCTGGACCCGCGCCCCGATGGAGCAGCAGGCCAACCTCCTGGTGGAGGCGTACAACGCCACGCACCAGAACCAGGTCGAACTGACCATCACCCCGAACGACGACTACGTTGCGCGGGTGGGCGCTGCCGCCGGATCCGGCGACCTACCGGACCTGTTCGCGGCCGACATCGTCTACGTCCCCAACTGGACCGAGGCCGGGCTCTTCACCGACATCACGGACCGCATCGCGTCGCTGCCCTTCGCCGACAACCTCAACCGGGCGCACATCGATGCCGGGACGTACGACGGGGTCCAGTACGTGCTCCCGTTCGTGCACGACCTGTCGGTCATGTTCTGGAACAAGGACCTGTACCGCGAGGCGGGCCTCGACCCCGAGGCCGGGCCGACGACCCTGGCGGAGTTCAAGGAGCAGGCGCTGGCCATCCAGGCCCTCGGCAAGGAGGGCGTGTACGGCACCTACTTCGGCGGCAACTGCGGTGGCTGCAACGTGTTCACCTGGTTCCCGATGATCTGGGCGTCCGGTGAGGACGTCATGAACGCCGACGGCACCGAGGCGCTGCTCGACAGCGACGCCGCGCAGGAGGTCTACGGGACCTGGCGCGAGCTCTGGGAAGCCGGCGCCGTGCACCCCGGTTCACGCGATGAAGCCGGACCCACCTGGGTCGGCCCGTTCCAGGAGGGCTCGGTCGGCGTCATGCCGTACCCCGCCACCCTGCTCGCAACCGCTTCCCAGACGGTCGACGTCGGCGTCGGCGGGATCCCCGGAGTCAACGGCGGCGTCTCCACCTTCGTCGGTGGCGATGGCATCGGGATCTCCAAGGACAGCACCGTGTCGGACCAGGCATGGAACTTCCTCGCCTGGCTGATGTCCGAGGACGCACAGGTTGAGGTGCTGGCGAAGAACGGTGACGTCGGCGCCCGCACCGACCTGACCGACAACGAGTACTCGGCGGCCGACCCGCGGGTGGTCACCGTCAACGAGGTCGCCGCGGACCCGAACAGCAAGACGCCGTTCTCGGTGAGCTTCCAGCAGGCGTTCAACGCCCCGGACTCGCCGTGGATGATCCTGGTCCGCAACGCGGTGTTCGGATCGGGCGACTCGGTCGAGGCCGACAACGAAGGCATAACCGCCATCCTCAGTCAGTAACCGGCGGACCCCCGGTGGTGTCGAGGAGACTCGACACCACCGGGCCCGCGCCGACAAGGAGCTCCCTCGTGGCCACCACGACCACCACCACACCGCCGGGCGTGCCAGTGCGCAGACGTCGCCACTCCCGGGTCTCCCGCAGCGCGCTCGGCTGGGCCTACGCCGGTCCGACGGCCGCTTTCGTCGCCATCTTCTTCGTGCTCCCGGTCCTGCTCGTGATCCAGATGTCCGTCTCGGACTGGGGCCTGTTCTCGGGAAACCGCGGGCTCAACGCCCCGGCGAACTTCGACGACGCCGTCAACCTCACGCACTTCTGGCCGGCCATCGTCTTCACCCTGAAGTACACGGCCGTGACGACCGTGCTGCTGCTCGGGCTCGCGCTCGCGCTCGCCCTGCTCGTCCAGGAGAGCACCCGCTGGAAGAACCTGTTGCGCACCGCGATCCTGGTCCCCAGCGCGCTCGGCCTCGCGTCGGCGTCGCTGCTCTTCTACGCGCTCTACTCCCCCCAGAGCGGCCCGATCAACCCCTGGCTCCGCCAGCTCGGCGTGGTGACGGAGCCGATCTCGTTCCTCGGGACCTCGACGTCGGCGCTCTGGTCCACCGTCTTCCTCGTCGTCTGGCGATTCGCGGGCTTCTACATGCTGCTGATGATGGTCGGGCTGCAGGGGATCTCGGGTGACGTCTACGAGGCCGCCCGCATCGACGGCGCCGGCCGGTGGCAGACCTTCACCCGGATCACCCTTCCCCTGCTGCGGCCCTCGATCGCGCTCTGCACCATCCTGTGCGTCACCGGGTCCCTGCTCGCCTTCGAGCAGTTCTTCATCTTGACCAAGGGCGGCCCCGACAACACCACGATCACGATCGTGCAGCTCGTCTACAACGCCGCCTTCGCAGGCCGCAACGACCTCGGGATCGCCGCGGCGCTGTCCGTGATCCTCCTCGTTGCGCTGCTCGCCATAAACATCGTCCAGTTCCGCACGCTGCGAGGGAGGGAAAGATGACGACCATCGAGCGCGACGTCGACGCCATGCGCGGTCGCCCAACCTCTGCGCGACCCCGCACGTCCCGGGGTCGGCGTTCCGACACCTGGGGGGCCCGGTCCCTGGTCCGGATGCCCTACCACGTGCTGACGGGGAGCCTCGGGATCATCTTCCTGTTCCCCCTGGTCTGGGCCGCAGTGGCCTCGGTCTCACCCCAGGGTGGGACCAACCAGACGAACGGGTGGGGCTTCGGCAACTACGTCACGCTCGCCAACTACCAGTCCGGCGTGCTCACGTACATCGGCAACTCGCTGATCGTCTCCGGCCTGACCGTCGTGTTCACACTCAGCATCTCGCTGCTGGGCGGCTACGCGTTCGCGCGGTTCAGCTTCCCGGGCAAGAACGTGCTCTTCATGATCACGCTGGCGATCCTGATGGTCCCCTACGCAACCCTGCTGATCCCGCTGTACGTCCTGCTCAACGCGCTCGGGCTGCAGGGCTCGCTCGTCGGTCTGGCCTGCGTGCTGACGATGTTCCAGCTCCCGTTCGCCACCTTCATGATGCGGATCAGCTTCGAGGCGGTCCCCAAGGAGCTCGAGGAGTCGGCCCTCGTCGACGGGTGCGGCACCTTCGGGGCCCTCCGAAGGATCATGGTCCCCGCTGTGATGCCCGGGCTGATCACGGTCGGGCTGTTCGCCTTCCTGGCGGCCTGGAACGACTTCATCGCCCCGCTGATCCTGATCAGCGACCCGGCAAAGCAGCCCCTGCCGCTTGCCATCACCAACATGCGCCAGCAGGTCATGGGGATCATCGACTACGGCGCCACGCAGGCCGGCGTCGTCGTCCTCGCCCTGCCTTGCGTGATCCTCTTCCTGCTGCTCCAGCGCCACTACGTCCGGGGCTTCATGTCCGGCGCTCTCAAGGGTTGATCAAATGACTGCACACATCCCGGGCGTGGTGCCCACGGCCCGCTCCCCCCGGCCTGCCGCCGACGCCGGTGGGGGCCGCCCCGTGCTGCCCTCGACCGGCCGGCTGCGGCCGCTCGGCCTCGACGAGATCCGCATCACCGACGGCTTCTGGGCACGGCGGCAGCACATCAACGCGACGGCGAGCCTGGCGCACATCGAGTCCTGGCTGGAGCGCGAGGGCTGGCTGGGCAACTTCGACCTGGTGCCCGACGGCGGCCCGGGCGCCGCCCGCCGCGGCCGGGAGTTCTCCGACTCCGAGGTCTACAAGCTGCTCGAGGCGATCGCCTGGGAGCTGGCCCGCTCCCACGACCAGGCGCTGGAGGCCCGATACGACGCGATAGTCGCGCGGGTGGCCGCGGCGCAGCAGCCGGACGGGTACCTCAGCACCGCCTTCGGCGGACCGGGCCAGGAGCCGCGATACAGCAACCTGGAGTGGGGCCACGAGCTGTACTGCCACGGGCACCTCATCCAGGCCGCGGTCGCCGGCGCGCGGACCGGCCGCGGCCACGAGCTCCTCGACGTCGCACTGCGGGTCGCGGACCACGTGTGCGAGGTCTTCGGCCCCGACGGGATCGCCTCCGTGTGCGGGCATGCGGAGATCGAGCCCGCCCTCGTGGAGCTCTACCGGTTGACGGGTGCGCAGCGCTACCTGGACCAGGCCCGGCTGTTCATCGAACGCCGCGGCCACGGCGTCCTGAACGACATCGAGTTCGGTCGCTCCTACTTCCAGGACGACGTGCCGATCCGTGCGGCGACGGTGCTGCGGGGGCACGCGGTGCGCGCCACGTACCTGGCGGCGGGCGCCGCCGACCTCGCGGCGGAGACGGGCGACGACGGCCTCCTCGCCGCGCTCACGAGCCAGTGGCGCGCCACCGTCGCGCGGCGCGTCTACCTCACCGGGGGCATCGGCTCGCGACACCAGGACGAGGCGTTCGGCGAGGACTTCTTCCTGCCGCCCGACCGCGCGTACTCCGAGACCTGCGCCGGCGTCGGCTCCATCATGTTCAGCTGGCGCCTGCTGCTCGCCGACGGCGGCCCGCAGTACGCCGAGCTCATCGAGCGGACCCTGTACAACGTCGTGGCGACCTCGCCGGCGGCGGACGGCCGGGCCTTCTACTACACGAACACCCTGCACCAGCGAGAGCTCGGCGCCGTGCCGGAGCCGGACCGGGCGATCGGCCGCGCGGCCTCGTCGCTGCGGGCACCGTGGTTCAGCGTGTCCTGCTGCCCGGGCAACGTCGCGCGGACGCTGGCGAGCCTGGCGGCATACCTCGCGACTACCGACGACGACGGCCTACAGCTGCATCAGTACGCCGCCGCGCGGATCAGCACCGAGCTGCCCGACGGACGGTCCGTGCAGGTCGAGGTCGAGACCGACTACCCCCGCTCGGGCCGGGTCCTGGTCAGAGCGGTGGGCACCGAGGAACGGCCGTGGACCCTGTCCCTGCGGATCCCGCGCTGGGCAGAGGGAGCCCAGCTGGTCGTCGGGGGCGAGCGGCGAGCGGCCGAGCCGGGGACCGTCAGCGTGCCGATTCGCGCTGGCGACGAGGTGGAGCTCGAGCTTCCGGTCGCGCCGCGGTTCACCCACCCGGACCAGCGCATCGACGCGGTTCGCGGGTGCGTCGCCGTTGAGCGCGGACCCGAGGTGTTGTGCCTGGAGTCCGTCGATGTCCCGCAGGCGGAGGTCGACGCGCTGCGCCTGGACACCTCCGCCGCCCCGCGCGAGGTGGACGGGCACGTCGTCGTGCGGGCGGTGCCGGTGCGCTTCGAGGACCCGGACTGGCCCTACGACCGGCGCGATCCCGGGTACACGGCCGGAGACCCCATCGACCTCCGCCTCGTGCCGTACCACGACTGGGCCAACCGCGGCCCGTCGACGATGCGGGTCTGGATCCCCACCGCATGAGGTAGCCACCGGACCTGTTGGCCTCCGTGCGGCCATCAGGCGAAGCCCCGCCGTCCAGATCGGCGGGGCTTCGTCGTTTTCGTCCCAGACCCGGGCTCGATGCCGCGCGCGCCGCTGGACCGGGGCGCCCGGCGACGACATGATCGGGGTATGACCCGGGCAGTGGTGGCAACCGCATTCGGGGGACCCGAGGTCCTGGACGTCATCCGAGTGACGCCCGGACCGCCCGGTCCCGGGGAGGTGCTGCTCGACGTCCGAGCCGCCGGAGTCAACCCCGCGGACTGGAAGCAGTACTCGGGCGCCTGGGGCACGGACCCCGCCCAGCTGCCGATCCGGCTCGGCCACGAGGCGGCGGGGGTTGTGGTTGCCGTCGGTGACGAGCCCGACGACGTCGCCCTGGGTGTCGGCGCCGAGGTGATCGCCTATCACGCGCCCGGCGCCTACGCCGATCGGATCGTCGTGCCGCGCTCGGCGCTGCTGCCGAAGCCGGCCTCGATGTCCTGGCAGAAGGCCGCCGGGCTGATGGTCTCCGGGGTGGCCGCCGTGCACACGCTCGCCGCGACCCGGGTCGGCGCCGGCGACACGGTCCTGGTGCACGGCGCCAGCGGCGGTGTCGGGGCGATGGTCGTCCAGCTCGCGCGGGCGCGGGGGGCCAGGGTTATCGGGACGGCCGACCCCGCCAACCACGAGTACCTGGTCGATCTCGGCGCCGTCCCGGTGGGCTACGGGCCCGGCCTGGTCGACCGCGTGCGGGCCGCCGCCCGCGGCAACCTCACCGCCGCGATCGACGTGTCGGGCACCCGGGAGGCGCTGGACGTGTCGGTGACCCTGGTGCGCGACCGCCGCCGGGTCGCGACGATCGCGGCCATGGCGTACGGAGCGCAGCTCGGGGTGAAGGTGCTCGGCAACGGGCCCGGTGCCGACCCTGGCACCCAGATCCGCGACGCCGCGCGCGGGACACTGATCCGGTTGGTGGAGCAGGGCAAGGTGGACGTCCGCGTCGGCGCGACCTACCAGCTGGCCGACGCCGCCCGGGCGCACCGGGCAGGCATCGAGGGCCGCGTCCAGGGCAAGATCATCCTCAGTACCCAGGCCGACCCGTCCGAGCCACCACCAGGGCAGTCGCGATCGCTGCTGCACCCTCTGCGCGGCCGGTGAGCCCCAGCCCGTCGCTGGTGGTCCCCGAGACCGAGACGGGCGCGCCGCACGCGACGCCGAGAACCGCCTCGGCCTCCGCGCGCCGGGAGGCCAACCGGGGTCGCTCGCCGATCAGCTGGACCGCCGCGTTCCCGACCTCGTAGCCGGCCGCCCGCACCCGCCGGGCGACCTCGCGCAGGATCGCGACGCCGGCCGCGTTCGCCCACTGCGGATCGTCGGTACCGATTGCCGACCCGAGGTCCCCGAGGCCGGCCGC
>CAYGGX010000057.1:13565-14675 GCA_964349585.1 uncultured Actinotalea sp.
CGGTCTGCTTCAAGGTGTCCGGGACCGGGAGGCCCGGGACGACGGCGGTCCGGCCGCCCGTCACCGCCGCGGCGACCCTTCGCACGACGGCCGACGGGACCAGCGGCCGCGCGGCGTCGTGCACCAGTACCACCCGGTCGCCCGAGACATCCGCGAGGCGAGCGAGTCCGGCCGCGACCGACGCCTGGCGACTCGCGCCGCCCGTGACGACCTCGACCCGGACGCCCAGGTCCGCGGCCGCAAGGGCGTCCTCGATCGCCGACTCGGCACCCTCCGGGGCCGTGACCACTATCCGTTCGACGACGCCGGATGCGCTCAGGGCGCGCGCGGCGTGCGTCACGAGCGGTTCGCCGGCCAGCTCCGCCAACGCCTTGGGACCGGGACTGCCGAGCCGGGAGCCGCTGCCCGCGGCGGTCAGGATCGCGACGGCGGCGGTCAACTCAGGAGGCCAGGACCTCGTCCAGGATCGCCTCGGCCCGCTCCTCCTCGGTGTGCTCCGCGAGCGCGAGCTCCGAGACGAGGATCTGCCGGGCCTTGGCCAGCATCCG
Source organism: uncultured Actinotalea sp. (assembly GCA_964349585.1). Taxonomy (GTDB): domain Bacteria; phylum Actinomycetota; class Actinomycetes; order Actinomycetales; family Cellulomonadaceae; genus Actinotalea. Next base: position 14,114 of record CAYGGX010000057.1, read on the forward strand.
CTTCTCGCCGGCCGACAGGCCGCGGTCGGCGTCGCGCCGAGAGAGGTCCCGCACCACCTCGGCGACCTTGATGACGTCGCCGGAGGCCAGCTTCTCGAGGTTGGCCTTGTACCGGCGCGACCAGTTGGTCGGCTCCTCGGTGTAGGGCGCGCGAAGCACGTCGAACACCTTCTCCAGGCCCTCGGCCCCGACGACGTCGCGCACGCCCACCAGATCGACGTTCGCGGCCGGCACCTCGATGGTCAGGTCACCCTGGGCGACCTTCAGCTTGAGGTAGAGCTTGTCCTCCCCGCGAATCGTCCGAGTCTTGATCTCCTCGATGAGTGCCGCTCCGTGGTGCGGATAAACGACGGTCTCGCCAACAGTGAAGGCCATTTTGTTGGAGTCCCCTTTCGCGGAGGTCCATCTTACCACGGGCAGGCAGCGGACATTTCCCCCGCCCCGAACCGTTTGCGCAGGTCAGGCCCCCGCCGCGAGCCTCGGAAGGGGAACCGCGCGGCCCAGTGGGTAGGCTGGTCGTCGAGTAGTCAGCCCGCTGCAGCAGCCCTTGGAGTCCCTGTTG
>CAYGGX010000058.1:0-14512 GCA_964349585.1 uncultured Actinotalea sp.
CACCCCCGCGGCGCCCTGGTCGCCACCGCCGGGGCTCGCCGTCGAGCCTGCCTACCGACCGGAGTTCGCGGGCGAGCGCCCGCCGGGCCCGGCGCAGCCGCCCCAGTACCAGCCCACATTCGGGCCGACCAGTCCCGGGGGCGACCAGCCCCCGGCAACCAGACGCTGGTACCGCAGGTCGGCGACCTGGATCGGCGCGGGCGTGGTGGTCGTGGCGATCGCCGCCGCCGCGACCTTCTTCCTGCTCTACCGACCGGCCTTCGTGGTGAGCGCGCTCGACGCGCCGGAGGCGCTCGTGAGCGGCGAGGAGGTCGTCGTCCGCGTCCTGCTCGGCAACACCGGCTGGGGCACCGGCGATCACGAGTTGACTGTCCTGCTGAACGGTGCGGTCGCCACCACCGCGGCGTACTCGGTCGAGGGTCGTTCCGAGTCGTGGATCGACGTCTCCCTGGGCGACCTCGACCCGGGCCGGTACACGGTCACCGTCGCCGAGGTCGACGAGCTCAGTGCCGCGGTCTGGGTGATGACACCGCCCGAGTTCGTGATCGACTCGATCACCCTCGCCCCGAACACGCTGGACATCAACACGAGCAACGAGACGACCCTGCTCGTGCGGGTCTCCAACATCGGCGAGGCCGACGGGGAGCACGACTTCGAGGTGCTCGTGGACGGCGTCGCCGCCGAGTCCAGGCACGTCGCGCTGTCCGGTGGCGCCGCCGGCGAGGAGACCTTCGCGGTCACCGTCGCCACCCCCGGCCTGCACGAGGTGCGGGTCGGGGACGCCGTCGCGACCCTGCGGGTCAACCAGCTGGCCCGCCCGGGCAACGGCGCGGTCCTGGTGAACGCCCTCGGCGGTGGCTCCAACGAGCTGCGGATCTTCAACAACGACCCGGACGACCTGCTGGTCGTGCTGGCGGCCCCCGGTCCGGGCCAACCCGCCCTGCTGAGCGTCTACGTGCACGCGAACAGCGCGTACACCGTCAGGGGCATCGTCGACGGCGTCTTCTCGACCTACTACGCCTTCGGCGCCGACTGGTGCACGTTCAGCAACGAGTTCACCAGGAACGCCTCGTACGGCCGCTTCGAGGAGGACGCGTCCTACGAGAGCGGGCGGAGCTACTACACCTACTACACGTTGGAGATGGGCGGCACCGGCGACCAGTGGGCCCCGACGACCGACGTCCCGCCGGGCAGCTTCCCGGCCTTCTGAACTGCGGTAGTCAGGGACCGTCTCCACCGGAGGTGTCTGGCACAGCCGGGTCAGCGGAAGAAGCGTCGACCGCCACGACGTCAAGGCGCACGATCCGCCGGCGGGCAACCTCCGTAACCACCAGCCAGTGGCCATCGACTGCGACGGAGTCGCCAGGCTCGGCCAGGCGGCCGAGCCGTGCCACGACGTAGCCAGCGACGGTCTCGTAGGGACCGTCGACCAGTGCAACGCCGGTCCGCTCGCCGAACTCCTCGATCGTCAGGAGACCCTCGACGCTGAGCCGGCCGACGCCGACCTGGCGCACTTGCGGCTCGGCGCTGTCGTACTCGTCATAGATCTCGCCCACAAGCTCCTCGACCATGTCCTCGAGGGTCACGATGCCGTCCGTGCCGCCGTACTCATCGACCACCAAAGCGATGTGGGCACCCTCCCGGCGCAGGTACGACAGCGAGGGAAGCAGCTGGTTGGTGGCGGGGAGCTCGAGAATCGGCCGGGTGAGGTCCCGCACCCTGGCTCCCGGTTCGGCCGCGACGAGGTCTCGAACATGCAGGAATCCGAGGATGTCGTCGAACCCCTCACCCATCACCGGGTATCGGGAGTACTGGCGTTGCTGCACATAGGCGATCGCTTCCGGCACGGTGAGGTCTGCCGCCACGAAGGCCACCTCCCCCCGGGGCCGCATCACCTCGGCTATGGATCGATCGGCTGCCACGAACACCTCGCTCAGCAGGCTTCGCTCATCGAGTGTCAGTCCCTCGTGACCGATGATCAGCTCCCGAAGCTCTTCGTCGCTGATCTCCTCCCCGGTGGCGTGAGGGTTTCCGCCGAATAGCCGGACCACCCCGTTCGTGGAGGCGGACAGCAACCAGATGACGGGCCGCATCGCGGATGCGAACCTGTCGAGAGGCGGCCCGACGACAAGGGCCACTCCCGCCGACCGCTGCAACGCGATCCGCTTGGGCACCAGCTCGCCGAGCACCAGGGAGAGGTAGACCACCGCCAGCGTCGAACCGACCAGCGCGACGTTCTGCGCGGCCACCGTCGGCAGCCCGACCTGCTCCAGCGTCGGCACGAAGTCGGGCGCGATGGTCGCCGCCCCGTAGGCGGCACCGAAGAACCCTGCCACGGTGACACCGATCTGCACCGCCGCAAGGAACCGGTTGGGGTTTCGAGCGACGGCCGCGACACGGCTGCCGCGCCGCCCCTTGCGCTCCAACGCGGCGAGCTGCCCCTTTCGCAGCGAGATCAGAGCGATCTCGGTCCCCGCGAACACTCCCCCGATCAGGATGAAGGCGAGGACGAGCGCGATGCTGAACCAGGTCTCACCATCCATCACCGCTGCACCGCCCACGGCCAGTGGGGCAGGTGAGCGGTGGTGGTACTCGCAGGGTCGTTCATGTGATGAGTACAGGGATTCCCACGAGGGGCGTCAAGCCGAGGACTGCCCGGGCGTCAAACGCTGGACGAACGTCGGGCGTCGAGCTGGGCGCGCACGGCCGCCATGTCGAGGCCCTTGACCGCCTGGACCACCCGCTCCAGCGAGGACGCGGGCAGGGCGCCCGCCTGGTTGAAGACGAGGATGCCCTCGCGGAAGGCCATCAGCGTCGGGATGGACCGGATGCTCGCGGCCTGCGCAAGACCCTGCTCGGCGTCGGTGTCCACCTTGGCGTGCACCACATCGGGGTGCTGCTCCGACGAGGCCTCGAAGACCGGGGCGAACTGCCGGCACGGTCCGCACCAGGCCGCCCAGAAGTCCACCAGCACGAAGTCGTTCGTGACGACCGCCTGCTCGAAGTCGGCCTCGGTCAACTCAACGGTCCCCACCGGATCGTCCTCCCCGTCGCGTGTCCCCCTTCGCCAAAGCACGGCCACCGGCGCGGTATTCCCGACACATCCCGAAGCGCCGCTCGAACGCCGGGTGCCGGCCGTAGGCTCGGCGCATGACCGAGACGGCCGACTACCCGCCGGACCCGTTGCCGGACGGTTGGCTGACCGACGCGGAGCTGCTGGCCGTCCGCTCCCGCCTGCCGATGCTCTACGTGGACGCCGTCCCGGTGCGGGTCGACGAGTGCGGGGACGTGGTCGCGGTCGGCCTGCTGCTGCGGGTCAACGGGGTCGGGGCGATCACCCGATCGCTGGTCTCCGGCCGCGTGCTGTACCACGAGCGGGTGCGGGACGCCCTGCTCCGGCACATCGAGAAGGACCTCGGCCCGGTCGCGCTGCCGCACATCCCGCCCTCACCGCAGCCGTTCACCGTCGCGGAGTACCTGCCGACGCCGGGCGTGACCCCGTACCACGACGTGCGACAGCACGCCGTCTCGCTCGCCTACATCGTGCCGATCGCGGGCGACTGCGAGCCCCAGCAGGACGCCCTCGAGCTCTCCTGGCTCACCCCCGAGGAGGCGTGCAGCGAGGCCGTCGGGCTGGAGATGACCGGCGGCCACGACTACCTGCTGCGGCAGGCGATGGCCTACGTCGGACGGATCTGAGTCAGCACCGCGACGATCGACGGCGCCAGCGCCCGGAAGGCCTCGCCCCGATGGGAGATCGCGTTCTTCTCGTCGGCGGTGAGCTCCGCGTTGGTCAGGGCGCGTCCGGCCGCCCGCTCCGGCTGGTGGTCGGGCACCAGGATCGGGTCGTAGCCGAACCCGCCGCCGCCGCGCGGCTCGCTGGTGAGCCGACCCCGCATCACGCCGGCGCACACCACCTCCCGCCCGTCGGGTGTCACCAGGACTGCGGCGCAGCGGAACTCGGCGCCGCGGTGGGCGTCGGGCACATCGGCCAGCTGGGCGAGCAGCAGCTCAAGGTTGGCGGCGTCGTCCCCGTGCCGGCCGGACCACCGCGCGGAGAACACCCCCGGCGCCCCGCCGAGCACGTCGACGCACAGCCCGGAGTCGTCTGCCACGGCCGGCAGGCCAGTGAAGGCCGCCAGCGCCCGCGCCTTGAGCAGGGCGTTCTCGGCGAAGGTCACCCCGGTCTCCGCCACGTCCGGCGCGCCGACGTCGGACGACGACGCCACGTCGTCGGGCAGGAGCGAGGGCAGCGCGGGAAGCAGCACGGCACGCAACTCGCCCAGCTTGTGGCGGTTGTGCGTCGCCAGCACCAGGCGGGTGGTCATCGGCTCAGCGGCCGCGCGAGCGCCTCGGACTGGATGGCGGTGAGCGCCGCGATCCCCGCCAGGCCCAGGTCCAGCAGCACGTCCAGCTCCGCGCGGTCGAACGGCGTGCGCTCCGCGGTCCCCTGTACCTCGATGAACCGCCCGGTGCCGGTCGCGACGACGTTCATGTCGGTCTCGGCCCGCACGTCCTCGGTGTAGGGCAGGTCGAGCATCGGGACGCCGTCGACGATGCCCACGCTGACGGCGGCCACCGAGCCCGTGAGCACCTCGCGACCCGCGGCGACCAGGTCCTTGTCCCGCGCCCAGGCGACGGCGTCGGCCAGCGCGACGTAGGCGCCGGTGATCGCCGCGGTCCGGGTCCCGCCGTCCGCCTGGAGCACGTCGCAGTCCAGCACGATCGTGTTCTCGCCCAGCGCCGCCACGTCGATCACGGCGCGCAACGAGCGGCCGATCAGTCGGGAGATCTCGTGGGTGCGGCCGCCGATCCGGCCCTTCACCGACTCGCGGTCGCTGCGGGTGTCGGTCGCGCGCGGCAGCATCGCGTACTCCGCGGTGACCCAGCCCTGACCTGACCCCTTCTTCCAGCGCGGCACGCCCTCGGTGAACGACGCCGCGCAGAGCACCCGGGTGCGGCCGAACTCCACCAGCACGCTCCCCTCGGCCGCGTCGAGCCACTGCCGGGTGATCGTGATCGGGCGCAGCTCGTCCGGGCGCCGGCCGTCGGCGCGGTCAGTTGTCATGCCACGACCCTAGGGCAGCCGCGGCGACGTCGCGGTCGTGGTCCGAGCGCGGTACCAAGGGCACGACGGCGGCTCACGCGGCCAGTCTCCCGGTGCGGGCGATCTCGCCGAGGAACCGCGCCGACGGCTTGACCTGACGCTCCTGGGTGGCGCGGTCCACCCCGATCAGGCCGAACCGCATCCGGTAGCCGAGCGCCCACTCGAAGTTGTCGAAGGCGCTCCAGTGCACGTAGCCGCGCAGCGGGATCCCGTCAGCGATCACCTGGTGCAGCGCGGCGAGGCCCTCCGCGATGAAGGCGACCCGGCGGGCGTCGTCGTCGGTCGCGATGCCGTTCTCCGTGACGATGATGTCCTTGCCGGGGTACCGCTCCGCGACCCGCCGGACCGTGGCCGCAACGGCCTGCGGCCGGTACTCGTAACCCATGTCCGTCCGGGTGTCGTCGTCGCCGGGGTTGTCGCCATGGCCCGCCAGCCCGCGGGCCAAGGCCCGCGGCAGCACCACACGCTGCAGCCACCGGCTGCGCGCCAACGCCCACGCGCCTGGGCCCAGCACCGCCGGCAGCCGAACGGGGATCCGGGTGTAGGTCTGCACCCCGATGTAGTCGTCATCGGCGCAGGCGTCGAGGAACACGTCCTCCATCCGCCGGCGCATCAGCTCCATGACCGGCCGGCCGGCTCGGTTCGACTCCCACTCGGCGAGCGAGTGGGTAGCGCCGACCCGCGCGTCGCCCGCCTCCCGGACCGCGGCCCGGCCGAGCACGTGCGCGGTCGCGATGTGCTCCGACGCGCGCTCCCACTCCGGGACGCTGCGCCGACCCGGTGGGAAGCCCAGCGGCGCCAGGTAGCCGCCGAACGGCACCACGCCCGGTTCGTTGATCGTGGTGACCAGGTCGAGGTCCGACCCGAGGCGGCCCATCACCCGGCGGCAGTACCGCGCGAAGAGCTCGGGCGTCGCCGGCGACAGCCAGCCGCCCCGCCGCGCGACCCACGCGGGCAGCGTGAAGTGCTGGAGGGTGACCATCGGGACCATCCCGTGGGACCGGACGCACGCCACCATCGCCGCGTAGTGGTCGAGCCAGCGGTCGTCGAACACGCCGTCCTCGGGCTCCACCCGCGCCCACTCCACACCGAACCGGTAGACGCCCAGGCCGAGCGAGGCGAGCAGCGCGATGTCGTCGGCGTAGCGGTTGCGGTGGTCGATGGCGTCGCCGCTCGGTTCGGCGACGACGGAGCCCGGCCGCGTCTCCCACTCCCACCAGTCGGAGCCGGTGTTGGCCCCCTCGACCTGGTGGGGGGCCGTGGCGGCGCCCCAGAGGAAGCCGTCGGGGAAGGTCCGCTCGGCGCTCACAGTCGGACGACCATGCCCGGGCGGGCCACCTCCACGGGGCCGTCGTATACCTGCCGGGCCTCCTCCAGGGGGACGTCGGTCGGCGTCCACGCGGGGATGTGGGTGAGCACGAGTCGGCGGGAGCCGCCGACGTCCGCCGCCTGGCCGGCGCGTCGCCCGGTGAGGTGGATCCCCCGGACGTCCTCCCGGCCCTCCACGAACGACGCCTCGGCCAGCAGCACGTCCGCGTCCCGGGCGAGGTCGTCAAGGCCCGCGCAGGAGTCCGTGTCGCCCGTGTAGGCAAGGGTCACGGTGCGCTCCGGATCCCCCTCGGCTGGTCCGGAGACCCGGACCCCGTACGCCGGGACCGGATGCTCGACGGCGACCGGCGTGACGGTCATCGGGCCGACGGTGACCGGGTGACCGGGCTGCCACACGTGCACCGCGAGCTGCGCGGACATCACCTCCCCCGGCTCCAGGCCGTACGACTCGGCCAACCGGGAGGCGGTCCCGAACGGTCCGTGCACGGGTATCGCGGGCCGGCGGTGCGAGCCCGTCGCACCCGGCCGGTAACGCAGGTACACGTACAGCGCCCCCATGTCGGACATGTGGTCCGCGTGCAGGTGGGACAGCCCGACGGCGTCGATGTCGGCCGGTTCGATCGCCCGCTGCAGCGGGCCCAGCGCGCCGTTGCCCAGGTCCAGCACCAGGTTCCAGGTGCGGCCCGCGGCGTCATCCGCCTGGACCAGATAGCTGGACGCCGCGGACTCCGGCCCGGGGAACGAGCCGGCGCAGCCGACGATCGTCAGTCTCACCGCAGCACCCCCGCGCGCTGGACGTCGATCACCTCGGGTCCCAGGAACCGCCGGGCCAGGGCGGCGAACGGCTCCGGGTCCCCGGTGGCGAGGAAGCGGTGCTCGGGGGGCCCGAGCGACGGGTCGCGCTCCAACCCGTGGGCCACCAGGGTGCGGAACACGTCCTTGGCGGTCTCCTCGGCGCTCGAGACGAGGGTCACGTCCTCACCCATCACGTACGAGATCACACCGGTGAGCAACGGATAGTGGGTGCAGCCGAGCACGAGGGTGTCGATGCCGGCCGCACGCATCGGCTCGAGCAGCTCGTGCGCCACCTTCAGCGCGTGCGGGCCGGAGGTGGTACCCGCCTCGACGAGCTCGACGAACTCGGGGCACGCGGCCGAGGTGACCTGCACGCCGGCCGCGACCGCGAAGGCGTCGTCGTAGGCCCGGGACTCGATGGTGGCGCGGGTGCCGATCACGCCGACCCGGCCGGTGCGGGTGGCGGCCGCGGCCCGCCGGGCTGCGGGCAGGATCACCTCGACGACCGGCAGCCCGCGGCGCTGGGTGTACCGCTCCCGCGCGTCGCGCAGCACCGCCGCCGACGCGCTGTTGCAGGCGATGACCAGCATCTTCACGCCAGCGTCCACCAGGTCGTCCATGACCTCGAGCGCGTGCGCGCGGACGGCGGCGAGCGGCTTGGGGCCGTACGGGCCGTTCGCCGTGTCGCCGATGTAGAGCACCGCCTCGTGGGGCAGCTGGTCGATCACGGCGCGAGCCACGGTGAGCCCCCCGACACCGGAGTCGAAGATCCCGATCGGGGCGTCGTTCACCCTCGTGAGCCTAGGGCAACTCGTCGGTCATCAGGTCGATGAGCGACTCCAGCAGGATCCCCAGCATCGTCGTGACGGTGGCGAGCAGCAGCCGCATCCCGTCCTCGGAGCCGGTCATCTCACCGCCGGCGACCGCCAGCTCGTGCACCGCGTCGGCGTCGGCCTCGGTCTGCACGCCGAGGCGTTCGGCGAGCACCAGTCGAAGGTCGGTGATCGCCGCGGCGACCCCCGGCGCGGCCGGCGCCGGGAGCACCGCGTCGGGCTCCGCTAGCAGGGACCTGAACCGGCCCAGGTTCCCGGTCTTGGTGGCCCGCAGGTCCCGCTCGGTCAGGCGCCGGAACTCGGCGGCCAGCTCGGGGTCGCTCCGCGAGCCGTCGGGCAGCAGGCGGCGCAGGGCGCCGTCGAACGGGACGGGTACGGGGTCGTCACCGAGCCGGACCGCCTCCAACGGGTGCGCGTCGTCGGCCGGGGCGTCCTCGGCCCCGCCGAGCAGCTCGACCACCTGGTCGACGACGTCGGCCAGGACCGCCCGCTCGGCCTCGGCGAGCCGCACGAAGTACCCGTCGGCGACGCGGCCGAACCCCCATTCGAGCTGCGCGGTCACTCGGCACCGCCTTCGGCGGGCTCGACGGTCGCCCAGAGCCCGAAGCCGTGCATCGCCTGGGTGTCGATCTCCATCTGCTCCCGCCCGCCGCGGGAGACGGTGGCCCGTCCCTCGTGGTGCACCTGCAGCATCAGCCGTTCCGCCCGTTCTTTCGGGTACCCGAAGTAGCTGCGGAACACCCAGGTGACGTAGCTCATCAGGTTCACGGGGTCGTTCCAGACCACCGTGACCCACGGCTGCTCGGTGGTCGCGTCCGCGCGGAGGTCCGCCGACGGGACGGTCGAGGCGAGCACCACACCACTGTAGGCGGGCCACCCGTTGGGCTCCCGGGCTGGTGGATCTGCCCGCAGATCTCCCCACCCCGGTGTCCACGCGCAATGGCTGCGAACGGTTCACGTCGCGGCCGCTCGGGCTTCCCTCCGCGGTGGTGGCCCGCGGCGGCATCGTCCTACGGTGTGTCAATGAGCGCCCCTCCCCCCGCTCCCCTGGCGTCGAAGGTGTCGTTCGACTCGGCCCGCCCGACGCGGGAGCGCCAGTCCACCGCCCTGCTCACGGACCGGTACGAGCTGACGATGCTCCAGACCGCCCTGGGGGACGGCACGGCCGCACGGCGCTGCGTGTTCGAGGTCTACGCCCGCCGGCTGCCCCCCGGTCGGCGGTACGGCGTGCTTGCCGGCACCGGCCGGGTGCTGGAGGCGATCGCCGACTTCCGCTTCACCGACGAGGAGCTGACGTTCCTGTCCCGCACCAAGGTGACCAACCGGGAGACGATGGAGTACCTCGCCGACTACCGGTTCACCGGGTCGATCTGGGGTTACGCGGAGGGTGAGTGCTTCTTCCCCGGCTCACCGGTCATGGTGGTGGAGGGCACGTTTGCCGAGGCGGTCGTGCTGGAGACGCTGGTGCTCTCGATCCTGAACTACGACTCCGCCGTCGCGTCCGCGGCCTCCCGGATAACGACCGCGGCCGTCGACCGGCCGTGCCTGGAGATGGGCGGCCGCCGGGCCCACGAGCAGGCCGCCGTCGCGGCCGCACGGGCCGCCATCGTCGGCGGGTTCGCCGGCACGTCGAACCTGGAGGCGGGGCGGCGGTGGGGGCTGCCGACGATCGGCACGGCCGCGCACTCCTCGATCCTGCTGCACGACGACGAACGCTCCGCCTTCGCCGCGCAGGTCGCCGCCCACGGTCCGGAGACGACGCTGTTGGTCGACACGTACGACGTCCCGACCGGGGTCGCGACGGCCGTCGAGGTCGCCGGACGCAAGCTCGGGGCGGTGCGGCTGGACTCGGGCGACCTGACCGCGCAGGCGTTCGAGGTGCGCCAGCAGCTCGACGCGCTCGGCGCCCGCTCGACCCGGATCGTCGTGAGCTCCGACCTTGACGAGTACGCGATCGCGGCCCTGGCGGTGGCGCCCGTCGACTCCTACGGGGTGGGCACCTCGGTCGTCACCGGGTCGGGCGCCCCGACCTGCGGCATGGTCTACAAGCTGGTCGCCCGGGAGGGGGCCGACGGCGTCATGGCGCCGGTCGAGAAGGCCGCGAGCCGCAAGGGCTCGGCCGGCGGGCGAAAGGCGGCGGCCCGCAGGCTCGACCGCAACCGCAGGGCCACGGAGGAGGTGGTGGTCACCGGACCGCACGACGACGTCGTCGGCTGGGTTCCGGGTGACCACCTGCGCGCGCTGCACGTGCAGCTCGTCGAGGACGGGCTCATCGACACCACGCGCGCCGGGGCGGAGGGGGTCCAGTCCGCGGTCGATCGCCACCACGCATCCCGGGCGGAGCTGCCGCGGGCGGCGCTCCGGCTCTCCGCCGGCGACCCGGCACTGCCCACGGTGACGATCCGAGCCTGAACGTCCGAGGACCCCCCGGCCGATGGCCAGGGGGTCCTCGGACGTCTGAGCGGCGGGACGACTAGACCGTCGACCTGCGTCCGCGGCCGACGAGGCCCAGGATCAGGCTCACGACGAGCACGATGATGCCGAGCCAGATGAGGAACTGGGCGGCTTCAACGGCAATGCCGAAGATCAGCAGCACGATTCCGACGATCAGGATGAGCAGCCAGGACGGCATTGTCATCTCCTTCCGGTCCGCCACCGGGTGGACCCGGCGGTGTGTACCAATCCACCGTCGCATCGGTGATCGGATCCCGCATCCGGAAGGGGTGATTTACCCGGTCTTTCTGGTTCACGCCGTAGGCACAAATTGGGTGCGCCGGCAACCGGAGCGGAACCGCTCGGCACCTCTCACCCCGCCCGGACACCGCCGTCGTCGAGTCGGATATCCGGCCTCGATCGCGCCAGCTCGACTCGCAGCTCGGCGACCGTGTCGACGCCCTCCAGGAACCGCGCCGGGTCCACGCCCGACCCGGCGGCCACCGGGAAGGCGATCCGGTCGTCGTCGGCTCCGAGCCCGAGCAGCTCCTCGTTGCGCGCCACCCGCCCGTGGGCAAGGAACACCACGATCCTGCCCAGGGCCCGGATCGAGGCGAGCTGCTCGTCCGTGTCGCCGCCACGGATCGGCGGGAGGAAGGTCGCGACCTCGTCCCCGGTGAGATCGCCCCAGGCCTCCTCGACCTCCATCTCGACGGCTGCCATGGCCCACATGGCCTCGCCGCTGCCCAGCGGCACATCCACCACCGACTCCCCGACGACCGCGTGAGCGGACCGGAGTTCGGCGGAGACCACCCGTCCGATCACGACGGACTCGCTGGCCCGGATCCGCTCGCCGCCCGCCAGCACGGACTCCTGATTCGGCATCGACTCCCGCAGCGTCTGGGCGGGATGGTCACTGTCGGCCGCGCCGTTCGCATCGGAGAGGGAGTCGAAGATCACCGCGGGGTCACCCGGATCGGCGGCGCACGCGGCCACGGCCAGGATGGCGATCCCCGCTATCGCAGCTCGGACCCGACCTCTGGGCCTCCGTCGCTCGTCCATGCAGGTCGCCTTGTTGCGCGTCCCGCGCCGCGGCCCTAGTCGGGCGGGTTCGAGCCGCCGTCGGGCCCGGATCCGTCGCCGTCCTGCGGGCCGCGCAGCCCGTCGTAGATCTCCTTGCAGATCGGGCAGACCGGGAACCGGTTCGGGTCCCGACCGGGCACCCACACCTTGCCGCACAGCGCGATCACCGGGGTGCCGCTCACGGCGGACTGCAGGATGCGCTCCTTGCGCACGTAGTGCGCGAACCGCTCGTGGTCGCCGGGTTCGATCTCCTCGCGGACCTCGGTCTGCTCCAGCACGCTCGTCGAGGTCCCGGGTCCGTCGGGTCCGGCGGGCCCGCCGGGCTGCTCCGGAGTCGGCTCGCTCATGCCCGGGAGTCTACGACGGCGCCTCCCGGTACCGACCGCCCTTCCGCGCGCCGTCAGGTCATCCGCCCGAGCAGCCGCGGCGCCCGCGCGTCGTACACCCGGCCGCCGAGCACCACGGCGCCCGCCAGGGTGGCGGCGCCCCCGAGCACCCCGACCAGCAGCGTGACCGGCGCGATCGCCGCGTTCGACCAGAGGGAGAGCCCGTAGACCACCAGCACCGGCACGCACACCACCCACGTGGCCACCGAGCTGACCAGCTGCGCCACCAGGCTCGCCCCGACCGCGCCCATCTGCGCCGCGTAAGGGTTGGCCCCCGGCTCGGGCACCGGGTACGGGAGCAGGGCGCTGACCACGGCGGACACCCCCAGCCCGCCGCACAGGAAGCCGACGCCCAGGCCCACCGCCGCCGGCGCCAGGTCCCAGCGCCCGCCGACCGCGGCGCCGATCAGGCTGACGACGATCACCATCGGGGCCGCCCAGAGCAGGGTGGCCAGGGTCCGGCCCAGGCGGTCGGCCCAGCCCGGCACGTGCGCCGCGACGTGCAGCCAGAATGCGCTTCCGTCGAACGCTACGTCGTTGTGCCGACCCCAGCCGAGGGTGCCCGCGATCAGCGCGCCCATGCTCAGGGCCACGGCCGCCGGCGCGTCGACCACCGTCGCCACCAGCATCACGATGAGCAGCGGCGCGACCACCGCGCCCAGCAGCGAGCTCATGTAGCGCGGGTCGGCGGTCCAGTACCGCAGTCCGCGCCGGGTGATCGCCCGGGCGGCCACCAACCCCGGGCTCGAGGCCCCGCGGGCGGGGAGCATCGCGTCCACCCGCCGACGCACCTGTCCCCCGCGGGAGGCCGGGTGGGTCAGGGCGCGCTGCAGCAGGGCCGTCCACAGCCAAAGGCCGGCCGCCACCCAGGCGAGGGCAAGGACCAGGCGCACGACGGCGCCGGGGGTGTCGCCCAGGGCCATCGCCCCCGGCGCCGCCCACACCAGGGCGAACGGGGTCCAGCTGAGCACCTCGGCGATGGTGGGGACGCGTTCCAGCGCCCCCTCCAGCCCGAGCGTCCCGAGCGTGACGATGACCGGGATCACCAGGACGACCGCGAGCACCCCCAGGACGGCGCTCATCTCCTTCGACCGCCGGGAGCCGAGCAGCCGGGCCGACACCTGGGTGCTCAGCCGCGCGAGCAGCAGGCAGGTGACCAGGCCCAGCAGGCCCGCGACCAGGGCGACCAACACGGGCCCCCGCCCGCTGTTCCGCCATGCGATGGCCGGGGCCAGGCAGACCAGCGCGGTGAACAGGGCGGGCACGCTGAGCATCGCGGAGGCCAGCAGCCCGGGGACCAGGCGCCTGGCCCGCAGGCCGAACGAGGCGAACCTGGTGACCTCCAGGGAGTCGTCCATCCCCGGGATGAGCATCGGGATGGCAGTCCAGCCGACGGTGAGCAGGGCGCCGGCGACCACCAGGAGGTCGCGGGAGGCAGCCGCGGGTTCGCGGGACAGCCACACCATCCCGCCGACCACCGATGGGATCAGGGTCAGGGTCCACAGCACGCCGAACACGAGCACGACGACGCGCCAAGTCTCGCGGCGCAGCGTGTGCCGCAGGATCCGGGCCTTCAGTCGGACGAGGGTCGCAACCACGACAGCTCCGTCCGGTCGGGCCCACCGCCGATCAGGTCGACGAACCGCTCCTCCAGGTTCTGCCCCGCCCGGACGTGGTCGATCGGGCCGGCCGCGACCACCCGGCCCGCGCTCACCACCGCGACGTGGTCGCAGACCTGCTCCACCAGCGCCATAACGTGGCTGGACATCACCACAGTGCCGCCCGCTGCGACGAACTGGCGCAGGATGTCCCGGATCCCGGCCGCGGAGACCGGGTCGACGGCCTCGAAGGGTTCGTCGAGCACCAGCACCCGGGGCGCGTGCACCAGGGCGCAGGCGAGCGCGATCTTCTTGGTCATCCCGGCCGAGTAGTCGGCCACCAGCACCGGGCCGACCTCGCCGAGGTCGAGCGCCGCCACCAGGTCGTCCCGCCGCCCTGCGATCACCTCGGGCTCCATGCCGCGCAGCAGTCCGGCGTAGCTGATCAGCTCCGGGCCGGTGAGCCGGTCGAACAGCCGCAGCCCGTCGGGCAGCACCCCGAGCAGCGGCGCCGCCTTGGCCGGCTTTTCCCAGACGTCCACTCCGTGCACGTGCGCCGTTCCGGCGTCGGGCACCAGAAGGCCTGTCGCCATGGACAGGGTGGTGGTCTTGCCCGCGCCGTTGGGCCCGACGACGCCGTAGAAGGAGCCCACCGGGATGTCCAGGTCCAGGCCGGCGACCGCGATCGTCGAGCCGAACCGCTTGGCCAGGCCGCGCAGCGAAAGGGCCGGGACTGGCGCATCTCCCGGCGGGGTCACCCGCCCAACGATACGGCCGGGGCATCGGCCGGCCGTTGTCCGGATGCCCCTGGTGACGGGTGAGATTCGGCGATCAAGGTCACGGAACGGAGTCGGAACGGGTGACATTCGGTGCCAAATCGATCTCGATCGGGAAACCGCCCGTGGAATCCATGATCAGTCCCTAACCTTGCGCCATGCGCACCCCTAG
>CAYGGX010000059.1:0-14291 GCA_964349585.1 uncultured Actinotalea sp.
ACTGGGCGGGTTCGTCGGGCTCCGCTCGGGGCTCGGCGGGTTCGTCCGGCTCGGCGGGGGAGTCGGCGGGCTCCGAGCGGTAGTCGTCGTGCGCCTCGGGCTTGTCGGACTCGTGGGGCTCGGCGTCGTCGTCCGGGTCGGAGGTGGTGGCGTGATCGTCCGGGACGTGCGCGGGCGGCGCGGCGGGGGAGGTGAGCTCCTCGAGCTCGGCGAGCATCCCGACGGCGTCGTCGATGATCGCCCGGTCGGCCATCCGGGTTCCGTGCAGCAGCCACCGGGCGAGCGCCAGCTCCCCGGCCAGCAGCGCCCGCTCGGTCAGGTGCGGGTCGCGCAGCTCGGTCCGCCGCAGGTTGTAGGCCTCGAGGATCGCGTCGATCGACTCGTGCGGCGCGGCGACGAGCAGCCAGGCGAGGTCGTCGGCGGGATCGGCGACCTTCGCCTCCGCCCAGCCCAGGATCGCCGTCGGGGCGTCGCCCGCGCAGAGCACGTGCTCGGCGGACAGGTCGCCGTGCACGACCGTCGGCTGGAACCGCCAGAGGGCGACGTCCTCGAGCGCGTGTTCCCAGCGGCGCAGCAGCGTCGTGGGCACCAGCCCCGTCTTGGCGGCCTCGTCGACCTCGGCGAGGCGGCGGCGGCGGTACTCGTCGGCGGTGTACACGGGCAGCCCGGTGTCCTCGATCGTCGAGACCGGCAGCTCGTGCAGGGCCGCGATCGCTCGGCCGACCGCGGCGGCGAGCCCGGGCCCCGGGCCGAGCTGCCCCAGCTGCAGCACCCGCCCGGGGATCTGCTTGTGGACGACGGCGCGGCCGCCCTCGGCGAGGGGCGTGAACCCCGCCGGGCGCGGGACGTCGAACGGCAACCGCCCGGCGTCGACGTAGAAGACCAGCAGGTCCAGCAGTGCGATCTCGGCCTCGAGCGCCGCACCCCCGGCGGGGTTCTGCGGCGCGCGGATCATCCACCTGGTTCCCTCGGCATCGATGACGATCGCCGTGTCCGTGCCGCTCGTCGCGCGCGCCGGCACCCGCACGTCGTGGACGTCGAGCCCCGGGATGGCGTCGGTCGCCAGGGCGGCAAGGGCAAGGGGTGAGCGGGCCACGCGCCCACCGTAGGCCGACGGCGGACCTCGGGCGCGGCGTGCGCCGGGGCGTGTCTGCGATCCCCGGCGGCGCCGTACCGTTGGCCCGTGGAACCAGACCTCCCGCTGGCGCGCGCCGCGATCGAGCGCGCGGCGCACCGCCGGACCGGCCCCGTAGTGGCGGGGACCTGGGCGCTGGGGTCGACGCGGGTCGTCCTGGTCGACGACGGGCTGGTGGCGACCCGGGGCGCGGGCGGATCGGTCGAGCTGGACCTCGTCGCCCCGACCGACATCGGGCCCGAGCCGCCCGACGACCCGGACTGCCTCCCGGTGTTCCTCGGCGAGGACGACGACGGCGCGTACCTCGCCCTGCTGCTCACCACCCCCACGGAGGCCGGGCCCGAGGATCGCTGGCACCCGCACTCCTACGCGCGGGCCGCGGACGGCCCGCCCGGCCCCCTGGCCGAACGCTCCTGGTCGACCCTGCGCGACGTCGGGCACCTGCTCGGCGACCGCGACGTGGACCTCACCGCGTCGGCCGTCGCGCTCGCAGCCTGGCACGCCAGGAACCGGCGCTGCGCGCGGTGCGGCGCCCCCAACGAGCCGGCGGCGGCGGGCTGGACCAGGCGCTGCCCGGTGGACGGCACCGAGGACTACCCGCGCACCGACCCGGCGGTGATCATGGCGATCACCGACGACGCCGACCGGATCCTGCTCGGCCACGCCGCGCACTGGGCGCCGCGCCGCTTCTCGACGCTGGCCGGGTTCGTCGAGCCGGGCGAGTCCGCGGAGGCGGCCGTGCGGCGGGAGGTCGCCGAGGAGGTCGCCGTCGAGATCGGGGAGCTCGAGTACGTGGCCAGCCAGCCGTGGCCGTTCCCCAGCTCGCTGATGCTCGCCTTCCGGGCGCGGGCGACGAGCACCGAGATCCGGGTGGACGGGCAGGAGATGGCCGAGGCGCGCTGGTTCACCCGGGCCGAGCTCGCCCAGGCCCTGCACGACGGCGAGGTGCTGCCGCCGATGCGGGCGTCGGTCGCCCGGGTGCTGATCGAGTCCTGGTACGGCGGCCCGCTCGACGGCGGGCTGCCCGGCCAGGACGCGTAGCGGTGGCTGTCGGTCCGGCCTGCCACACTCGGAGACGATGTCCGCCGACGATCTCCTCAAGGCCCTCGACCCCGATCAGCGCGAGGTGGCCCTCGCCCTGAACGGGCCGGTCTGCGTGCTGGCGGGGGCCGGGACCGGCAAGACCCGCGCCATCACCCACCGGATCGCCTACGGCGTGCGCACCGGCACCTACTCGCCGACCCGCGTGCTGGCGGTCACCTTCACCGCTCGTGCGGCGGGCGAGATGCGCACCCGCCTGCGCGAGCTCGGCGTCGTCGGCGTGCAGGCCCGGACGTTCCACTCCGCCGCGCTGCGGCAGCTGACCTACTTCTGGCCGCAGGTGGTCGGCGGCGCGCCGCCGCGGGTGCTCGAGCACAAGGCCCCGCTGGTCGCGGAGGCCGCGTCCCGGCTCGGCGTCGCCGTGGACCGGCTGACCGTGCGCGACCTCGCGTCGGAGATCGAGTGGTCGAAGGTCAGCCTGGTGCCGGCGGACGACTACGTGCGGGCCGCCTCGGCGACCAACCGACCGCCCCCGGCGGGCTTCGACCGGGGCACGGTCGCCCGGCTGATCGCCGCCTACGAGGAGGCCAAGGACGCCCGCGCGCTCGTGGACTTCGAGGACGTCCTGGTGATGCTCGGGCACATGCTGGAGAGCCGGCAGGACGTCGCCGAGACGGTCCGGGCGCAGTACCGGCAGTTCGTGGTCGACGAGTACCAGGACGTCTCGCCGGCCCAGCAGTACCTTCTGGACCAGTGGCTCGGCGGGCGCACCGAGCTGTGCGTCGTAGGCGATCCCAGTCAGACCATCTACTCGTTCACCGGCGCCACCCCGCACCACCTGCTGACCTTCGCCCAGCGGTACCCGGGCGCCCAGGTGGTCCGCCTGGTCCGGGACTACCGGTCCACCCCGCAGGTGGTCGACCTGGCCAACCGGCTGCTCATCGGGAGTGGTCGGCGGCGCCGGACGGGCGTGGAGCTGATCGCCCAGCAGCCGAGCGGCCCGCCGGTCGGCTTCACGATCTACGACGACGACGAGGCGGAGGCCGCCGGGATCGCGGCCCGCATCGGGCGGCTGATCGCCGCCGGGACAGCCGCGGCCGAGATCGCCGTGCTGTACCGGACCAACGCGCAGTCGGAGGCCTTCGAGCAGGCGCTGGCCGACGCGGCCATCGGATACCAGGTGCGCGGCGGCGAGCGGTTCTTCGCCCGCAAGGAGGTCCGCGACGCGCTGGCGCTGCTGCGCGGGGCCGCCCGGTCGATGAGCGAGATCCCGCTCCGGGAGGCGGCCCGCGACGTGCTGACCGCCGCGGGGTGGAGCCCCGAGCCGCCGACGGCCAGGGGAGCGGTCCGGGAGCGGTGGGACTCGGTCCAGGCGCTCGTGGCCCTGGCGGACGACCTCGCCCGGGACCCGGCGGCGACCCTGGCGGACCTGGTCGCCGACCTCGACGAGCGTGCGGCCGCCCAGCACGCACCGGCGGTCGACGGGGTGACGCTGGCGTCCCTGCACGCGGCCAAGGGCCTCGAGTGGGACGCGGTCTTCCTCGCGGGGCTCAGCGAGGGGCTGATGCCGATCTCCCTGGCGGAGACGGACGCGGCGGTGGCGGAGGAGCGGCGGCTGCTCTACGTCGGGATCACCCGGGCCCGCACCCACCTGGAGCTCAGCTGCTCCCGGGCGCGGAATCCCGGAACTCGGGGAAACCGCCGTCGTACCCGGTTCCTGGACGGGATCTGGCCGGAGGAGGCCCCGCGGTCCCGGCGGCAGACGGGCGGGCGCTCGGCGGCCGCGGTGAGCGGCAACCACGACCCGGTGCTGTTCGAGACGCTCCGGCAGTGGCGCTCGCAGGTGGCGACCGAGACCGACAAGCCGGCCTACACGGTGCTGGTCGACGCGACCCTGTCCGGCATCGCGGAGCTCAAGCCGCGGACGATCGCAGACCTGTCCCGCGTCAGGGGGATCGGCCCGGCCAAGATCGACCGGTACGGGTTGAGCCTGCTGGCGATCGTCGCCGAGCACGACGCCTGACCCTGGTGGGAGCGTGTGTCAAGCGTCTGCCAAGGACTCGCCGACAAGCCGACGAAGACTTTGCCGAACTGGTCGGGTAATCCGGTTGTGCGGCGTCGGTGGGGCGTCCTAGAGTGCACAGGTCCGTGACGGAGGCAGGGCTGCAGAGCCAGTGCCCGAGCAGAGGGGAGGTGGGTCCGAGATGAAGAAGACGATGGCAGGGACTTTCGCAGCTGCGGCTGTGATGATTCCGCGCGTGGCGGCACCCACCGGCGCTCTGCGTCAGGGGACGGGTGTGCCCAACGCCGCCTGGGGCGCCGGTATCGGCGCCGCAACGCGACTTCGCGGGAACGCCCCTGTCGCTCGCACCGAACCCGACTCCGTCTGGAGAGTTCTCCCGGTCTAGATGACCGGAGCAGAGGCCGCGGAGTCCATCTTGGGACCCGCGGCCTTCGTCATTCGGCCCACCAGCCTTCACGAAGTCCCGCCGGCCCGGCACCCGATAGTTGTACCGACGGACCAGGGAGGGCATCGTGCGGCTCACCACGCTGCTCGATTCATTGAACGAGGGCACACCTGGCTCTCATCCCCACTGGTCGAGCTCCACCGACCTCACCGAGGCCGAGGAGTTCGACCAGCTGGTCGCCACGCTCATCCCGTGCCGCGAGCACGATGCTGAGCTGTGGTTCGCCGAGGCCACCGCGGAGGTGGAGCTCGCCAAGGCGTTGTGCCGTGAGTGCCCGATCCGTGCGGGGTGCCTGGCCGGAGCCGTCGCACGCGCCGAACCATGGGGCGTCTGGGGTGGCGAGGTCTTCATCGGCGGTGTGATCGTCCCGCGCAAGCGGGGTCGCGGTCGCCCGCGCAAGGACGAGAGCTCGGCTGCGTGATGGTGGTGGCCCGGGGGTCCAGCGGCCCCCGGGCCACCTTCGCGTGTCACCCGGTTGCAGGCCCACCCGGCGGCGAGCTGCACCCGCACTCCGGGTGAGCGGCGAAGCTCCACTCCCGCGGCGTCAGGTCGGGCAGCCGGAGCTCCAGCACCGAGCCGGCGGCGCTCGGACGGCCGTCCACGTGGGCGAGCACCTGGACGACTGCCCACGCACCCGCCACCGCGGCCAGGGTGGCCTCCTCCGAGCAGCGGCTCCGGGCGACGGCCAGCTGGGCGGCCATCCTCGGCCAGTCCGGATCGAGCTCCGCCCGGTGCAGGTCGGCGCAGCGCAGGCAGGGCGATCCGCCCGGAACGACGAGGGGCCCCACCAGGACCGACGCCTCCCGGAGCACCACCGACAGGTGCGGCACGCCGCCGGCCAGCAGCGGGCGACTCCGCACCGGGTCCGCGACCCAGTGCTCGATCAGCACCACCAGATCGGGTCGGCCGCTGCCCGGCGGAGGGGTCCGGATCCCGGGGAAGGCGTCGTGCACGGCCCGGGCGACCGCCGCGGCCCGCGGCGTGCCCACGTCGCGCACGGTGAGCCCACCCCAGCCGGGATCGGTCCGCGCGACGGGTTGGGCGTCGTCAAGCTCAAGGTGCCCGATGCCGGCAGCCCCCAGTGACATCGCCAGCCCCGCCCCGAGGCGCCCCAGGTCGCACACCCGAACCCGGGCCGACGAGCGGGCGCGAACCGCAGCCGCGTCGCCGCCCGCGTCCATCAGGGACCAGGCCGCGACGTCGGGTGACTCGGGAGTTGGCGCGTCGACCAGCAGGTGGGCGGCGCGCAGATGCCCGACGACGGCGTCCGCCTCCTTCGCGGGGACGTCGTGCCGGCGTAGTGCCGCCCGGATCGCCCGTTCGTCCGCCCCCTGCGGAACCTCGACCAGACCGCGGGCAGCGGACGGGCTGAGGTCGTGCAGGGCGACCGACCATCGGGGATCGGTGCCGATCCGCACCCGCGTCGTCCCCAGCCAGAGCACCGGCAGCCGGGCCCGCAAGCGCACCTGAACCCCCTCGTCTCGACTCGGGGACAGCCTGGTCGATCGGGCGGGTGCGTGGGCGTTGTCCACACCCGGACGTGCGAGAAGCGGCCCCCGAGGGGGCCGCTTCTCTCGAGTCTGGTCAGGCCTTGCCGAGGATCCGGTTCAGCTTCGTGCCACAGACGGGGCAGATGCCCTTGGCCATCTTGCGGCCGTTCGCGACCACGACGTCGCCCTCGGCCTCGCGCTTCTCCTTGCACTTCACGCAGTAGAAATCGCCCTTGTAGGTCTCGGCCATCAGGTATCTCCGATCAGAAGGCTTGCGCACCGGACGTTTCGACCCGGCCGGCTCCGGCGAGCCACGACCGGGTGGCCGAGCGTCGCCGTGCATAGCCAGCGTAGTCCGCGTGCGGGGAATCTGACCGTGGAGCGTCCCCGGCGCGCCGGGGACGGGCCTCGGAGCGGTCCGGTGGGCTTCCCGCCCGGGGGCGCGGTGATGTCACGCCCCCGGGTTACGGTGCATCCGTGACTCTCGCCCTCTTCCCGCCGATCGGCGGGCCGCCACAGGAGGCGGCGCCGCCCGTCGACGCCGCCGACACCTCGGACGTAGTCGTGCGCCGGAGCGGCCGCCGCAAGCGGACGGTGACCGCCTTCCGGGAGGGCGGCCGGACCGTCGTGGCCATCCCGGACCGGTTCACCCGCGCCCAGGAGCGCGAGTGGGTAGCGAAGATGGTCGCGCGGCTCGCCACCCAGGAGCGTCGGCGCCGGCCGTCCGACGCCGAGCTTGCCGCCCGGGCCGCGGCGCTGTCGGCGCGGTACCTTGGCGGGCAGGCGCGCCCCACCAGCGTCGCCTGGTCGGACCGGCAGGAGCGGCGCTGGGGATCGTGCAGTGTGGCCGACGGGTCGATCCGGATCTCCAGTCGGGTCCGCGGCATGCCGGGCTGGGTGCAGGACTATGTGCTGCTGCACGAGCTGGCGCACCTGCTCTCCGCGGGGCACGGCCCCGACTTCTGGGCGCTGCTCGAGGGGTACGACCGCGCCGAGCGGGCCCGCGGGTTCCTGGCGGGCTACGCCCACGCGTGCGACGTGGCGGGCGTCCCGGAGGGTCCCGGGCTACCGTCGCCGGCCGCCGGGGCGCAACCCGAGGAGTACTGAGACCGCCGCGCCGTTTGCGGCGGCACCGCCCCGTACGCGGCGGGCATCGTCGGGCCGCCGGTGTGCTGCCCGTCGGCTACGCCCGGGGGGTCTCGCCGTCGTCGTCGGGCACGTCGTCCGGGGGGTCACCCGGGGCGTCGCCGTCCGGCCCGAAGATCTCGGCCAGCGCGCGGTCCACGTCCGCGTGCTCGGCGTTCAGCGCCAGCCTTCGGGCGGCGTAGCCGCCGGGGTCGTCGAGGTCCTCCGGTCCTGGCAGCAGGTCGGGGTGGTCCCAGACGGCGTCCCGCGCGCCTGGGCCGCCGTCGGCGGCGATCTGCGCCCAGAGCCGGGCCGCGTCCCGGGACCGGCGGGGCCGTAGCTCGAGGCCGACGAGCGTTGCGAAGGTGTCCTCGGCCGGGCCACCCGCCGCGCGACGCCGGCGGAGCATCTCCCGCAGCGCGCCGGTGTGCGGCAGGTGCGGCGCCGCGGCGGCGGCCGTGACTTCGTCCACCCAGCCCTCGACCAGGGCGAGCGAGGTCTCCAGCCGCAGGAGGGCGGCGTCCTGCTCGGGGGTGGTCTCCAGGGCGAACACGCCACCCGACAGGGCCTGCTGGATCGCCTGCGGGTCCGTCGGGTCGATCGACTCGACCGCCTCCTCGAGCGATCGCATGTCGATCGAGATCCCGCGGCCGTAGGCCTCCACGGCGCCGATGAGATGGCCGTGGAGCCACGTGACGTGGGTGAAGAGCCGGGCATGGGCCGCCTCGCGGAGCGCCAGGAAGAGCTGCACCTCGTCGGCCGGCGCGTCCAGGCCCTCGGCGAACGCCGCGATGTTGCGCGGCACGATCGCCACCCCCGCCTCGATCAGGGGGATGCCGATGTCGGTGCTGCCGAAGACCTCCTGAGCGAGCGCGCCGGTCGCCTGGCCCACCTGCATGCCGAAGACGGCGCCGCCGAGCTGCCGCATCATCTGGCCGCCGAGGGTCGAGACCTCGGGGCTCATCCCGGCGAACACCTCTGGCGCCTGGCTGCTCAGGGCGGCGGCCAGGGCGTCCACGACGGAGCCCGCCACCGGCTCGGTGATGGTCCGCCAGCGGTCCCGGGTCCCCTCGACCCACTCGGATCGGCTCCAGGCGCGCACCGCGCCGCCGCTCGGCGGCAGGTCCGTGGCGGCGTCGAGCCAGAGCTCCGCGGCCGAGAACGCCGCGGCGACCTCGCGCTGCTGCGCGGCGGAGACCGACGGGTCGCCCTCCGCGACGGCGGCCTGGCGAGCGATGTCGCGGGCGAGATCCCAGTTCACCGGGCCGTCGCCGGAGGCGTCGAGCATCCGGCGGATCTGACCGAGCACCTGCCCGAGGGTTCCCGGGTCGTTCGGCAGCCCGGCTGCCGCCGCCATCGCCGCGAGGTCGAGCGGGGCGCCGTCGGGGCCGGTCAGGCCGAACGCGGGGATCCCGGTGAGGTCGCCGCCCTCGGACAGGCGCTGGAGTAGTTCGTCCGCCTCGGGGCCAAGGAGCTGGCGGAGCAGGTCCTCCCAGGGCACGGGGCTCTCCGGGTCGGGACCGTCGGCCGGCGGGGTCATCGGGGCTCCAGGGATGGTCGGGACTCCACGGTAACCACAACCCGAACCGCGCCGTGCCCCGGGCGGGGGGCGACCCACGGCGGTTCGCTCTGGGCGCAGCGGGTAGAACACCGCCCGGCGGCTGGAATGATGTCCCGGTGATCGATCCGCGTGTCACCCACCAGCCGGAGCCCATCGGCGAGTCCGCGCCCGACGGCTGGCTGGGGCAGCCGGGCTATGGCGGCGGGGCCCCGACGGACGTGCCCCCGATCACCGGCCGGGCGATCACGCTCGCCGTCTCGATGGTGACCACGGCGCTGCTCGCCGCCGCGGCGTCCGTGATCCCCGTGCCCTATGCGATCTCCTCGCCCGGCCCGACGCTGGACACGCTCGGCTCCCACGACGGGGCCCCGCTGATCAGCATCGCGGGCGCGCCCACCTACCCGTCCACGGGAGAGCTTCGCCTGACGACTGTCGCCCTGGCCGGCGGCGACCGGGCGCCGGTGTCCCTCGTGGCTCTCGTCCGGGGCTGGCTCGACAGCGCCAGGACGGTGCGGCCCGCAGAGGAGGTCTTCCCGCCCGACCAGACCGGCGAGGAGCTGGACGAGCAGAACGAGACGGCGATGATCTCGTCGCAGGAGCGCGCCACGGTCGCCGCGCTGGAGGAGCTGGGCTACGAGATCCCGACGACGCTCAAGGTCGCCGAGGCCGTCGAGGGCACCGGCGCCTTCGGGGTCCTCGAGCCCGAGGAAGTCCTGGTCGCCCTGGACGGACACCGGCTGGCGAACTTCGCCGACCTCAGCAGCCGGATGGACGACGTCACGCCCGGCGCTGTCGTCCGGCTCACCGTGAGCCGCGCCGGGGAACTTGTCGACCTGGACGTGACCACGATCGACGACGGGACGGGGCGGGCGTTGCTCGGGGTGCTGGTCGACCCCGAGTTCGAGATGCCGGTGCAGGTGACCATCAAGATCGAGAGCATCGGGGGCCCGAGCGCCGGCCTGATGTTCGCCCTGGGGATCATCGACCGGCTCACCGAGCTGGACGAGACCGGCGGGGCCCGGATCGCGGGCACCGGCACGATGGACCTGACCGGAGACGTCGGTCCGATCGGCGGGATCGGACAGAAGCTGATCGGGGCGCGCAACGATGGTGCGGCCTGGTTCCTGGCGCCCGCGGGCAACTGCTCGGAGGTGACTGCGGTTCCGGACGGTCTGCGCGTGGTGGCGGTCGAGACGCTCGCGCAGGCGCGGGCCGCGGTCGAGGCGATCGGCGCCGGGGAGGCCGACGGCCTGCCCTCGTGCTCGGCAAGCTGAGCACATCGCGGGCCTCCGCACGGCCGGCCAGCCGGGCCGCGCTGGGCGAGTCGCAGCGTCTGGACCGGCTCGTCGGAGCCTTACCGTCACATGGCGATCGTTTTGCTCCGATCCGGCGCGGATCGGCAGCGTCGAATAGCCGTGGCCCACCCGAACGCAGGTCAGACGAGCGTGGCGCCCACCGCGGCGACCAGGCCGGGGACCAGATCGGGCCCGCCCGCGACGGCGGCGTCGTCGTCGGCCGCGCGGGTGCGCACCGCGCACCACGACTCCCCGGACCGCAGCACCCCCACCGCCAGCCGCACGTCCTGCCGGTCCGGGTGGTTCATCAGGTAGGTGAGGGCCTCGTCCGGGTCCGCGGGCATGGCCTCCTCCGCCGCGGACGGCAGGACCACCCGCTCGACCACGACTGCCGCGCCGTCGATCGTGGCGGGCCAGGAGAGCAGGGTCAGCAGGTGCTCGAGGCTGTCGGCCCGGGGCAGGCCGTCCTGCTCGATCGAGGTCAGGTGGTGCGGATCCGTGCGGGCCTGCGCCACCACCTCCGGCGCGAGCTGAACCGCGAGCGCGGGCTCCACGGCCAGCGCCCGGGCCGTGCCGACCAGGGCGAAGACGCGCACGGGCGCGTCCCACCCCGCGGTCGCGACGTGGCGCTCGATCTCGCGGACGGCGTCGGCGAGCCGGGCCGTCGCCGGGCCGGATCGCCCGGGCGCGGGCGGCGTCGCCGGGCCGGATCGCTCGGGCGCGGGCGGCGTCGCCGGGCCGGGCGCTGCGTCGTCGTCGGGCATCCGGCAATGCTCGCACTGTTGCACATCGGTTACCTGACCGCGCGCCCGATGTGAGAGCCTTGGAGGCAGTGGGGAGCACATGAACCCAGACCTGCGCCCCGGGTCAATGCGCCCTGTCGGCCCCGACAGGAGCGACGGACAAACCGACCGACGAGGTATCACACGTGACCTTTGCTTCCAGCCCACGACCCACCGGATTGCGCAGGCGGCGCCGCGGCGCGCTGGGCCCGACGATCATCGTGCTGGTCGTCCTCGGTGTGCTGCTGATCATCACGGCACAGCTGTGGACCGAGTGGCTGTGGTTCGATACCGCCGGTTACGTCGACGTGCTGCGCACCCAGTGGGTGACGCGCGGCGTCCTGTTCATCGCCGGATTCCTCATCATGGCCGCGGCGTCGTACGCCGCGCTGTCCGTCGGGTACCGCACCCGGCCGGTGTACGCGCCATCGACGCCCGAGCAGGCCTCGCTCGAGCAGTACCGCGAGATGGTCGAGCCGCTGCGGCGCCTGGTCATGCTGGTCGCGCCGGCGATCCTCGGACTGTTCGCGGGCGGCGCCGCCTCCGCGCAGTGGCAGACGGTGCTCCTGTACCTGAACGGCGGCGAGTTCGGCACCGCCGACCCGCAGTTCGGGATGGACCTGTCGTTCTACATGTTCACCCTGCCCGCGCTGCGCTTCGTGGTGTCGTTCCTGATGTCGGTCGCCGTGATCGCGGCGATCGCGGGCCTCGCGACGCAGTACCTGTACGGTGGGCTCCGGCTCGGCGGCAAGGGCAATCGCACGACGACGCCCGCCGCGCGCGTCCAGCTGGGCGTCACCGCCGCGGTCGTGATGCTGCTGATCGCCGCCAACTACTGGCTGGACCGGTACTCCCTGCTCACCCGCCCGGGCGACCTCATCCACGGCGCATCGTACTCGGACGTGAACGCCGTGCTCCCCGCGAAGGCCATCCTCGCGGCGGTGGCCGTCCTGGTCGCGGTCCTGTTCCTGATCGCCGCGCTCCGCGGCACCTGGCGGCTGCCCGCGATCGGCGTCGGGCTCATGGTCCTGTCAGCGATCGCGATCGGCGGCATCTACCCGGCCATCGTGCAGCGGTTCCAGGTCGCCCCGAACGAGCAGGAGGCCGAGGCGGAGTACATCCAGCGGAACATCGACGCGACCCGGGCTGCCTTCGGCCTGGAAGAGGTCGAGGTGACCCCGTACAACGCCACGCTGGTCGCCCAGGAGGGCGCGCTGCGTGCCGACGCAGAGACCACCGCCAGCATCCGCCTGCTCGACCCCGCGATCGTCGCCCCGTCGTTCCGCCAGCTCCAGCAGAACAAGCAGTACTACAACTTCCCGGATCTGCTGTCCGTCGACCGGTACCAGATCGAGGGCGAGTCGCGGGACACCGTGATCGCGGTGCGGGAGCTGGACCTCAGCGGCCTCGGGGCCGGGCAGCGCACCTGGGTCAACGACCACACCGTGTTCACCCACGGGTTCGGCGTGGTGGCGGCCTACGGCAACACGACGGCGACCGACGGCCGGCCGGCGTTCTTCGAGGGTGGCATCCCTCCGCAGGGCTCGCTCAGCGGTAGTGAGCCGTATGAGCCGCGGATCTACTTCGGCCAGCGCAGCCCGCAGTACTCGATCGTCGGAGCCCCCGAGGGTTCGGGGAACTGGGAGCTCGACTACCCCGACGACGCCGCCGGCGGCCAGGTGAACACCACCTTCCCGACCGACGAGGTGCGGGCCGGTCCGAGCATCGGCAGCGCGTGGAACAAGCTGCTCTTTTCGATTCGGTTCGGATCCGAGCAGATCCTCTTCTCCAACCGCGTCACGGCGGAGTCGCAGATCCTCTTCGACCGCGACCCGCGGGACCGGGTGGGCAAGGTGGCGCCGTTCCTGACGTTGGACACCCGGGTGTACCCGGCCGTCGTGGACGGGCGAGTGCTCTGGATCGTCGACGGCTACACCACGTCCGACCAGTACCCGTACTCGGCGTCGCGGGCCCTGGACGACGTGACGGTCGACACGCTCACCGCGCAGTCGGGCGGCGCGATTGCCGCTCTGGCACCGCAGCAGGTCAGCTACCTGCGCAACTCGGTCAAGGCGACCGTCGACGCGTACTCGGGTGAGGTCACCCTCTACGCCTGGGACGACGAGGACCCGGTGCTGGCCGCCTGGATGGCCACTTTCCCCGGGATCGTCGAGCCCGTCAGTGAGATCAGCGGCGGCCTGATGAGCCACCTGCGCTACCCCGAGGACATGTTCAAGGTGCAGCGGAACCTGCTTGCCACCTACCACGTGGACACGGCGGCGGAGTTCTACTCGGGTCAGGACTTCTGGCGTAACCCGCTCGACCCGACGGCTCCGGAGCAGCTCCGGGTGCTTCAGCCGCCGTACTACCTGACGCTGAAGATGCCTACCCAGGACGAGCCGACGTTCTCGCTGACGTCGACGTTCATCCCGGGCGGCACCACCGACCGGAACGTGCTGACGGGGTTCCTGGCAGTCGATGCCGAGACGGGGGACACGCCCGGTGAGGTGCGCGAGGGGTACGGGCAGCTGCGACTGCTCGAGCTCCCGCGTGACTCGACCGTTCCCGGGCCCGGGCAGGTGCAGAACAACTTCAACTCCAGCCCGGAGATCTCCCAGAACCTGAACCTGCTGCGGCAGGGCGACTCCCAGGTTGTGCCGGGCAACTTGCTGACCCTGCCGGTCGGCGGCGGCCTGCTCTACGTGCAGCCGGTGTATGTGCAGTCGTCGCGCGGCACCCAGTTCCCGCTGCTGCAGCGGGTGCTGGTGTCGTTCGGAGAGGAGATCGGGTTCGCCGACACGCTGTCCGACGCGCTTGATCAGGTGTTCGGTGGCGACGCGGGCGTGGAGGACGTGGCGCCGGGCGACGACGTCGAGGACGTCCCGGACGCCCCGATCGAGCCCGGCGACGAGCCGGCGCCCGAGCCGACGACGACGCCCACCGTCCAGCCGACGACGCCGGTCACTGGTGACGCGCGAGGGGATCTGCGCACGGCGCTGACCGACGCGCGCGACGCCATCGCCGCGGGCCAGCGGGCGCTCGCCGACGGCGACTTCGCCGCCTACGGCGCGGCGCAGGACCGGCTGGCCGAGGCGCTGGAGCGGGCGATCGCCGCGGAGGAGCAGATCGGGGGCTGACGCGAGAGGGTGATGCCCGGGGGCAGTTGCTGCCCGGGCATCACCCTTGCGGCACTGATCGCCGGACCGTGCTGCGAAAGGTGCGGATAGTGCACCTTTCGCAGTGCCGTCCATCGGGCGGGTGGTGTCGCTATCGCGCGGTGTGTGCGCTCTCGGTGAACCGGCTTTGCTCTGCGCGGCGCGTCCGCGTAGGGTAGGCGGGCCGACGCGGGGTGGAGCAGCTCGGTAGCTCGCTGGGCTCATAACCCAGAGGTCGC
>CAYGGX010000060.1:0-8739 GCA_964349585.1 uncultured Actinotalea sp.
CCACCTGACGCACGCCCACAGCCCCACCTGAGACCCGTGGGTCACGTGTGCGTCGAGTGACGACTCCTCCGTCACTCAGACCTCAGGCGTACCAGGAGTGGCTGTGCGCGTCCGGCCAGCGGCAGGGCGGGCGGGCAGACCTCGGCGGGGACCTCAGCCGGCGAGCGTGCCCGCGAACACCTGCCACGCCAGGAGCGACTTCGCCACGAGGCTGAGCGTGATGTACGCCCGCTCGCCCACCAGGTAGTCCGACCAGCGCCCGACCCGCTTGTACTGCAGCCACTGGTTGATCGCGAAGACGTTGAAGAAGATGAAGAGCGAGATCACGATGCCGTAGACGAACCCCGGCGTCGCGACGTCGGACGACGACCCCGGCTGGATCAGCAGCAGGACGATGATCAGCCACGGGATGGCGCCGGCGAGGCAGCCGAACACGAAGGGGAGCCAGCCGCCCTCGCCCGGCACCTCGTACTTCTCCTGCAGCCAGCCGAACAGGATCATCGACGCGTTGACGGCGAAGATCGCGATCAGCGTGAACAGGTCGGTGATCGAGCAGATCTGGGCGATCAGCCAGATCATCACGGACGACGACAGCGAGTACTCCACCCATCGGGCGTAGTTGCGCTGCTGGGTCAGGTCCCGGCCGTAGCGGGCGAAACCCGGGGGCGAGACCACCCAGGCGTGCGCGAGGGCGCTGAGCGCGAAGAACAGGGCCACGCCCCACGCGAGGGGCACGTCGAACAGGGTCACGGACTCGTACGCGCCGCTCCCCGGCGGACCCTGGATGTAGTTCGCGGTCACCGGCAGAGCGAAGTCGTTCGCGAGCACGACGACGGCGATCGCCTGGGCAGCGTGGGCGACTCCGGCCACCAGGTTGTAACGACGCAGCCCGGTCAGTCGCGCCGCTGGGATGTCGAGTGGTGTCCTCGCTGCCACGGAGTCCTCCTCGCGGTGCCGCCGGACGCCGCCGGCGATCATGGACGGGCCGTGATCGGCCCCGTGATCACCCTGGCACCGACCCCGGCGGTTGGGAAGGGCTGCGCGGCGCGGGTCACGGGTGATTGCGCTTCCGCGCCCGACTGCTACTCGACGCGGCCCGGCTACATCCCCTGCGGCATGTTCACGAAGCGCGCGTAGTGCAGCTGGCTGGTCACCACGATGGTGTCGGTGGGCCCGTTGCGGTGCTTGGCGACGATGAGGTCGGCCTCCGCCGGCCTTGGTGACTCCTTCTCGTAGAAGTCCTCGCGGTGCAGCAGGATCACCACGTCGGCGTCCTGCTCGATCGCACCGGACTCGCGCAGGTCGCTCAACTGAGGGCGTTTGTCGGTCCGCTGCTCCGCACCCCGGTTGAGCTGCGAGATCGCGATCACCGGGACCCCCAGCTCCTTGGCGAGCAGCTTGAGCGCACGGGAGAACTCGCTGACCTCCTGCTGGCGGGACTCGACCCGCTTGCCGGAGCTCATCAGCTGCAGGTAGTCGATCACCACCAGCTTCAGGTCGTGGCGCTGCTTGAGCCGCCGGCACTTGGCCCGGATCTCCATCAGCGACATGTTCGGTGAGTCGTCGATGAACAGCGGCGCCTGGGAGAGCCGGCCCATCGAGGCTGCGAGCTTCTGCCAGTCCTCGTCGCGCATCCGCCCGTTGCGCATGCTCTGCAGCAGCACCTGCGACTCCGCCGCGAGCATGCGCATCGTGATCTCGGTACGGCTCATCTCCAGCGAGAAGATGACCGACGTCAGCCCGTGCTTCACCGCCGCAGACCGGAGGATGTCCGTGGCCAGGGTCGAGTTGTGGGTTGGGATCATCGACGGTCCGGCGAGGTAGAGGTGATCAGGATGGTCGATCTCCACGCAACGGACGGGAACTGACTCGACGCGACGAACCGACGTGACGAATCGCGACGTGAGCCGCGGCGTCGACCTCCGCCGACGCTCCTTGTGCGCCAGCTTCTTGCGCTCGAGGGCGAACACCTCGTCGTCCGTGGTCAAGGTGATCACGTAGGCCGTGCTGGTGGCCGCGCTGCGACCGTGGACCGCCCTCGTCGACCACCCGGTTCGGTAGCCGAGGGAGTGCAGCAGCTCACGTACGCCCAGGGCGAGCCTCTCGTTCGTCACCGTGAACTGGATGCTGCCGCTCGGGGCCACCGTGCCGTCGGTGTCGAGAAGCCCGGCCAGCAGCTCCCGACGTTGCGGCTCGCTCGCCCGCAGGTACGAGGCCGGGATGTGCTTGTCGCCGAGAACACCCAACCCGCGGAGCCGGCCGGCGACCGTCGCGCCGGTTCGGTGACACGTGCGGCACCGCCGGTTGCCCCCAGTCGGTCGGCCGCAGTCGACGCATGTTGGTCCCGCGACCGGGACCTCGATCCCCTTTGCTCGGCCCCCGCACGAGCGTCCGCACGTCCGGACCTGGCTCAGGGCCGGGATGAAGGACTTGCCGCACACTACGCAGGACCGCGCCGCGACGGGCGGCTCCTGAGGCATCCGGATCGAGTAGAGCCGGCCTCCGCCGCCGGCCAGCCGCTCGGAGCGCAGGCCCACGCTCTCGATCCGCATGGAGATCTCGGGGTCGTCCGACGTGAATCGAGCCGACGCCGAGTGCCCGTCCCCGAGCCATACGCCGAGGGCGTACGGCGGAACCGGTAGCTCCGCGTTCGGAAGGGCGAGCGCCCTTGCCGTCGGCACGCTGTGGTTCAGTCGCCGGTCGGCCGTCTCGCAGCGCAACGTGGCCGCGATCTCTTCGGTCGTCCTGACCGCTGCGAACGTCCGCTGGTTCCGATACCGGTTGTAGCCGACCGCCGCGGCCTGCCGGGACTTCCGGGAGGCTCGAGTCTCAGTCAGCCACTGGTGCTGCCCATCGGCGAGCAGCGCGCTGCCGTCATCGAACGTCACCTCGTAGCAGGGGCGTCCGGTCATCACCTCTGTCGCGGCGACGACCGTCGTGGGCGTTCCGTCGATCGCGAGGAGCTGGTCGCCCACCCGCACCTCTGCCATCGTCGTCCAGCCCGTCGGTGTCGGCAGCGGGGTGTCGAGTGCGAGGGCCTTCCCGAGGGCCGGCCTGGCCGCCAGGACGATCATCTGGCCCGGGTGCAGACCGTTGGTCAGCCGGTCGAGCTCGATGAACCCGGTGGGCACGCCGACCATGCCCTCACCCCGGTGGCCCGCCGACTCGATCTCCTCCATCGTGCCGCCGAGGATCTCGGCCAGCGGCAGGTAGTCCTCGCTGGTCCGCTGCTCGGTGACGGCGTACACCTCTGCCTGGGCCGTGTTGACCAGCTCGTCGACGTCGCCGCCGTCGGCGGCGTAGCCGAGCTGCACGATCCGGGTGCCGGCCTCGACCAGGCGCCGCAGCACCGCCCGCTCGCGGACGATCCGGGCGTAGTACCCGGCGTTCGCGGCCGTGGGCACCATCGAGATGAGCGTGTGCAGGTAGGGCGCGCCGCCGATCCGCCCGATCTCGCCCCGCTTGGTCAGCTCGGCGGAGACCGTGACCGCGTCCGCCGGCTCGCCCCGTCCGTAGAGGTCGAGCACCGCCTCGTAGATGAGCTCGTGCGCAGGACGGTAGAAGTCCACGCCCTTGAGGTGCTCGACGACGTCGGCGATCGCGTCCTTGGACAGGAGCATGCCGCCCAGGACGCTCTGCTCGGCAACGATGTCCTGTGGCGGTGTCCGGTCGAAACCGGGCTCCGCGCGACCGACGCTCAAGCCCCGCTCAAGCTCGTCGATGCTCACGGATCACCCCCCACCAAGTGAGCAGTCTCTTCGGACAAGTGTTCTATCAGCCGCCTGTGACATCCGCGTCGACGCCGTCCCGGCGGGTCCCCTCAGAACCTCCGAAGCCGAGCGTAGGGCGGCGTCGTCGGGCACCCCAAAGAACGCCGCCACGGCCTGTGGGCGGCCCTGTGCGCAAGGCCATCCGGGGTGTGGACATACCCCCGGAGCGCTGTGCACAGGACGGGGACAAGACTGTGGATACGACCGCGGGTCCCGTGGCGGGATGGTCGTCGGGCGCACGATTCGCAATCCACGGTCTGTGGACAGGAACTAGACGACGAGCCGCCCACCAGGTGGACGCATTGTCTCAACCAGTGTCCATCTGGTGGGCGGCTCGTCGCCGCTCCGGCGAGGCCGGGGTCAGGCGGTCGGGACCACCCGCACGTCGATCTGCGCCGAGACGTCCTCGTGCAGCCGGACGCGCACCTGGTGGTCGCCGAGGGACTTGATCGGCTGACCGATCTCGATCTTGCGACGATCGATCGACGGGCCGCCCGCGGCCGCCACTGCCTCGGCGACGTCGGTGGTCGTAACAGCACCGAACAGGCGACCGGACGCGCCGGCCTTCGCGGTGATCACCACGGGCGCCGCCTGGAGCTGGTCGCGGATCGCCTTCGCGTCCTCCGTGGTCGCGATCTCGCGGGTCTTGCGTGCCTTGACGATCGCGTCGATCTGCCTCTGGGCGCCGCGGGTCCAGGGCGTCGCCAGCCGGCGCGGCAGCAGGTAGTTGCGCGCGTAGCCGTCCTTGACCTCGATCACGTCGCCGGGGGCGCCGAGGCCGCTGACCTCGTGGGTGAGTATGAGCTTTGCCATCGGGGTCTCCTCAGCGAGCCGAGCTCGAGTACGGCAGGAGCGCCATCTCGCGGGCGTTCTTGACGGCCCGGGCGATGGCCCTCTGCTCCTGGACGGAGACACCTGTCACGCGGCGAGCGCGGATCTTCCCGCGGTCGGAGATGAACTTGCGCAGCAGCGCGGTGTCCTTGTAGTCAACGATGTCGATCTTTGCCGACTTGAGCGGGTTCTGCCGCTTCTTCGGCTTGCGCAGGATGGGCTTGGCCATCGGCGTGCTCCTTGTCTGGACCGGGCGCCTCGCGGTGCGATCGCCCGAAAGTAGGGATCAGAACGGGGGTTCGTCGGGCGCAACCGCCGGCGCAGTCGCCCAGGGGTCGTTGTCCGCGCCGCCGCCGCCGGCGGAGAAGCCACCCCCGCCGCCAGACCGCTGGGCGCGGGTCACCTTTGCCGAGGCGTACCGCATGGAT
Organism: uncultured Actinotalea sp.; assembly: GCA_964349585.1. Taxonomy (GTDB): domain Bacteria; phylum Actinomycetota; class Actinomycetes; order Actinomycetales; family Cellulomonadaceae; genus Actinotalea. The sequence goes on from CAYGGX010000060.1 coordinate 5,030, forward strand.
GGGCCGACCTCGTCGACCTGGAGCTCCACGACCGTGCGCTTCTCGCCCTCGCGGGTCTCGTAGGAGCGCTGGACGAGTCGGCCCTGGGCGATCACCCGGGTCCCCTTGGTCAGCGACTCGGCCACGTTCTCGGCCATCTCCCGCCAGGCCGAGCAACGCAGGAACAGCGTGTCGCCGTCCTTCCACTCGTTCGTCTGCCGGTCGAAGCTGCGCGGGGTGGAGGCGATCGTGAAGTTCGCCACCGCCGCGCCGGACGGGGTGAAGCGCAGCTCGGGATCTCCGGTCAGGTTCCCGACCACCGTGATGATGGTGTCACCAGCCATGCCAGCTCCTCAGGTCTCTCAGCGAGCGTCCGGACGGATGATCTTCGTGCGAAGCACCGCCTCGTTCAGGCGGAGCTGGCGGTCGAGCTCCTTGGCGGTGTCCGGGGTCGCGGTGAAGTCGACGACGGCGTAGATGCCCTCGGACTTCTTGGCGATGTCGAACGCCAGGCGGCGGCGACCCCAGATGTCGATGTTGTCGACGCTGCCACCGGCGGTCGTGACCACCGAGAGGTACTTGTCGAGGGACGGCGCGACGGTGCGTTCTTCGATATCGGGATCGAGGATGACCATCAGCTCGTAATGACGCATGCGGGTACCCACCTCCTCTGGACTGAGCGGCCACGGTCTCTCCGTGACAGGAGGGTGTTGCGTCTGCGAGCCCACGGGTGCGCAAGCGATCGGCGCCAGAACGCCCGGGGAGCGGGGACCATGCTACCCGGTCCCCGCCGCCCGGAATGACGATCAGCCGCCGCCGCCCGCCTCCTCCTCGGGTGGGGGCTCGGCGGGACCCGTCGAGACGACGATCGTCACGGTGCTGCCCGGCTGCGCCTGGCCGCTCACGCTCTGGCTGATCACCCGCCCGGCCTGGACGTCCGGATCGGACGCCTGTTGGACGGCGACCACGAAGCCCGCCTGCTCCAGCTGGTTCCGGGCAGAGTTCTCCTGACTGCCGACGACGTTCGGCACCGGTACCGTGCCCGGGCCGTCGGAGACCGCGATCGTCACGGTGCTGCCCATCTCCGCCTCACCGCCACCCGGCGGGTCCTGGCTCACGACGATCCCCGGGGCGACGTCGGGGTCGTTCACGAGGCTCGCGGCCACGGCGAACCCCGCGGCCTCGAGTGCCGCGACGGCGTCGGCCTCGGCCATCCCGACCACCGAGGGGATCACCGCGAGGGGCGGGGTGTTCGGCGTGCCGACGTCCGCCGGCGGCGGGAACGGGATCACCTCGAGGCCCGCGTGCGCCGGAGTCATGAAGGTGGTCCAGACGGTGAGCGGGTGCGAGCCGCCGGTTACCTCCCGGACCCCGCCGAACGGGGTGATCGGCTCGGTCGTCGCCCGGCCCTCCTCGTCCTCGCCCACCTGGTACATGGCGACGGCGGTCGTCATGTGCATCGAGTACCCGATGAACCACGCGGAACGGTTCTCGTTCGAGGTGCCGGTCTTACCGGCGACCGGATGCCCGACCGCCTGGGCGCCGCGGGCCGTGCCGTTCCGCACGACCTCGGACAGTGCGTACGTCGTGTCGGCCATCACGTCGGCGTCGAAGGCGCGGACCGGATCGTTCGCCCCCTCGTAGACGAGGCGCCCGTCCAGGTACTCGACCGACTGGACGATGTACGGCTCGGTCCGCAGTCCCTCGTTCGCGAACGTGTTGAAGGACTGCGCCATGTCGAGCGGGTGGGGCGAGGCGGTGCCCAGCACGTTCGCCGGCACCTCCTGACCGTCCAGCACGGGGCACTCGCCGTCGGTCGTCACGCCATCGGCGCAGACGCCCGCGTCGCGAGCCGCACGCAGCGTCTCCGCGGGCCCGATCTCGACGTTCATCTGCGCGTACACCGCGTTGACGGAGCTCGCGGTCGCCCGCAGGACGTCGATCTCGCCGAAGCTCTGGCCGCCGAAGTTGCGCACACCCTCGGGGAACCCCTCGACCGGGGCCCTCGAGTTGCCGTTGTAACGCGACTTCAGCGAGCCCCCGTTCTCCAGGTATGCCACCAGCGTGAACGGCTTGAAGGTGGATCCGGCCTGGGCCACGTCCTGCGTGACGGCGTTCCGCGCGATCGTGAGGTAGTCGGGTCCGCCGTACAGCGCGCGGATCGCTCCGGTCTCCCGGTCGAGGGTCACCAGCGCCGTCCGGAGGTTCTCCGGCCTGTCCTCCGGGATGACGGCGATCGCGGCCTCCGCCATCTCCTGCAGCGGCTTGTCGATGGTGGTGACGATCCGGAAGCCGGTGTGGTCGATCTCGGCATCCGTGATGGCCGAACGGGACGTGATCTCCCGCCGAACCATGTCCAGCAGGTATCCCTGAGTCCCGGCGTAGGTGTCCGACCGGGTGAACTCGATCACCTCGGGGAACACCTGAGCGTCGCGCTCGGCCTGGCTGAGCGCGCCGATGGTGACCATGCCGTCCAGCACGTAGTTCCAGCGGCGCTCAGCGTTCTCCTGGGAGGCCCGCGGATCGAAGTTGTTCGGCGAGGGGATCACGCCGGCCAGAAGTGCCGCCTGGGAGACGTCCAGATCCGCCACGCCGACGCCGAAGTACGCCTCGGCGGCGGTCTCGATGCCGTAGGAGTCCCGGCCGAAGTAGATGGTGTTCAGGTAGTTGGCGAGGATCTCTTCCTTGTCCTCGGCCCGGGCCAGCTTGATCGCCAGGAACACCTCCTCGATCTTGCCCCGGTAGTCGGTGATCGTCCTGCCGTGGTAGTAGCGCTCGGCGTACTGCTGGGTGATCGACGACCCGCCCTGCCGGCTCCCACCGCGCAGGTTCTGCCAGAGGGCCCTGGCGATGCCGGCCGGGTCGATGCCCGGGTTCTCGTAGAAGGTGCGGTCTTCCGCGGCCACGACGGCCCACCGGACGTGCTCCGGGATGGTGTCGCCGTCGACGATCACCCGGTTCTGCTCCGCGAACGAACCCATCTCGGTGACGCCGTCCGCGTAGTAGACGGTGGTGGTCTGGTACTCCGCGGTGAAGTCCGCGGCCGTCGGCACGGCGACGCTCGAGTACCAGGCGAAGATGACGATCAGCACGGCCGCCACCACGGTCAGGAAGATCCCCAGCAGCAGGCGCCAGGACGGGATCCAGCGCCGGAAGCCAGTCTTGCCCCACCGCGGGTAGTCGATGATCCGGCCGCGCGGCGGCTTGCCTCGGCCGTTGCCAGCCGCAGCGGCACGCCGGCCGCTCGGGGCCGCCGGGGGCGTGCCGGACCTCGTGGCGCCCGTGGCGGGGAACGAAGGCGGCCGCTGCGGGGCCGCACCCCCGCCGCCGCCCATCACGCTCTGGCGCTGCGGGCCCGTCGAGGGGCCGGAGCGGGAGGAACGGCGAGGGGGAGGGGGGTTGCCCGTTGCCACGGTGTGCCTTCCGTCGTCGTAGGCCTGGTGCGTCCGGCCCTGGAACAGAGTACGGACCGACCCGTAGTGCCGGCTCGTCCAGTATGGTCGGCGCCCGTGAAGACCCTGTGCCCGATCGTGCAGGGTCTGCACAGACTCGCAAGGTGAGGCGCGCCGCCGCGGCGGTGGTGGCTGGCACCGGGCGTCGGCCGAACCCCCCAGGGTGACGCCGTCGTCGGCTGTCCGGCACCCGCCAGGAAGGAGCCGTCGTCGGCTGTCCGGCCCCCGCCAGGAAGGAGCCGTCGTCGGCTGTCCGGCACCCAGCCAGGGTGACGTCGT
>CAYGGX010000060.1:8839-14201 GCA_964349585.1 uncultured Actinotalea sp.
CCCGCCAGGAAGGAGCCGTCGTCGGCTGTCCGGCACCCAGCCAGGGTGACGTCGTCGTCGGGCGTAGTGCCCCCTGGATTGCGATCGAGGCGCACCAACCCCTACTCTCGATGTATCAAGTCGATACATCAGTTCGTTGGGTCTTGCCGATAGGCGGGCCCGACGGGCGTCGAGGAGGTAGTGCGTTGCGGGGTCGCTCTGACGTCCTCGAGCTGGCGATCCTGGGATTGCTCGCCGAGACGCCGATGCACGGGTACGAGCTGCGCAAGCGGCTCAACCTGCTGCTGGGCTCCTTCCGCGCGCTGTCGTACGGCTCGCTGTACCCCTGCCTGAAGTCGCTCGCCACGCGCCGCCTGATCGTGGGCAGCGACACGGCGCGCACACCGCCCCCGCACGCCCTGTCCGGCAAGCGGGCCCGGATCGTCTACCAGCTGACCGCCGACGGCAAGGAGCACCTCGCCGAGATGCTCGCCAGCGCCGGGCCGGCGTCGTGGGAGGACGAGCACTTCGGCGTGCGCTTCGCGCTGTTCTCCCAGACCGACGCGGAGACCCGGATGCGGATCCTGGAGGGGCGCCGGACGCGGCTCACCGAGCGGCTGGAGCAGGTACGGCAGTCCGCCGCGCGCACCCGCGAGCGGCTCGACGGGTACACCCTCGAGCTGCAGCGCCACGGCCTGGAGCAGGTCGAGCGCGAGGTCCGCTGGCTTGACGGACTGATCGACAACGAGCGCGGCAGGGGTCGCGCGGCAACCGAAGGACCCGGCCGTTCGGCCGGTCCGGACACCGTTGACGGCGCGCCAGCGCCTCAGCATTGAGAGATCGAGGAGTGCGAGGATGAGTTCGATCCGCGTCGCCATCGTGGGCGTCGGCAACTGCGCCGCGTCGCTGGTTCAGGGCGTCCACTACTACGCGGACGCCGACCCGCAGAGCAAGGTCCCCGGGCTGATGCACGTCCAGTTCGGCCCGTACCACGTCTCCGACATCGAGTTCGTGGCTGCGTTCGACGTCGACGCGAAGAAGGTCGGGTTCGACCTCTCCGAGGCGATCAGCGCCAGCGAGAACAACACGATCAAGATCTGCGACGTGCCCCCGCTCGGCGTGGCCGTGCAGCGCGGGCCCACGCTCGACGGGCTCGGCAAGTACTACCGGGAGACCATCGACGAGTCCGACTCCGAGGCCGTCGACGTCGTCGCCGCGCTAAAGGCGGCCCAGGTCGACGTGCTGATCTGCTACCTGCCCGTGGGGTCCGAGGAGGCCGCGAAGTTCTACGCCCAGTGCGCCATCGACGCGGGTGTCGCCTTCGTCAACGCGCTTCCGGTGTTCATCGCCTCCGACCCGGTGTGGGCCAAGAAGTTCGAGGACGCCGGCGTGCCGATCGTCGGCGACGACATCAAGTCGCAGGTCGGCGCCACCATCACGCACCGCGTGCTCGCGCGGCTCTTCGAGGACCGCGGCGTGATCCTGGACCGGACTTACCAGCTGAACGTCGGCGGCAACATGGACTTCAAGAACATGCTCGAGCGCGACCGGCTGCAGTCCAAGAAGATCTCCAAGACGCAGTCCGTGACGTCCAACATGGACCACGAGCTGAGCTCGCGGAACGTGCACATCGGCCCGTCGGACTACATCGAGTGGCTCGACGACCGAAAGTGGGCGTACGTGCGGCTCGAGGGCCGGGCCTTCGGCGAGGTGCCCCTGAACCTGGAGTACAAGCTCGAGGTGTGGGACTCGCCCAACTCGGCCGGCATCATCATCGACGCGCTGCGTGCGGCGATGATCGCCAAGGACCGCGGGGTCGGCGGCCCGATCCTCTCGGCGGCGACGTACTTCATGAAGTCCCCGCCGGTGCAGATGGAGGACACCGCCGGCCGCGAGCGCCTAGAGCGGTTCATCCGCGGCGAGGAAGAGCGCTGAGCCAGGCGCTCGCACCGCTGAACGGCTGACGCCAGCCTCGATCGACTCAGGCGAAGGGCCCCGGTACCAACCGGGGCCCTTCGTCAAGTCCTTCGGAGCGTTCCTGACGCATAGCGACCGTTTCGCTCCGATGACGGGCTGGAGCGCCCCCGCGCTCGTCAGTCCGGAGCGTTCCTGACGCATAGCGGCCGTTTCGCTCCGAGCCACCGCGGAACGAGCCGCGGCCCGCCCCTGATCGCCCACCAACCGCGGTCATCCACAGCCGAGCGGACCGGCTCCCTGCGCCACAGAGCTGCCGGGCGCCCGTCACCGGAGGACGCTCGGCCAGCATCCTCGACCCGTGCGACTTCCCGCCGAGACCGTAGGTCGCCTGGCTCACGGCCAGGGCGGTGTTGCGACTGTCCGTCAGCTCCTGGAGCTCGGAGCTGACTACTCATGGGTGTCCCGACTCGTCCGCACCGGTCGTTGGCAGCGGCTCCACCACGGGGTGCTGCTTACGCACTCCGGCCCGGTGCCATGGCGCTCGCGGGCGTGGGCCGCGCTCCTGTACGCCGGACCCGGGGCAGTGCTGAGCCACGAGTCCGCAGCCCACCTGCACGGGTTCCGCCCTGTGCCGCCGCCGTGGGTGGATGCGTCGATCCCCGAGGGTCGGCGCATCCGCCCGAGCCTAAGCATCGTGGTGCACCGGCGCACGAACATGCCGCCCGCGGCCGGGCAACCGCAGCGCACCTGGCGCGGGGACACGGTGGTCGACCTGGCGGCCGCCGCCCAGAACGACGACGACGCCGTCGGCTGGGTCTGCGATGCGGTGCGGGCGGGCACGCGACTGCACGAGATCGAGGCTGCGTTGGCGCGCCGGACGCGGGTGCGTAACGGAGCCCTGCTCCGGGACCTGGTCAACGAGGTCGCCGAGGGAGTCGAGTCCCCGCTCGAGCGCCGCTACCACCGGGACGTAGAGCGGCGGCACGGGCTGCCGCTCTCGGTGCCGCAGGTGCGGCAGGTCGTCGGTGGCGTCTCGATCCGCGCCGACGCCGTGTACGACGGCTTCGGGGTGCGCGCCGAGCTCGACGGCTCCCTCGGGCATCCGGGCGGGCGGACCGACGACGACACCTGGCGGGACAATGCCGTGCTGCTGGAACGCGGCGAGATCACGTTGCGGTACCGCTGGCGGCACGTCGCCGTCTCTCCCTGCGCGACGGCGGCGCAGGTCGCCGCGGCCCTCAGGTCGCGCGGTTGGGACGGCCGCCCGCGCCCCTGCGGCCCCGGCTGCTCAGTCGAGTGACCTGGATCCGTCGCCCGTCAGATGGCGACCGTTACGCTGAGACGAAAGCGCCGAGGTCGCTCGACGTGCGTCGCAAACTCGTCACCCGCTTGTGCGGAGTCCTGGTAACCCCCGGCGTTACGGAGACTCCGCATAGCCGGACGAGACCGCCTCGGCGCGCACCTACGCCGGCGGCGCTGAAGCGGAGGGCTCGGCACGCACCCGAGCGACCCACCGCCCCACCAGCTTGCGCACCTCGCTGACCCAGAGCACCGCGCTCGCCACTCCCACGCAGACCAGCCACTGCTCCGCCCGCAGCGGCTGCGTGCCGAACGCGACACTCCGGAACGGCACGTGCACGACGGCGACCTGGAGCGCGCCGACGAGCGCCACCGCCGGCTCCGCGAACCACGCGATCATCAGGATCACGACGGCGATCAGCAGCAGGACCACAAGCGGCTCACGCAGTTGGGCCAGGACCCGCCGCCACAGGGGCACGGGGGGCTCGGCGATCAGCTGGTTGGGGCCGTGCTGACCGAGGCGCCGCTGCGCCTCGGTCTCGCTGAGCCCGTCGGCGGGGTGGCTCCCTAGGCCTGGCGGTGACGTCGGCGGCGGTGTTCGACCAGGGCTCGGTGAACGTCACGGCCTCATCATCCTCGCCCCGCGGCGACCACCCTGCGCCGTTGATCCCGGGGCCTCGCCACGTCCGCGCGGGCGGTTGGGGACCTTCCACCGACCGCTACCCTGCTGCGGTGAAGAGGCCCCGGCCGTGAGCGTCCTGGGCGACCTGCGTGTCGTCGCCGTGCACCGCGACTTCCGCAAGCTCTTCACGGTGCGGCTGGTTTCCCAGTGCGGCGACGGCATGTTCCAGGCCGGCCTCGCGACGCTGTTCTTCTTCTCCCCCGAGCGCCTGGCCACGGCCCGCGACGTCGCGATCGCCTTCGCGGTGCTGCTGCTGCCGTTCACGGTGGTGGGGCCCTTCGTCGGGCCGCTGCTGGACAGGTGGCGGCGCCGGCAGGTGCTGCTGTACGGCAACGTGCTCCGGGTGGTGCTGGCCGCCGTGCTCGCCACCCTGCTCGTAACCGTCGGCGTCGGGGCGGCGGTGTACGTCCTGGCGCTGGTCGCGCTCGGCGTGAACCGGTTCCTGCTCGCGGCCCTGTCCGCGGGGCTGCCGCGGGTGGTCCCGGGCGACCAGCTGCTCATCGCCAACGCGATCACCCCGACGCTCGGCGCCGTATCGGCCGTGGTCGGCGGGGCGCTGGGGTTCCTGATCGGGTGGCTGGTGCCGGCCGGCCCGGTCAAGGACGGCGTCGTCCTGGTCTGCGCCGGACTGCTCTTCGGTGCGGCGTCCGCCCTGGCGCTGCGCCTGGGTCGGGACCAGCTCGGGCCCGAGGGGCGCGCCGCGCCGTTCCTCAACGAGATCCGGGCCACGGTCGCCGACCTCGCCGACGGCGCCCGCTACCTGGTCGCTCGCCGCACCCCGGCCGTCGGCCTCGGCGTCATGGCCCTGCACCGGTTCCTGTACGGCGCCAACTTCATCGCGCTGATCCTGATCTCGCGCAACCTCCTGGCCGACCCGGTCGACGCCGACGCTGGCCTCGGGATGTTCGGCCTGCTGCTCGGCATCTCGCTCGCCGGCAACGGCCTGGCTGTCGTGCTCACCCCGCTGGCGCACGAGCGGGTGAGCCCGGCCACCTGGATCCTCGTGTGCCTCGGGCTGGGGGCGGCCAGCCAGGTGCTGCTGACGACCACGCCCTCCTTCGCCGTGGTCGCCACCGGCGCGGTGCTGCTGGGGCTCGGCGTCCAGGGCGCGAAGATCGCCGTGGACACGATCGTCCAGCGGGACACCCACGACGACTACCGCGGCCGCGCGTTCGCGCTCTACGACGTGCTCTACAACGCGGCGTTCGTCGGCGCCGCGGCGCTGGCGGCGGTGGCGCTGCCTGACACCGGATGGTCCCGGCTGACCTTCGCCGCGCTCGCGCTCACCTACGTCCTTGCCGCGCTGGCGTTCCGGGCCGGGACCGCGCGGGCGCACCTTGCCGTGCGGGGCGACGCCGTCGGCGTCACCTGACGACCTCCCACGACGCGACCGGTCCGCTCACCACCACGAAGCACGGGTGGGGTTCGGGCAGGACGACGTCGCCCCACCTCGCCAGGACCTCCGGGGCGCGGGCGGCGAGCTTG
>CAYGGX010000061.1:0-14126 GCA_964349585.1 uncultured Actinotalea sp.
TGACCGAGTACGTGACTCTGACCCCCGAGGAGGTCGCCAAGACCCTCGGGATGTCGACGTGGTGGGTGCGCGAGCAGGCGCGGCGCGGGCGGATCCCGCACCTGCGCCTGGCCAAGGGCAGGATCCGGCTGCTGCCTGAGCACGTCGACGCCCTGGTGGCGCTGGTCACGGTCGAGGGCCGCGGAGGCGATGACGGAGCGGTGGGCGGTGCGTCATCGGACCTGACGGCGCTCGCGCCGACCGCGAAGTCGGTACGGGCTCACCGACGTCGGCCGCACGTTCAGGGGGACCGGCGGCTGTTCTGAGGCGCGCTCGCGGACTTGAGGCGAGCCGCGACGCGACGCGACGCGACGGTCAAACGTCGAGCAGGGAAGGGTCGTCCCAGACGTCCACGTAGTCAGGCGCGAGGAGGAAGCGGGAGCCGGGCGGGAGGTCCAGGTACTGAGCCAGGTCAGGGAGCCGCGCAAGCATGTGCCGCTGGTGCACAGGCACGAAGAAGTCCTCTGCTTCCGACAGCTCGCCCGTCCAGCAGTACCAACCCGACGTGCCCCCGGCAGGAGGGTGGCGGAGACCGTTCACCGGGTAGCGCCACTCTTCGCCGAGCAGCGAGCGCGAGACACCCATCTTCATGTCCTCGGGATCCATCGACGCCTACCTCCCCATCGATTGTGGCGGATGTGGTCAGTGGTTTGCTGCCACCCGCACGTAGGTGGCCCGCATGCGTTGCCGCGTGGCCAGTTCCTCGAGCACAGCTGGGTCGCACTGCGGCCAAAGGGCGTCGATTGACTCCTGGGCGTCGAGGTCCTCGGCGTGGGGGTCGGCGCGTGCGAGGTCGAGCACCGTCTGCTCGGGCGTCGTCACGAGCGCCGAGCCAAGTTCGGTCGTCACGGCGACTGCGTCTAGATCGGCGACTGTGCGCATGACGAAGCGGACGTCACAGTCGCGATCTGCCAAGCGCAGCGGTCGTCGCTGGGTGGGTATGGCGACGTAGCCGACGCCGATGGCGCGGGGGAGTGCATGATGCACGCGCGCAGCAGTGAACCCGGTCAGGATCGGCACGCGGTCGCCGTAGACGGCGGTTGCGACGGCTGCGCTGGTGGTCTCGAGCGAGGGACGCCAGGTACCGCCGACGTACTCAGGTGGCACGGCGCAGTAGATGCCCCGGGCGAGGCGATGCACTACGCCCCGCAGAGCGAGTGCGGCGAGCGCCTGGCCGGGGAACGCATAGATGCCGGCCAGATCAGGAGCCCGTACCGTCCGCATCGGGGCGCGAGCGACGAGTCGCAGCGCCACACGCTCAGAGTTCACTACGCAGAATCTAGTTATCAAGACAAGCAAATGCACACTCAATTGCTCTCTATGCGCGACTCCTCCCTGATGCACCGGGCTCGCGGGATGCACCGACGCCCGCCGCGAACGCCTTCATGGGACATGCAGGGATCTCGGTTGGGACCCTTCGGAGGGTGGCGCAACACTCGCAGTGCCCCGAGCGTGCGCCCGGAACGAGGATGATTGCCGCATGGACGATGCACTCACTGATGTGGAACTCGCCGCGATCGAACGGCGCTGTGCCGAGGCATCACCGGGGCCGTGGCAAGCATTCGTTGAGGGCCGCGATCACGTGAGCGGGGACACCTTCATCATGATCGGCCTCGGCGATGAGCGCGGGGCCGACATGTACGTCTCGCAGGACGACGAACGTGGGCGGAGGTGGGCGGCCGCTCAGGATCTTGACTTCATCGCTGCCGCCCGCCAGGACGTTCCCCGGCTCATCGCGGAGGTCCGTCGGCTTCGGTCACGAGGACTCTAGAGTGCGGGGAGCTGGCCGGAGCGTGAAGCCATCGCGTCGATGAGATGACGGCGACTCCGTCATCGGCGTGGTCATGGCTCCTCTATCGCGTTCGGGACCTCGTAGTCTTCATAGCTGAGGTGCTCGGGGTGCGAGCGCGCGTCGAGCTGGACTTGCTGACCCACTTGCCCGACGCCGCAGAGCGCGAGGTCGTCTTGGAGCCACTTCCGGTCGCTCTCGACTTCTGCGCGATGAAGCTCTTCAGATCCCCGACGCTTACGAGTCGTTCGTCATCGGCACCTTCGGCGACGTTCTGCTCGATCCACTGGCGCAGCAGCGCCGTTACCTTGACGCCGTCCTTGCGGGCGATGCCTCGGGCCGCGTCGAGCGTGGAAGCGGGCAGTCGGATGGTGATCCCGACCATGGGATCGCCGACGATCGTCGTGTCGAGTTCGGCCTTCTCGAGTTCGGCCGACGTGTCGGCGTTGTCGTAGTGCTCGCGCAGGGCATCGAGATCGCCAGCGGTCATGTCAGCGTCCCTTCCGGCGGAACGTGCGCCTCTCGGAGTCGTTCAGGTCGCGTGCGGTGACGACGTACACGTCGCCGTCGTGCGCGGGTGCGATGACGACGAGGAGGTACCGACCTGCGTCCGTCATCGCGAACACGAGGGTCGTCCCGCCGCGACCCGGGGTGATCCAGCGGGGGCGGGTGTAGAGCGCCTCCTGGACCTCCTCCGGCGTCACGCCGTGCCGGGCGATGTGATCCTCGGACTCCTCCGTCCAAATGATGGGCGGAAGAGCGCCACCAGTGTAACGCGATTCGTCACGCACCACGAGACCCTCCATCAACCCAGCCAGAATGGGTCGCCTGGGCGACCGATTCTGGCTCCGTCATCGGCTCAGCCCCGAGCGTCATCCGACACCCCCGATGACGCTCCCGGTGCGTCATCCACAGAGCCGTCATCGCTCAGGGGCCGGCGCCGATTGTCGTGAGACCGCTCATCGCGCGGCCCGCCGCGTCGGCGGCCGCGCGCTGCTGGTCCGGCATGAGGTGGGCGTAGGTCTCGGTCGTCGTGGTGATCGACTCGTGGCCGAGCCGGCGCTGCAACACGAACAGGTCGGTCCCGGCGGCGATCATCCAGGACGCGTGCGTGTGCCGGAGGTCGTGCACGCGAGGCCGCTTGGTTAGGCGTGGGGCGTCGGGGTCGGGGGAGCCGTCGGCCCGCCGTGGGTTGCACGCGGCGTCGAGCGCGGGCGTCCACGTGGTCGTCCAGAACCGCGATGACGACAGCTGCGACCCCACCGTATTGGTGAACAGCAGCTCGTCGGGTGCCTTGCCGGCCACGAGCGGCAGGAGCACGTCGACCAGGTCGTCCGGCAGCGACACGGTCCGCCGCGCCCGCTTGGTCTTGGGCGGGCCGACGTACCAGTGCCGGTCGGCGTCGCGCTTCCACGCTTTCGTCACGCGCACCGTCGCCGGCCGCGCGGACAGGTCCACATCGCCGGCGGTCAGCGCGGTTGCCTCGCCCCACCGCAGCCCGGTCGCCACCAACGTGAGCACCAGCGGCTGGTAGAACCCAGACACCTTCGACAACAGCAGCCCGAACTCGTCGCGCGTCAGCACCGTCATCTCGTCGCGGATCGCCACCGACTTCGGCAGCTCCACGCCCACGCACGGGTTGTCGGTCCGGTACCCGAGCCGCACCGCCGTCGTCATCGCCGCGGACAGCAGCCCGTGCACGTTGGCGATCGTCTTGGGCGCCAGGCCCTTCTCCGACATCGCGCGCACCCACCCGGCCACGTGGCGATAGGTCACCACGGACACCGGCAGCGACCCGAGGCCAGGCGCGATGTGCGCCCGCAGCTGCCCGCGATAGTGCGACCGCGTATCGGCCCCGACCCCGGTCAGCAGGTCGATGTGCTCGGTTATCGCCGCCTCGACGGTCGGCCCCGGCACCCGGACGCCCTCGGCGATCCGCGCGGCCTCGTCGGCCCGCCCGCCGGCCGCCTCGATGAGCTCGCGCGCCACCCGGGCGTCCCGCTCGTCGTCGTACGTCACCGAGGTCTGCCGGCCCGTGTCGGGGTCGCGCCAGAGCACCGCCCAGGAGCGCGTGCCATCGGCGCGACGACGCTCCCGGACCGATGCCATACGACGAAAGGTAGCCCTCCGTGTCAACGGATTGCTACCTTCCTGTCAACATGACTTGCGTTTCCGCAGGTCAGAGGGGTGGAGGTGGCGGGAATCGAACCCGCGTCCGACGGCAGTGAACCAGGGCTTCTCCGGGCGCAGTCTGCTACGCGTTTCTCGGCCCCGGCAGTCGCGCAGACGCGCCGCCGACAGGCCCAGTCACCTGGAAGTCCCCGCAGCCCCGATGACGAGGGCTACGAGCAGTGGCTCTCTTGATGACGCCAGGAACTGAGTCGAGAGCTATCTCAGGCTGACGGACTTCGAGACTCGCTCAGGCGGCGAGTGCGAAGTCGGTGCGCTTGGAATCGGCACCTATTGGTTTGCTGGGAGCGTTAACGAGATAACCCAACATCCTCGGCCCGCTTCTCCTGGATCGACGACCATCGTCGAAACCGATCACCCCCTGTGCAGTTGTCAACCCGCTGGCCGGCCGCCGCAACCGTCGCAGCGCCCGCCCCGCAGGGTATCTACCAGCGTACGTCACAACGCCCGCGTCGGTCACGACCATTCCTGCCCGACGACGTCGCCTACGTCACCACGATCCGCCGCCGCCACCGCCGACGCCGCCACCCCCGCCGCCGCTGAACCCCGACCCGCCGGACGAGCCCGGCGCGGGCGCGCTGATCGCCGACGTCGCCGCGGAGGTGAACCCGGTCAGGTCGCGCCCCAGCGTGCCGGCCATCGACCAGAAGGCCGCACCGTGGTACGGGGCGACGTACCAGCCGGGCTGGGCCAGCGCCCGGCCCTGCGCGGCCAGCTGGGCGAACAGGTGCGCCCACCGCTCGGTGAGCCCGAACGCGACGGCGAACGGCAGGTACCGGCTGAACAGGTCCTCGCGCTCCTCGAACCGGAGCTGGTTGGCCTCCGCAGTCGCCAGGTAGTGCCGGAACCCCTCCGCCTGGTGCAGCACGGCCGTACCCGCGGCGGTCCGGGCGGGCGCGGCCTTGGTCAACGCCAGCATCAGGATGCCCAGGCCGACCACCGGCAGACCGACCAGTCCCCAGTGCGTCCGGACCGCGAGCAGCACCGTCAGGCCGATCCCGCCCAGAAGCAGCAGCACGCCCTGGCCCGCCCACTTCGCTCGGGCGGACCGGGGGTTCCCGCGGAACCAGCCGCGCCGCGTGACGTCGTCGTAAAGGGCCGTCTGCACGAGCTCCATCGAGGAGGCGAAGGTCGTCCTCAGGTCCGACAGCTGCACGGAGGTCCGGTTCTTGAAGATCTCGGCCAGCAGCAGCGCCTCGAACGGCTCCAGGTCGTGGTCCGGCTTGTCCGAGCGGTCCAGCCGCCAGTCGCCGTCCCGCGTCCCGTCCTCCAACCGGACGATCCGCAGGTACTGGCGCACGGCCAGGTCGATGATCGTGGCCGTCACGTCGTGCGGGTCGGCCACCTCGTCGACCAGGGTGCCGGTCTGCCCGGCCCGGAAGCCGGCGGGCGGCTGGAACTGGACGGTGACGGGCCGCTTGGTCCGCGCGCCGACCACGCCCGGGTCGCCAACCGGTGTCAGCCCGGGCGTCAGCCCGACGAATTCTTCGTCCCGGCCCTTCTGGCGCGCCCGCCGGATCACCAGCGCCCCGCCGACCAGCCCGACCAGGCCCGCGCCGACCCCGGTCCCCGGGTTCGCGGCGAACGCGCGCTCGGCCGCCCAGCGCTCCTGCAGGATCGGCTCGACGACGCCGAACGTCCCCGCGGGGTACGCGACGGCGATGGTCAGCGGCGTGTACCGCGCGATCGCGGGGTCGACGAACTCGGCCACCTGGCCGCTCGCCGTGGCGCTATCGCACGGGTCGGTACCGACCCGCCAGCACGCGACGTCCAGCACCTCGCCCGGGGCGATCACCCGCACGCTCACCTGCTCCAGCGGGATTCCCCAGTCGGTGATCACGTTCAGGTACAGCTCGTCCTGGGGCAGCGGTCCGGCCGGCCAGTCGAAGCCCGCCGAGTTGATCCAGCCCTCGACGCGGAACGAGATCCGGTAGCGGTGCTCGCCGGTGATGACCCGGTCCGGGTCGCCGATCTTCACGATCAGCCACTGCCCCTCGGTCTCGACGGAGACCTGGTCGGGCGCGGTATCGCTGGTCACCCGCCAGTTGCTGTACCGGAGCACGCGGTCCCGGGTGTCGTCGAACGGCTGCTTGACCACGTAGGTCAGGTACGGGCCGTGGTTGGGCCGGAACCCGAAGTCCGCCCACAGGTCCAGGGTGACGTCCGCGACGCCGTCGTCGTTCAGGTTGACGACCAGGTCGTAGCGCGTGATCCGGTCCTCGCTGTCGTTGATCGACGCCGAGGCCGGCGCCGCGACCAGGAGCGCGGTCAGGCCGAGGCCCACGCCGACGACGGCGCCGCGCAGCACCCGGGCGAGTCGGCTCACCCTCGCGGCGCGGCCCGCCGCCGGAACCCGTCGGCTCACGACTTGCGCCGCAGGCTCATCGCGGCCTGTGCCTCCCGGTCGGCCTGCCGCTCGCGCAGGGTGTGCCGCTTGTCGTACTCCTTCTTGCCCCGGGCCAGGGCGATCTCGACCTTGGCCCTCCCGTCCACGAAGTACAGGGACAGTGGCACGATCGTCACGCCCTTCGCCTGGATCTCCTTGGCCAGCTCGGCGATCTCGCGTCGGTGCAGCAGCAGCTTGCGCTTGCGCCGGGGCGCGTGGTTGGTCCAGGTGCCCTCGGTGTACTCGGGGATGTGCACGCCCTCCAGCCACGCCTCGCCGCCGTCCACCGTCGCGTACCCGTCGATGAGCGAGGCCCGGCCGGCGCGCAGGGCCTTGACCTCCGTGCCGGTCAGCACCAGGCCGGCCTCGAAGGTGTCATCGATGTGGTAGTCGTGCCGCGCCTTCCGGTTGCTCGCGACCACCGTGCGTCCCTTGCTCATGCGCTCAGGCTAGGGGAGGGGCGGCGTCGTCCCGCACGGAATTCGACCTGCCGCGACCGCGGCGAAGGGGCGAGCGGCGCCCGCGCCGTCGTCGGGTCAGCCGATGTAGTCCACCGGGTTCACCGCCTGGCCGCCGACGTACACCTCGAAGTGCAGGTGACACGCGGTGGACGTGCCGGTGTTCCCGGAGTGACCGATGGTCTGGCCCTTGTTCACGCTCTGCCCGGAGCTGACCGCGAAGCTGGTCATGTGGCTGTAGCTGGTCATCAGCGACTTGCCGTTGTTGTACCCGTGGTTGAGCATCACCTGGTTGCCGTAGCCACCCAGGTACGTGGCCCACTGCACGGTGCCGGACCTCGCGGCGATGATCGGGTTCCCGCAAAACGCCCGGAAGTCTGTGCCCGCGTGCAGGCGGTAGATGCCGAGCACCGGGTGCAGGCGCCAGCCGTAGGGGCTGGTGATGTGCGGCACCGGCGGCACCGGGTAGCCCAGCGGACGGCTCTGGTTGGTCCCGCCGGGGTTCCCGCCCGCGGCCTCCTGGCGACGTCGCTCCACCTCCTGGAGGCGGACGATCTCGGCGAGCTTCGCGGCGAGGGCGGCCTGCTGGGCCTCGTACTCGGCCTGCTGGTCCAGCAACTCCGCCTTCTTGCTCTCCAGGAACGCGGTCTTCGCCTGCTGCTCGGCCTCGAGGGCAACCAGCTCGGCCCGGTGCGCCTCGGCCTGGACGCGCACCTCGTCGGCCTCGCGCACCTTGGCGTCGGCCTCGACCTTCAGTCGGGCGATCTCCTCGCGGACGGCGGCCAGCCGCGCCTCACGGTTGCGGTTCACGCCGCTGGTCTGCTCCAGCTCGCGCAGCGCCTGGGTCTGGGTGCGCAGCGCGGTGTCGGCCAGGGCCGACTGCGCGGCGAAGTCGTCGGTGCTCTGCGCGTCGAGCAGCGCGGACAGGGCCGAGGCGGCCAGGTCGCCCTTGTGCGCGTCCCGGGCCATCCGGCCGATCGCGACGTTGATCTGCTCCGCGCGGGCGACGTCTTCGGCGATCTGCTCGGTGATCGATGCCTCGAGCGCCTCGGCGGCCGCCAGGCGCTCGGCGATGATCGCCGCCTCGCGCTGCAGCTCCGCCAGCCTGGCCTCGGCGGCGGCGAGCGCCTCGGTGGCGATCCCGACCGCCACCTTGATGCCCTCGAGATCGGCGAGCGCCTGGACCAGGTCCGCGCTGGTCCCCTCCAGCTCGGCCTCGAGCCGCTCCATCGCGGCGTTGACGGCGGCCTGCTCGGCGGCGGTCTTGCGGCGTCGGTCATCGAGGTCGTCGGCTGAGGCGGGGGCGATGGCGACGCTGGCGATCAGCGTGGTCACGAGGGCCATCAGGACCGCCACCACGGCGGCACGACGGCGGCCCATGGCCTCTCCCTGGGGGGTCGCTCCTGCCCGGCTTCGGCTGGGTCGCGTGCGGTTCGCGTGCTCAGTCATCGCCCTCACACCTTGGTGTATCGGCTCAAAGTCACGACGGATGAGATCGCGGCGAGACAAATCGCAATCGCGACGAGCACGGGGGCGACCGCCCAGACGGCGTCCGTCCCGATGTAGTCGATCCACTGCACGGACTCGGCGAGCCAGTCCTGGACCAGGTAACGGATCCCCAGCCACAGCCCGCCGACGGACAGCGCGGCCCCGATCGTGGCGGCGATCGCGCCCTCGAGCATGAACGGCAGCTGGATGAACAGGTTGGACGCGCCGACCAGGCGCATGATCTCGGTCTCCCGGCGCCGGCTCATCGCCGACAGCCGGATCGTGGTGGTGATCAGCAGCACCGCGGCCAGCAGCATCACGGCGGCCAGGCCGGCGGCGACCAGGCTGCCGCGGTTGAGCACCAGGATCAGGCGCTCGAGGATCTCCCGCTGGTCGCGGACCTCCTCGACGCCCTGGGTGCCGGTGAAGTAGTCCGAGACCACCTCGTACTGCTCCGGGTCCACCAGCTTGACCCGGAACGAGGCCTGCATCTGGTCGGCGGTCACCGACTGGGCCCAGAATTCGCCCGAGTACCGCTCCTGGAAGGAGCCGAAGGCCTCCTCCTTGCTCTCGAAGTAGACCGTCTCCACGTACGAGTCGAGGGCGTCGGACGCCAGCGCGGCCTCGACGGCCGCTATCTGTTCGGGGCTCGCCTCGCCGCCAGCGCAGGTTGGCATCTCGGAGTCGGACGGGCACAGGAAGATCGAGACCTCGATGCGGTCGTACCACTCGCCCTTCATCTCGTTGATCTGCATCTGGAGCAGGCCGGCGGAGCCGACGAACGTCAGCGAGACGAACGTTACGAGGATG
This sequence comes from uncultured Actinotalea sp., assembly GCA_964349585.1. Lineage (GTDB taxonomy): Bacteria > Actinomycetota > Actinomycetes > Actinomycetales > Cellulomonadaceae > Actinotalea. The sequence continues at coordinate 9,161 of CAYGGX010000061.1, forward strand.
ACGGAGACGGTCATCGACAGGTTGCGGCGCAGGCCGTGGCCGATCTCGCCGAGGATGAACCGGAGTCGCATGCCCGCCCCCTCAGCGATCGGATCCGTAGACGCCGCGGGACTGGTCGCGCACGATCTGACCCTCGTCCAGCTCGATCACGCGCTTGCGCATCTGGTCGACGATCTCGTCGTCGTGCGTGGCCATCACCACAGTGGTGCCGGTCCGGTTGATCCGGTCTAGCAGGCGCATGATGCCGACGCTCGTGGTCGGGTCGAGGTTCCCGGTGGGCTCGTCGGCGAGCAGGATCGCCGGCCGGTTCACGAACGCGCGCGCGATGGCGACGCGCTGCTGCTCACCGCCGGATAGCTCGTGCGGGAGCCGTTTCTCCTTGCCGCCCAGGCCCACCAGCTCGAGCGTGTCCGGGACGGTGGTCAGGATGTGGTGCCGGGGCTTGCCGATCACCTGGAGCGCGAACGCGACGTTGTCGAAGACCGTCTTGGTGGGCAGCAGGCGGAAGTCCTGGAACACGGTGCCGATCTGCCGGCGCAGGCGGGGGACCTTCCAGGACGACATCGTCGCGAGGTCGCGCCCGGCGATGAACACCCTGCCCGCGGTCGCCCGCTCCTCGCGCAGCACCAGGCGCAGGAAGGTCGACTTGCCGGAGCCGGAGGAGCCGACCAGGAACACGAACTCCCCGCGCTCGACCTCCAGGTCGACGCCGTCGAGGGCCGGTCGGGCACCTCGGGCGTAGACCTTGGTTACTTCCTCGAAGCGGATCAATGGGTCCTCGCGGGTTGGCGGACGGCAGTATGCGGCCTGGGGAACTGCACCCCGCTTGCGAGCCTAGGCACGGTCAAACGGCGCTCAGCGCCGGACACGCCGCAGCGTGACGGGCCTCACCTGCGGCGATGCGTGCCCGGATGGGCCCATTTGGGGACGAAAGGGTGGACGACGTCGTCGTCGGGCGCAGGCGCGGATCGCCTACATCCGCGCGAATCGAGTACATCCCTGGCGCCGCGTTTGCGCACATGTAGGCGATCTGCGGATCGGCACGCTCGGTGCGGGAAGGCGGACGGCGACGACGACATCGTCGGGCTAGCGGGTGGCCTGCTGGCGGCGCCAGCGGATGCCGGCCTCGATGAAGCCGTCGATGTCGCCGTCGAACACGGACGACGGGTTGCCCACCTCGTACTCGGTGCGCAGATCCTTGACCATCTGGTACGGCTGGAGCACGTACGAGCGCATCTGGTCGCCCCAGGAGGCCTTGATGTCGCCGGCCAGCTCCTTCTTGGTGGCCCGCTCCTCCTCCTGGCGCAGCAGCAGCAGCCGCGACTGGAGCACCCGGAGCGCGGCGGCGCGGTTCTGGATCTGGCTCTTCTCGTTCTGCATCGACACCACGATCCCGGTGGGGATGTGGGTGAGCCGGACCGCGGAGTCGGTGGTGTTCACCGACTGCCCGCCCGGGCCCGAGGAGCGGAACACGTCCACCTTGATCTCGTTCTCCGGCACGTCGATGTGGTCGGTGCCCTCGATCAGCGGGATCACCTCGACCGCGGCGAACGAGGTCTGGCGGCGGCCCTGGTTGTCGAACGGGGAGATCCGGACCAGCCGGTGCGTGCCCGCCTCGACGGACAGGGTGCCGAACGCGTAGGGGGCCCTGACCTCGAAGGTCGCCGACTTGATGCCGGCCTCCTCGGCGTAGGAGGTGTCCAGCACCTGGGTCGGGTAGCCGTGCCGCTCGGCCCAGCGCAGGTACATCCGCAGCAGCATCTCGGCGAAGTCGGCGGCGTCGATGCCGCCCGCCCCGGAGCGGATGGTTACCACGGCGTCGCGCTGGTCGTACTCGCCGGACAGCAGGGTGCGGACCTCCAGGGCGCCGAGGTCGCGGCGCACGGAGATCAGCTCGCGCTCGGCCTCGGCCAGGGTGGACTCCCGCTCCGGGTCGTCCTCGTCGGACTCCATCGCCATCTCGACGTAGGTCTCGATGTCGTCGATCCGGCGCTCGAAGCCGGCCACCCGCTCGAGCTCGCTCTGCGCGTGCGACAGGGCGGTGGTGACCTTCTGGGCGGCGTCCGGGTCGTCCCACAGGTCGGGGGCCGACGCCCGCTCGGACAGCTCGGCGATCCGGGCGCGAAGGGCGTCCGGGTCCGTCACCGCGCGGATGGTGCCGAGCGTGGCGCGCAGGGCGCTCAGCTCGGCGGGGAAGTCGGTAGCCACAACCGATCAGGCTACCCGTCCGGTCAGCCCGCGCGGGCCTGGGCGGTGACCTGTAGCGGGATCCCGCCCGCCCAGGGCGCGGTGACCGAGCTGATCAGCGGCACCTGCGCCACGCACCGCAGGGTGACCCGGGCGGTGCGGCCGTCGGAGGTGGTGGCCTCGACGATCGCCAGGTCGGTGAGCCGTGCGGCCTCCGGGGACGCGGCCAGGTGCTCCTCGACCGCGGCGCGGACGGTCGACGGGGTCAGCCGGACCAGCGGATCCTCCGGTCCCGGCGTGCCCGCGTAGTAGGCCGGCACGTCGATGGCGTCGGCCGCGGCGAGCGCAGCGAGGTCGGCGGTGGCGAGCAGCCGCTTGCGGTCCAGGTGCACGCTGGTCGCCGAGACCACGACCGTGACCAGCAGCAGCGCGAGCACGCCGTAGCCGATGGACAGCAGCAGCACCTGGCCGTCGTCGTCGTGCCTCATCCGGCCCCCACGTAGCTGTCGCGTTGCGCGGTCGCCGTCGCCTCGACGCCGATCGCGAGGGGGACGGCGTCGTGCAGCCAGGCCGGCACACCCGGCAGGACGACGTCGATCGCGACGGTGACCGTTGCCGAGGCGCCGGGCGTCAGGCAGCCCGCCGGGCAGGTGACGGTCATGGCCCGCTCGGGGGCGTCGGTGAAGCCCTGGTCCGCCAGCGCGATCCGGACCGAGGCCGTCGCGCGTTCCATCGCGGATGCCTCGTCGTCCGCGATGACCATCGCGCGGGCGGCCTGACGCGCGGCCCCCTCGGTGGCGAAGGCCGCGGCCTGCAGCTGGCCGAGCACCAGGACCAGGTACACGACCGGGACGAGGAGCAGCAGGGCGACCCCGAGGAACTCGACGATCGCGGATCCGTCGTCGTCGCTGAGTGATGGGCGGCGGGTCATCCGGGCTCCCGGAGCGCGTGGCCGTCGACGGTCAGGCTCCCGCCCGGACCGAGCAGACCGACCAGGGGCAGCCGGGCCGTCGCCGTGACCTCGACGATCTCCACCGCGTCGCGAACGACGACGGTGGCGGTCACCTGCTCGGCGAAGGACGGGTGCAGGGACATCCGGATCAGCTCCCTTGCCCGCCGGGCGCCGTCGTCGGGCGTGTGATCGACCAGCGCGCCGTACCGGGCGCCCTCCGCGACGCAGTCCACCAGCGTGGACCGGACGTGCAGCGCGAGCGTGAGCTGGATGACCGCCGCGAACAGGATCGTCGTCAGCGCCCCGATCAGCACGAAGTCGACGACTGCGGACCCGCGCTCGCCTTCGCGCCGGAGCGCGCCGATCGGCTCGCGGGGGTGCCGCGCGCGGTGCGTACGCTCAGCCGCCGAAGGACGTGACACGGGCAATCGCGGATGTGAACACGTCGGAGAGCGCCGGGCCGGCGATGGCCCACAGGGCGAGCACCAGCCCCGCCGTCATGAGGGTGACCAGCACCCAGCCGGGGACGTCCCCGCGGTCGTCGTGGCGTGGCTCCGGTTGGTTCGGCACTGCTCCTCCATGCGTTGATCGGTCGGGACTATCAGAGCGTGAGGCGGAGCGTGCTGAGACCGGGGAAGACGGCGAACACGACCGTCACCGGCAGCACCAGGAAGACGACCGGGACCATCATCGCGATCTCCTTGCGCCCGCCCGCCTCCATGAGGGACCTGCGGCCGGCCTCGCGGATGTCGGCCGCCTGAGCCCGCAGCACGTCGGCCAGCGGTGTGCCCCGGTCGACGGCCACCGAGATGGCGTCGGCGAACCGGGACAGGCTCGGGAGCCCGGTCCGGTCCGCCATCCGCTCCAAGGCGGTGGTCAGCGGGGTGCCCGAGCGGGTGTCCGACAGGGCGCGGCCGATCTCCCGGGTCAGCTCGCCATGCGTGGACCGGACCACCCGGTCGAGCGCGCCGAGTGCGCCCTCGCCCGCGGCGACGGCCAGCGCGAGCAGCTCCGCGACGGTCGGGAGCTCGGCGAGCAGTCGCTGCTCCCGGCGGCGAACCTCCCGGCTGAGCAGCTGGTCGTGGACGACGAGGGCGGTCAGCAGGCCCGCCGCGACGAGGGTCACCCCGGCCACCGGGTTGAGGCCGCGACCGGCGACCGCCGCGAGCGCGAGCGCGAGCCCGGCCGCCATGCCGAGCACCGCCGCAACCACCTGCTCGACGCGGAACTGCTCGACGCCGGCGTCGCGCCCTGCCCGGACGAGCCTGCGCTGCAGGTCCGCCGTAGGTGACCCGACCCGCTCGACGAGGCGGACGGCGTCGTGCATCACCGGTGCGAGCAGCCGCTCGATGGTGGGGAACGGGGACGACGCGATTCCGTCGCCCAGCGCGACCCGCCGAGTGCTGGGGCGCAGGTAGGGCGCGAGCCGGTCGTCGAGCCTGGGGCGGCGCGCGCCGAACCACCACGCGATCAGCCAGAGTCCGACTCCTCCGATCGCACCGGCGACCGCCCCGAGGGTCCCTGGCGCCGGGTTCACCGGAGCACCCGCGCGTCCTCGGGCAGGCGCCCGATCCGCACCATCAGGTGGTACGCGACGACGGTGCTGCCACCTCCGAGGACAAGCACGGCCGCGCCGGCCGCGGTGTCGTACGCGGCGGCCGTCTCCGGCCGGGTGGACAGGGAGGCGAGGACGAGCCAGGGTGCCGCGACTGCGAGCCGCGCGGCATTGACGGTCCAGCTCTGCCGGGCCTCGAGCTCACCTCGGGTCCTGACGTCCTCGCGCAGGAACCCGGAGAGGGTACGCAGGAGCCGGCCCAGGTCCGTGCC